>NZ_JBXSQH010000002.1:0-384162 GCF_057063525.1 Gilliamella sp. X-46 | reverse complement strand
TGTCTGGCGGTAATAGCGCGGTGGTCCCACCTGACCCCATGCCGAACTCAGAAGTGAAACGCCGTAGTGCCGATGGTAGTGTGGGTATTACCCATGTGAGAGTAGGGTGCCGCCAGACTTTTAAATTTTATATATACACACCAAATTCGGTGGAGCGGTAGTTCAGTTGGTTAGAATACCTGCCTGTCACGCAGGGGGTCGCGGGTTCGAGCCCCGTCCGTTCCGCCACCTTTATTTAGGGGCGTAGTTCAATTGGTAGAGCACCGGTCTCCAAAACCGGGTGTTGGGAGTTCGAGACTCTCCGCCCCTGCCAAAAAATAATATTTCTGTTCTAATTTTAATCGTTTAGTCGTTTTTGTCTATGTAAATAAAAAAATTTTGTTTACAGATTAACTTAGTCAATTATAATTTTCGCCCAACTACTTTTACAATCTAGATAGAGGATAGAACATGGCTGAGAGTTTTGTAAGTCAACAACGCTTTTTTGATAATAAAAATTATCCAAGAGGATTTTCCCGACATGGGGATTTTACTATTAAAGAAGCTTTGATTTTAGAAAAGCATGGTTGTGCTTTTAAAGAACTTGATGCAGAAACCAGAACCCCTTCCACTGCAGAAGAAAAATCATTTGTAGCCGTTTGCAAAGGTAAAAAAGAACCATCTACTGATTTTGAAAAAACATGGCTGAAATATCTTTCTCGCATAAATAAGCCAAAACGGTTTCATACATTATCTGGCGGAAAGCCACAAGTTGATGTTACTGATGATTTTGTAGATAATGATGACTAATTCTTTTAACCAATGTTTTTGTGTAATTGAATTAGTAATCGATCCATAGAACGATAACTCAATGCTTCTGAAATGTGTTTTCGTTCTATGTTTTCTGACAAATCTAAATCAGCAATTGTTCGAGATACTTTCAATATTCGATGCCATGCCCTAGCAGAGAGTCCCAATTTTATCAATGCCTGCTCTAAATACTCATTATTTTCATTTGATAACTGACAATAGCATTGAATTTCATTCGTACTTAACTGACTATTTAATTTATTGTTTCTTTTAAACTGAATATTTCTTGCTTGTAAAACTCGCTGTTTTACTGTTTCAGTTGATTCTGAAGAAGTAGCTATTTTACTCAGTGTACCTTTTGGTAGTAAAGGTACCTCAATAGAAATATCAAACCTATCAAGAAAAGGTCCTGAAAGTCGATTTAAATAGCGTATGGTTTGTTGTGGTGTCGTTCTATTATGTGTTCCTTGATAATGCCCTGTTGGACTCGGATTCATTGCGGCTATTAATTGAAACTTAGCGGGAAACTTTATTTTTGCATTGGCCCTTGAAATGATTATTTCACCCGATTCAATTGGTTCTCTCAAAGCGTCTAATACTTTTCGATTAAATTCGGGTAATTCATCTAAAAATAATACCCCATTATGTGCTAGTGAAATTTCCCCTGGTTTAGGAATCGATCCTCCGCCAACTAGTGCCGCGGTTGATGCACTATGGTGAGGTGATCTAAAAGGCCTTTTACGCCAGTTTTTAATTGAGCCATTTGGACTAACTAGACTAGTTATTGCTGCACTTTCGAGTGCTTCGTCATCTGATAGTTGAGGTAATAAGGATGTTAAACGAGTTGCTAACATCGTTTTCCCTGTGCCTGGAGGTCCAATTAATAGTAAATTGTGCCCTCCAGCCGCCGCAATTTCTAATGCTCTTTTGGCGTGTTCTTGCCCGATTATATCTTGTAGATTAGCTAAGTTACTATCAATATCTTGGTATTCACGGTATTCAACCGTTGGTAAATCAATTTCTCTATATAAATATTGACATAATTCTAATAGGCTATTAGTGATTAATGTATTGTTTTGGTGAATCAAAGAAATCTCCGATTGATTTTCTGCTGAAATTATTAATATGCGATTTTTCTTTTTCGAAGCGATTGCTGCCGGAATTGCTCCTTTTACAGCTCTAATATTTCCTGATAACGCTAATTCGCCTAGAAATTCATAATGTAATAAATTTTCTGTTGGAATTTGTTCTGTTGCGGCAAGGATAGCAATAGCTATTGGTAAATCAAAGCGGCTTCCTTCTTTTGGTAGATCTGCTGGAGATAAGTTTACCGTTATTTTTTTAGCTGGAAAGGTAAAACCACTATTAATAATGGCACTTCTAACTCGATCTTTAGCTTCTTTAACGGTTGCTTCAGGAAGACCAACTAATACAAAACCTGGTAACCCATTACTAATATGAACTTCGACGTTTATTAAGGGGGCTTGTATTCCAATAGATGCCCGCGTATAAATAATTGCAAGTGACATAGTTTCTAATTATCAATATGTTTAATTTTATTATTATCATATTAGAAAATATCGAAAAACCCATTAAAGCCATTTATTAATGGGATATGACACGCAATAAATAATACAGTTTTGCAATGATTTCAATTCTTTTTATTTAAAATGAGTTTTGAAATAAATGATGATATAAAAAATAGACAAGTATTACTTAATACTATTGAGGGACCTGTTGGCGTATCGTAAATAAATGAAAATATCAATCCAGCAATAACTGATAACATACCTATTATTATTGCAGTTAATGCCATTGTTTCAGGTGTTTTCGAATAATATTTGGCTGTTGCGGCAGGAATAATAAGTAAAGAAGTGATAATTAGGGCTCCGACAAATTTCATCGATAGACCTATTGTTAACGCTAATAGTAGTGTCAAAATTAATTTTGTGAACTGTACGTTAATGCCATGACTAAAAGCTAATTCTTCACTCACAGTAATGAATAAAATGTTATTCCACCGCCAAAACAATAAAGCGCCAATAAATGCTACACAAATAATAATTTGATAAAGATCTGAATATGTTACTGATAAAAGATCACCAAATAAGTATCCCATTAAATCAATACGAATATTGTCCATTAAACTAATTACTACTAAACCAAGTGATAATGCACTATGAGCCAAAATCCCAAGTAAAGTATCAATAGGAAGTTGTTTTTGAGCTTCTAACCAAATTAATCCTAAGGCGAGTAGAAGAGTTATAAAAATGACAGCATAAAATAAATTGATATTCAGTAAAAATCCAAATGCGATACCAAGTAAAGCAGCATGTGATAACGTATCGCCAAAATAGGACATTCTACGCCAAACAACGAAAGTACCTAAAGGTCCTGTTATGCTAGTTAAGCATAATCCAGCTAATAAAGATGGTAATAGTAACTCAATCATTATTTTTCCTTTCATAGCTAGGCAAAACAATTGCCTTATTTTGCTCAATAGGGGATTTGCAGCAATCATGTTGGTGAGTGTGGTGGTGTTTATAAACAGCAATTTGTGATGCCCCGTATCGGCCAAAGAGAGAAATAAACTCTGGGTCATTAGAAACAATGGCTGGCGTACCAGAACAACAGATATGATGATTTAAACAGATTACTTCATCTGTTTTTGCCATGACTAAATGAAGATCATGAGAAACCATTAAGACACCACAATTAAACTGATTTTTTGCATCAGTGATTAAATCATATAAAAGTACCTGGCCATTGACATCTACGCCTTGAGTTGGTTCATCAAGAATCAATAATTGAGGCTTCTTTGCTAAGGCTTGAGCTAGTAAAACACGCTGTAATTCACCACCTGATAATTGATGCATAGATTTATTGATTAAATATTCAGCTTTTACCATGGATAATATATTAAGCATATCTTCATTATTTAATTGCTTATTTAAGTGCATAAAACGTTTAACAGTAATAGGTAATGTTGAATTTAAGTTGATTGACTGTGGCACATAGCCAATCGTTAAATTAGGTGAACGCACGACTGTCCCTGAGGTGCAAGGAACCAACCCCAGAATAACTTTTACTAGGGTCGATTTACCTGCACCATTAGGGCCTAATAATGTAATAATTTGATTAAGATGTATTTTTAATGAAACGTCATATAATATTTTTTGATGGTCAATTTCCACTGAAATATTATTAAGCGTAATTAATGGCGTCATATTGTTGGGGCCCTTGCCTATAAATATGTTATGTTATATTATAACAATAAATTAATTCTATTCTATCATACATTATAAATATAGGATAACGATGTGAAAAAATATATTGTACGGAACAGTAAACAATTAGCTTCTTTTTTAATCATACTGAGTTCATTAGCATTTCTTCACAGTATTACTAATTATGCTAATGCGAAAATTATTTCGTCTGTAAAACCGATAGGGTTTATCACTGAAGCTATCGCTTCTGGAGTGACCGATACTGATATTTTACTCCCTGATGGTGCATCCCCTCACACTTATTATTTAAAACCATCTGATTTAGCTAAACTAAAATCAGCAGAACTTGTGGTTTGGGTTGGTGAAGATATGGAAGCTTTTATGCCAACAATCCTAAAAAGCATTGATAAGCAAAAACAAATCGAATTAATGGCAATACCAGAGATTAACGCATTGCTTCGTATTAGCCATGATGATGAGGATGAAGATAACCATTCTCATGATGAGTCTGTTCAAGAGCATCATCAGCATGGTGAATATGATGAGCATATTTGGCTTTCTCCTGAAATTGCTAAAATTATTGCGCAGTCAATTCATGATAAACTTATCGAGCTTTATCCTAATAAAAGCACATTGATCGATGAAAATTTAAACGAGTTCAACATTAAGCTTGTAGAAACAGAACAAAATATTGCAAAAAAACTCATTACCGTACAAAATAGAGGGTATTTTGTGTTTCATGATGCTTATGGGTATTTTGAGACACGGTTCGGATTGAAAAAACTAGGTAGTTTTACTATAAATCCAGCAGTTCAGCCCGGTTTCCAAAAAGTTTATTCTATTCAGCAGATGCTCAAAGAACACCAAGCTGTATGCGTATTTCGTGAACCGCAGTTTAGCCCAGCAGTTATTGAAAAATTAGTGGATGGAACGGATGTTCGAATTGGAGAATTAAATCCATTAGGAACAGGTATCGCTCTTTCCAAAGATGCATATTCACAATTTTTATTAAAACTAACACAGCAACTGTTGGATTGTTTGGATAAAAATTAGTTTTAGTAATAAATAGTTAAGGTTAATTTTGGCAAGACAAATAAAATCCCCTGATATTGAAAAAAATAATTTTAAAATTCCCTATTTTTCAATATTAGGCGTCCTTTTTATTGTTATTTTATTTACTATTCTGTGGCGTCCACTCAATCTGGATCGAACTGTTTATGTTCCTTTAACTCCTCAAGTTGAAACTACTGTAAATGATAACTCCCATTTTCTTGCTGATGATGGGAGAGTCGAGATAGTCAATGGTAAAACGGCTACCGTTACCGAATCATCAGACGTTCCTGAAGATGAAATTGTTAAGGATGAATTAGATGACATCGTTGATGATAAAGATAACTCAGTGCAATATACTATTGTGCGTGGCGATACTTTGCATGATATCTTAATTCGTTATAACGTTAACCGAAATGATATTTATCAGTTAACGACTAAATTTAAACAACTTGCAAATTTAAGAATAGGCCAACAAATTAGCTGGACGACTGATGATAATCATAATTTGCAAACTTTTAGTTGGACAATATCAAGTAATAATATTCGAATCTATGAAAAATCTGGCGATAAATTTGTAGAAAGTTCCGAAACAGCTGAAGTTGTACCACAAGATATTGTTATAAAAGGTGATATTAAAACTAATTTTGTTGCTGATGCGCGCAAAAGTGGTCTAACTAGTAATGAAATTGGTATTATTACCCGCGCTTTACAATGGCGTTTAGATTTTCGTCGATTACAAGTTGGTGATAAATTTTCAGTTGTTCTAACACGAGAAATGCATGGTAAAAGTTTATCCAATAGCCAGTTACTGGGTGTCCGTGTTAAAAGTGGAACCAAGGATTATTATGCTATTCTAGCTGATGATGGTAAATATTATGACATCAGTGGTAACAGCTTATCCCAAAGCTTTTTTCGTTATCCTTTAGCTACAAAAGCACGTGTTTCTTCTGGATTTAACCCACGCCGTTTGCACCCAGTTACAGGACAAATAGCCCCTCATAATGGTGTAGATTTTGCAGTATCACGCGGAACACCTGTATTATCCGTTGGTAATGGTGAAGTAGTCATTGCAAAGTATAGTGGTTCAGCAGGTAACTATATTGCTATCCGGCATGGTCGTCAGTATATGACCACTTATATGCACTTGGATAAAATTTTAGTCAAACCAGGACAACAAGTTAAGCAAGGCGATAAAATTGGACTATCAGGAAACACAGGGCGTTCCACTGGTCCTCATTTGCACTTTGAATTACATATTAATAATAAGCCAGTCAATCCGTTAACGGCAAGTTTACCTATTTCTGAAGGATTAACAGGTAAGTCAAAAAAAGCTTTCTTGTCAAAAGTTAAAAGTATTAGCTCACAGCTAAATTTTTAAATTTATGCATTTATTTTATATTTAAATACCTACTTAATTGAAATTTTTCTAAAAAAGAAGGGTAAGGTATCCTTAAAAAATTATGTTATCATAAGCTAATTTTATTGGATAATAAATGTTAGGTGCAGTTTGAATACATCAACTAAAACAGCAAAAAAACGATCTTCTAAAAGGACTAAAAAAAATAAAAAGCCTACACTTTTGCGACGATTTTTAACATTATTATTTAAGTTATTTCTCATATTTGTTGCTGTGGCTATTATTTATGGTGTCTATCTTGATCAACAAATCAAAGAGAGGATTGACGGAAATGTGTGGGAGTTGCCAGCAGCGGTTTATGGTCAAATTATTGATCTTGAGCCTGATAGTGAATATAGCTTAAATGATGTAGTGACAATGTTAGTTGGTGCCCAATATCGTCAGCAAGATACTAAAGCTACTCGTCCTGGTGAATTTATTGTAAGTAACGATGCAGTTGAAGTCTATCGTCGGCCTTTTACTTTTCCTGATGGTGAAGAGCAAGCGTTTAGAGTCAGAATTACTTTTTATGAAAATCGTATCGATCGTATTACTAATCTAGAGACGGGGCGTGATTTTGGATTGCTTAAAATTGATCCTAAATTAATTACTATGATGCACTCTCCAAATGGCGAACAGCGGTTATTTGTGCCATTAAAAGAATTCCCTGATTCATTGTTACAAACATTGATAGCAACAGAAGATAAACGTTTTTACGATCATCATGGTGTAAGTTTATATTCTATTGGCCGTGCTATTTTTGTTAATTTAACAACAGGTCGTACCGAGGGTGGAAGTACATTAACCCAGCAAACGGTCAAAAATCTTTTTTTAACTAATGAACGTAGTTTAAGTCGAAAAATACGTGAAGCTTATATGGCATTAATTTTGGATGCTCGTTATAGCAAAGAACGTATTTTAGAACTGTATTTAAATGAAGTTTATTTGGGACAAGCAGGTAGTGAGGAGATTCATGGTTTCCCATTAGCAAGTCTTTACTATTTTGGTCGTCCAGTTAATGAACTTACATTGGATCAGCAAGCAGTACTAGTTGGTATGGTCAAAGGGGCTTCATTATATAATCCTTGGACACAACCTCAACAAGTTATTGAACGTCGCAATGTGGTTTTAAAACTCACTGAGCAGCAAGGTATTATTGATGATGAGTTGTATACTTTATTAAGTCAGCGCCCACTAACAGTTCTACCTAAAGGTGGTGTGATTTCACCACAACCAGCATTTATGCAAGTTGTGCGCAGTGAACTTCGAAAACAATTAGGTGATAAAGCAGATCATTTGTCTGGTATGAAGATTTTTACTACCTTTGATCCTGTGGCTCAATCTGCTGCAGAGCAAGCGGTCACTAACGAAATTGAGAAACTGCGTACATCAACCAATAAAGAATTACAAACAGCAATGGTGATTGTGAGTCGTGAGACTGGGGAAATTCGCTCAATTATTGGTAGCGCAGAACCGCGTTATCCGGGTTATAACCGTGCTTGGTTAACTCAGCGAGCAATTGGTTCATTAGCTAAACCGTCAACTTATCTAACCGCACTTGGACAACCCGATCATTACCAACTCAATACTTGGCTTAACGATAATCCTTTATCGATTAAGCTTGATGGTGGAGGCTATTGGGAACCGAAAAACTATGATCGAAAATTCCGCGATCGTGTTATGTTAGTCGACGCCTTAGCGCTTTCACTTAATGTACCTACTGTTAATTTAGGTATGGCATTGGGGCTTGATGCAACAAAAAATACTTTACAAGCGCTGGGCGTACCAGCAGAGCGTATACCTAATTTACCATCAAGGTTACTTGGTGCTTTAGAATTAACACCGTTAGAAACTGCACAGATGTTTCAAACGATAACTAATAATGGTCAACGTTCTCCACTTTCTATTTTAAGATATGTATTGACTGACAAAGGTGAGCTTGTTTATCAAAGCTATCCACAACAGCTTCAGGCAGTATCTCAACAATCGGCTTATCTAACTACTTACGCTATGCAACAAGTGGTTAATTCGGGGACATCTCGTTCATTAAAAGCTAAATACGGTTCGTTTAATTTAGCTGCTAAGACAGGAACAAGTAATGATTCTCGTGATAGCTGGTTTACAGGGATTGACGGTAAAAATGTTGCTGTTATTTGGATTGGTTTAGATGATCATTCTCCAATGAAATTAACGGGTGCAACTGGTGCCCTAAAAATTTATAGTGAATACTTACAAAATAACCCACCAAAGAAATTAGTGCTGCCACAACCTCAAAATATTTTTATGGTACCTATTGATAGTGATGGGCAGTGGCAATGTAATGGAAGCGGAATTCGATCTTTACCTGTATGGACGATTAATCCTCAGAGCTTATGCAATGGTAATAACCAGTCAGTGCCTGCTCAGCAAGCTCCAAATTGGGTTACAGACCTATTAAATAACTAGGGGGGAAAAAGAATATGCCTGAATTACCAGAAGTTGAAACAAGTCGCCGAGGCATCTTACCGTATTTAAAGGGACAAACTATAGATAAAATTATTGTTCGACAATCTAAATTACGCTGGCCAGTTGATAGGGCTATAAGTAATGCTCATGGACAAGTTATTTTAGATATAAAACGACGTGCAAAATATTTATTATTACAGCTATCTAACAACTGGATTGTGATTCATCTGGGAATGTCAGGTAGCTTACGTATTTTAAAAAAACACCAAAAAGCAGAAAAGCACGATCATATCGATCTCGTTTTAGGAAATGGTATCATATTACGTTATACCGATCCTAGGCGTTTTGGATCTTGGCTTTGGACTAGTTCATTAGGCGAAATATCTCAATTACAACATTTGGGACCAGAGCCTTTAAGTAATGAATTTTCAGCAGAATATCTATTCGAAAAAGCCCAAAATCGAAAAGTGCCCATTAAAAGCTGGATTATGGATAACCATATTGTAGTTGGAGTCGGCAATATTTATGCTTCTGAATCGCTATTTATGGCAAAAATTAATCCTAATCGCAAAGTCAGCTCCTTACAATTAAATGAATTTGAAAGATTGGTTGCTTCCATTAAACAAGTTCTTACCAAATCAATTGAACAAGGCGGAACAACACTAAAGGATTTTCTTCAGTCTGATGGCAAACCTGGATATTTTGCGCAAGAATTACAAGTTTATGGACGCAAAGATGAACCGTGCATAATTTGTGGTACAGAAATAAAATCACAAAAAATAGGACAGCGTAATACTTTTTATTGTGAAAATTGCCAAAAATAATGTCATCTTTTTAAGCAAAATTATCACTTCCTTATGGTCGCCATCTAAATTGTAAACTTTTTTATATATTTATTCATTTTCATATATAAAAATATCTTTTCAAACTCTTTAAACCTTATTTAAATAGGATTAGTATAGACACCTACAATTAGAATAATTTTTTTATTATTACTTTGGGTATTTTATATAGTAAAACCATTATTATTACATAAATCTTTTTATTTTAAAGACTATGGACTTGTTATCAGATATCGGCTATCTTTCTCGCTACAAAATTGTTTATGTTTTGTAAAGTTTAGTATGTGTAGCTAGTTAACGGTAATATATTAATTTTCAAAGATTTTATTTTCTGTTTTTTATCGGTTTATGTTTAATTTAACTCAATGTTTCTTGCTTTTATTAAGGAATTTAAGATGATCAAATTCGCTTCTCGCTTTTTGACAACTTGTTTTATTTTATTTTTTACTACGATGGTTAATTCTGAAGTCAGAATTATTATTACCGATGGAGTGAATTCTGCTAAACCAATCGCTGTTGCTCCATTTAAATGGACTGGTGGAGGAGAGCCCCCACAAATTATTGAAGATATTATTGCTTCTGATTTGCGTAATAGCGGTAAGTTTAATCCTATTGACGTTAATCGTATGCCTCAAAAACCAACCACTGCTTCAGAGGTGACCCCTGCAGTATGGAATAATCTTGGTGTTTCGGCAGTTGTAGTAGGCTCAATTCAACCCGATGCGTCAGGGAAATACCTTATAAATTATCAATTAGTTGATACAGTCAACCATCCTGGTACAGTTTTGGCACAAAACCAATTTTCTATTGAAAAACGCTGGCTTCGTTATGCGGCGCATACTGCTAGTGATGAAATCTTTGAATCACTAACGGGTATTAAAGGTGCATTTAGAACACGAATTGCTTATGTTGTTAAAACAACTAAAGGGCCTTTTTCGCATGAATTAAGAGTGTCTGATTATGATGGTTATGATCAAACCACTGTTCATCGTTCTAAAGAACCGTTAATGTCTCCTACTTGGTCACCTGATGGTAAAAAATTGGCCTATGTGACTTTTGAAGGCGGTCATTCTGCATTGGTTTTAAAAACATTAGAGAGTGGTGCTGTTCAAACAATTGCATCTTTTCCTCAACATAATGGCGCTCCAGCATTTTCTCCAGATGGTAGTAAATTAGCGTTTGCTTTATCTAAAGGAGGAAGCTTAAATTTATATATGATGGATTTAAGTAGCAAAAAAATCACGCAAATCACTTCTAGCCGTAGTAATGATACAGAGCCATCTTGGATGCCGGATAATCAAACTATTGTCTACACTTCTGACCAAGCGGGACGTCCTCAATTATATAGTATCAATATTAATGGTGGTGCATCTCAAAGAATAACGTGGGATAATACGCAGAATCAGAATGCCCGCGTGTCGCCGGATGGTTCTTTTATTGCTATGATATCAACTAATAATGGTGAACAACATATTACTCGATATGATATGGACACAAAAACCTATCAACGTTTAACCGATACTTTTTTAGATGAAACGCCAAGTATTGCACCAAACGGTACTATGATCATTTATAGTTCATCACAAGGATTAGGTACCATTTTGAATCTTGTATCTACCGATGGTAATTTTAAAGCAAGGTTACCGGCAACCGATGGGCAAGTAAAATTCCCTGCATGGTCGCCATATTTATAAGAAGAGCTTAAAAATTATACAATATTGTGATTATTAAAATTGTGTAAAGCTTAAGGTCGTTATAATATATACTTCTAATCTTTCTGGTTAGTAACTGGTGTTACTTTTAAGTTGGTTAGATGTATAAAATATAAGTAATAATTTATTTAAACAAAGGAGTTAATACAATGCAATTTTCTAAATTTCTTAAAGTAGCTGCGGTTGCTTTACCATTAATCGCTGTAACTGCATGTTCATCTAATAGTAGCCGTAACGCAGGTGGTAATTCAAATGGTACTTTATCAAAAGAAGCCTTAGAACAACTTCAAAAATTACAACAAATGAACACAGTATATTTTGATTTTGATAAATATAATGTTAAGTCTGAATATGCAACATTATTAAATGCACACGCTGTATTTATTCGTGCAAATAATGTAAAAGTTGTTATCGAAGGTCATGCTGATGAACGCGGTACTCCTGAATATAACATCGCATTAGGTGAACGCCGTGCAGCTGCAGTTAAATCATACCTACAAGGTAATGGTGCTTCTGCAAGCCAAATGGAAATTGTTTCTTATGGTAAAGAAAAACCAGCTGTATTAGGGCATGATGAAGCAGCTTATGCTAAAAACCGTCGTGCTGTAGTAACTTATGCTGGATATTAATAGTATCTTATAACGGCTGATTATTCAGCCGTTTTTATTTTCTAAGTTCACGCCGAGTCTAATAATATGCATAAAAAAATACTCACATTGTTCCTGTTTCTTTTATTTACAGGTTATGGTTGTGCTGCGGGTAGTTCTGATATTGATAGAACTATTCAAGCTCAAGGGCAATTAATAATTCAAAACCAACAAAAAATTAGTGATTTACAAGCTGATGTAGATACACTCCGTGGTCAGTTAGAGGAAACAAAATATCAATTGAATCAGGTAATTGAACGCCAAAAAATGATTTTACAGCAAATGGCTAATGGTTCTGGATTTTCATCAAATTCTAATTCTGACTCACAAGAAAATAACTCAGCTCCATCTTCTGATTCGACTTCATCAACATCTTCGTCTTCAGATTTATCTGGATGGACAACTTCAGGTGATGATAAAGCTGATTATAATTTTGTCATGCAGTTTGTTAATGATGGCAAACAAAATAATGAAGCCATTGCCGCGTTTCAAAAGTATTTAAAAACCTACCCAAAGTCTAATTACCGAGCCAACGTTAATTATTGGCTCGGTCAACTTTCATATAAACAAAACAAAAAAGATGATGCTTCATTTTATTATGCGAGTGTGGTAAAAGATTTCCCATCTTCACCAAAAGCCGCTGATAGCCTTTATAAAGTAGGATTGATTTTACTTGATAAAGGGGATACTAAAAATGCTAAAGCTGTTTTTCAACAAGTGGTGAATAAGTATTCAAAAGATAAGAATGCAGTTGCTCTTGCGAATAAAAAATTAGCGTCACTAAAGTAAAATGTATAAATAACCAGCTATTGCGTGAAAATGGCAATAAAAGGGTTGCGTAGCATTATAATTATAAGTATTATACCAACCCGAAATCGCTTGTGGCTTTAAGTACTAAAGGTAAAGTGGTTTTTGTCAAATGGGTCGTTAGCTCAGTCGGTAGAGCAGCGGACTTTTAATCCGTTGGTCGAGCGTTCGAATCGCTCACGACCCACCATTTATCTCATAAATCTTCACTTACTTCATTTTTAGCTAATACCATTTCAACGTTTGAACCTTGAACAGAATAAATCCCTACATTTATTAGTATGCTTAAAAGGAAGAAAAAGGGAGATACTCCCCCCTTTTTTATATTACTTAGCTTTGGCGGCTAATTCGATAATTTTCATCGTTACTTCAAAAGATTTAAGAAATGATGATAATGGTAAAAACTCAAAGCACGAATGAAAGTTATGTGCACCAGTAAAGTAATTTGGTGTGGTAAGACCTCTAGCAGAAAGTGCTGAACCATCCGTTCCCCCCCGCATAGCAATCGTATTTGGCTGAATATTGAGGTGCTCAAATGATTGATAAATCAAATCAATACAGCGACGATCATTACCCAAATAGTTAGCTATATTGCTATAAATATCGGTAATTTTACACTCAATTTTAGCCCTTGGATATTTTCGGCTAATAAAGCTCACCACTTCTTGGATATAAGCTTTACGTGCTTCATATTTAGCTAAATCAAAGTCACGAATACTCATTTTTAATGTTGTGGTACTTTGATTGCCAACAATATCATTAAACCAAAAATAACCTTCTTTACCTTCGGTATGTTCAGGTGTTTCGAAACTATCAAAACAGTTAATAATATCATTAGCTACACGGATAGGATTGATTAAAACATTTTTTGCCGACATTGGATGAGCAGATACACCAGTAATCTCAATGATTGCTGAGCCAGCATTGAAAGTTTCATAAACGACTTCACCTAGTTCACAACAATCGATTGTATAAGCAAAATCAGGTTTGAAGCGATTTAAATCAAGTTTCTTAGCACCATTTAAGCCTACTTCTTCATCAGGTACAAATGCCACATAAATATCACCATGTGTAAGATTTTGTTGTTGTAATTGATCTAACATTGTCATCACAACGGCAATGGCGGCTTTATTATCAGCACCAAGTACACTTGTGCCATCAGTGACAATCAATTCATCATTAAGATACTTATTCAATTCAGGATGTTCATCAACTTTAAACCAGATATTTTTATCTTTATTTAACAGGATATCTTGACCGGTAAAGGTCACTCTCTGTGGCTTGATTTTATCTGATAAGGCAACATCGACCGTATCAAGATGAGCAACATAACCAATTTTGGGCGCATTTGGATTATTGCCTGGTAGTTTAGCCGTTACAATACTATGCTCATCAAGGTGAACATCTTGTAAATTAAGTTCGATCAACTCTTGTTTGAGTAATTTGGCTAATTCTGTTTGCCCTGGGGTTGAGGGCACATGCGCACATCCAAGAGCACTTTGACTTGGAACGTTGACATAACGTAAAAAACGCTCAACTAATTGTTCGGTAATATTCATTATAGTTTGACTCCTTATGGTAACTAATTATTTACGGGTGGATATACATAGCCACTGTCAAAACCAATTGGTAGACCTAAGAACCAAAAGAGCAATAAGTTTACCGTTAATGCAATAAGTAGTGCGGCGGTATAAGGAATCATCATCGAACTTAATGTGCCTACACCGGTGTTTTTACAGTATTGCTGGCAATAAGCAATAATCAAAGGATAAAAAGCAAACATTGGTGTACTAACATTAACTGCCGAGCTGATACGATAAGCCGCTTGTGTTAATTCTGGTGAGATGCCAACTGACATAAGCATTGGTACAAAAATCGGTGCTAATATGGCCCATTTAGACGATGCAGAGGTAATTAACACATTTAACATGCTCGTTAGAATTATCACTCCAAAGATTGTGACAACTGAAGGCAGATGTAGCGCTTTTAAAAACTCAGCACCACCAATCGCAATTAATGTTCCAATTTGTGAATGAGAAAAGACATATAAAAATTGTGCACAAAAGAACGCAAAAACAATAAATGGAATAAGAGATTTTGTGATGTTCTCCATCGCTTTTACAATATCGCGCGACGATTTAAATGCTCCGGTTATAAAACCGTGTATTAATCCCGGAATGGCAAAAAATACAA
Organism: Gilliamella sp. X-46; assembly: GCF_057063525.1. Taxonomy (NCBI): domain Bacteria; kingdom Pseudomonadati; phylum Pseudomonadota; class Gammaproteobacteria; order Orbales; family Orbaceae; genus Gilliamella; species Gilliamella sp. X-46. Next base: position 369,051 of record NZ_JBXSQH010000002.1, on the reverse strand, counting down.
ACAATAGTGGCACAATAATTTGCATAATTGGAGCTTTATTGCTTGTCATACTTCCATCAGGAGCACGTAATAAAGAGTTTTCTGGTAATAATAATAAAACCAAACCAATAGCAATCGCTAAAAAGACAATTGAAGCGACTTTAAATGCTCGGTTCTCAATCGGTGTGATTTCTGGCGAATTGGCAATATTATCTAACTTTAAATCATTATTTAAAGGCATGGTTGCATTTAAACGAGGTTCGACGATTTTATCGGTAACAAACCAGCAAGCTAATAATACAAAAAAGGTACCGCCAAAGCTCAAAAAGTAGTTACAAAGCACGTTGACTTGATAAGAGGGATCGATAATTTGTGCAGCACTTTGGGTAAAGCCTTGCATAATTGGATCGATAATTGATGGCGTATAACTTGAGCTAAACCCACCAGCTAAGCCTGCAAATGAAGCTGCAATCCCCGCTAGTGGATGACGTCCAATTGCATAAAACATCATCGCTGATACAGGCATTAAAATCACATAAGCTGAATCAGCAGCAATATGGCAAACCATACTGACAAAAATAACTGATGGTGTCACTAATTTTTTAGGAGTGATAGCTAATAACTTTTTAAGTAGCACATGGATATAACCACTACTTTCAGCAATACCAATACCTAATGTTGCCACAATTGTAATGCCAAGTGGCGGGAACGTGACAAAATTAGGCACCATCTTGGTAAAAAAAGTGACCAAATTATCGGGAGCCAGCATATTGACAACAACAAGCTTATTTTGCGTAACAGGATTAATGTAATTAAAGTTTACAAAAGAGAGTAATAAAGAAGCTACAAAACAGATGATTAATGCATAAAAAAACAGTGTTGTTACATCGGGAATTTTGTTGCCAATTCGTTCAATAGTATTTAGAAAGCCACCCGTTCTTATTGGTGACGGATTAGTTGTTTGATTCATAATAAAATTAGTGTAAATATTATTCGGAAAAACAATGTAGCATAGATCGATCATGCAGGCAAACATGGCTTTTAGCTATTGTTTTGTGCTGGTTGTCACTTAACTTGCAACTTTTTTATATTATTTTTATTTATATGATCACGCAATTTTGAATTTTCTTTAATGTGCATAATATTTAATATTTTGATAGTGTAAAAATCAAACTATCGATCGTACTTGTTCTACGTAATTTTAATTAATTATCAAAAAGAGCGGTTAATAAAAGATTTTAATACAAGATTGCATAAAAAAATTATTAGTATATTGTAATGAATATTAATTCACAAAAATAGAATAAACATTCATTTTGATTGTAAGTGAAATCTGAAAGGATAATATATGCAATGGGGGCTTAATTATGGTTTTTGATATTGATTTAATTAAACGAATTTACCAAAGTTATCCACAAAAGATTGAGCTGATCCGCCAAAAAATTGGAAAACCGTTAACCTTAACGGAAAAAATTCTTTATGCACATCTAGCCGAAGGTGAAGAGATTAAGGTTTATAAACGGGGGGAGGATTATGTTAATTTTTCACCCGATCGCGTTGCTATGCAAGATGCAACTGCCCAAATGGCGCTTTTACAGCTAATGAATTCAGGTCGTAAAAGCGTTGCTGTGCCCTCAACAGTGCATTGTGATCACCTTATTCAAGCCTATAAAAATGCTCATGATGATTTAATTGTTGCAGAAAGTAATAATCAAGAAGTTTATCAATTTCTACGTGATGTATCGAATAAATATGGTATTGGGTTTTGGAAGCCCGATGCAGGTATTATTCATCAAGTCGTACTTGAAAATTATGCATTCCCTGGAGGTATGATGATTGGCACTGATTCACATACGCCAAATGCTGGTGGACTTTCAATGCTCGCAATAGGGGTTGGTGGTGCAGATGCTGTTGATGTTATGGCTGGTATGCCTTGGGAATTGAAAATGCCAAAAATCATTGGCGTAAAATTGATTGGTAATCTATCAGGTTGGGTATCACCAAAAGATATTATTTTAAAACTAGCAGGAATTTTAACGGTTAAAGGCGGCACCAATTCCGTGATTGAATATTTTGGTGAAGGGACTTCAACTTTATCAGCAACAGGAAAAGCAACTATCTGTAATATGGGGGCAGAAGTCGGAGCAACAACATCAATATTCCCTTATAGTAAAAAGTCGGCTGATTATTTAACGATGACAGGACGCCAAAAAGTGGTTGATTTAGCAAATATGTTAACGGACTGTTTCAATCCTGATGAGGCTGTTTTAGTACAACCAGAAACATACTATGATCAAGTAATAGAAATTAATCTATCTGAATTGGAGCCTTATGTTAATGGGCCTTTTACACCTGATTTAGCTTATCCTATTTCACAACTTGCTACTGCTATCAAAGAGCATAATTACCCTGATAACATGGAGGTAGGCTTGATTGGTTCATGTACTAACTCTTCTTATCAGGACTTGATGCGTGCGGCTTCAGTGATTGATAATGCAAATCAATTAGGACTAAAGGTAAAAGCAAAATTAATCATTAACCCTGGCTCAAAACAAGTGAAATACACCTCAAAGAAAGATGGCATTTTAAGTCGCTTTGAACAAGCTGGTGCAGCTATTATGGCTAATGCTTGTGGACCTTGTATTGGGCAATGGCGTCGTGATGAAGTTGCTGATGAACATAAAAATTCGATTGTGACATCTTTTAATCGTAACTTTGTTAAACGTAATGATGGTAGCCCAAATACTTATGCATTTATATGCTCTCCTGAAATTGTAGCTGCATTATCGATTGCAGGTAAACTCAGCTTTAATCCACTCACTGATAGTTTAATCAATGATAAAGGCCAGAAAGTGAAATTATCTGAACCAGTAGGGGATGAGTTGCCTAAGCAAGGGTTTGTTGTTGATGATGCTGGTTATATAGCACCCATAGCCAATGGCAGTGCGGTTGAAGTTCATATTTCAAGTCACTCAGAGCGGCTACAACAACTTTCACCTTTTTTACCTTGGGATGGAAAAGACATTACTTCACAACCCTTACTCATTAAAGCAACGGGTAAATGTACTACCGATCACATTTCAATGGCGGGTAAATGGCTAAAATTTCGAGGACATCTAGATAATATTTCTAATAATATGTTAATTGGTGCAGTTAATGCCTTTAATCAAAAAACCAACTCAGTTTTAGATCCGCAAACAGGTAATTATGTTGAAGTACCCATATTAGCTCGTCAGTTAAAAGCTCAAGGACTAGGCTCAATTGTTGTAGCTGAAGAAAATTATGGTGAAGGCTCATCACGGGAACATGCCGCAATGGAGCCTCGCTTTTTAAATGTTAAAGCCATTGTGGTTAAATCATTTGCACGAATTCATGAAACGAACCTTAAAAAACAAGGAATGTTAGCTTTAACATTTGTTAATAAAGACGATTATGACAAAATTCGTGAGGATGACAAAATTAGCATTATTGGGTTAGTAGATTTCGCACCAGATAAAGAGCTGACAATGATACTTCATCATCAAGATGGAAGCGTGGACTCTTTTGCTGTTGCACATACTTATAATCAATCTCAAATAGAATGGTTTAAAGCAGGTAGTGCTTTAAATAAGTTGAAGGAAGGATTTAACTAACTGAAAAAAGAGGGGGAAGATGCAATATGAATCAGCAAGTTTCAATTGAAAATGGACAATTAATTGTCCCAAATCATCCAACTATTCCTTTTATTGAAGGCGATGGTGTGGGTAAAGAGATTTGGAATGCTGCTCGAACAATTTTTGATAAAGCGATTGAAAAAGCTTATCAAGATAAACGCAGCATTAAATGGCAAGAAGTACTTGCTGGTGAAAAGTCATTCAACTTGAATGGTGCATGGTTACCGGAAGAAACTATGAATGCTTTTAAACAATATCTTATTGGTATCAAAGGTCCTTTAACTACGCCTGTGGGGGATGGGATTCGTTCACTCAATGTTGCTCTTCGCCAAGAATTAGATCTTTATGTATGTCTGCGTCCTGTTCGTTGGTTCAAAGGGGTGGAATCACCAATAAAACATCCCGAAAAAGTAAGCATGACTATTTTCCGAGAAAATACTGAAGATATTTATGCTGGTATTGAATGGCTACAAGGCACACAGGAAGCTGAAAAATTTTACCAATTTTTATCACAACAAATGGGCGTTAGTAAAGTTCGTTTTCCTAAAACTTCGTCATTTGGTGTCAAACCTGTTTCAATTGAAGGATCAGAACGTTTAATTAGAGCTGCAATTAAATATGCTCTTCACCATAAATTACCCTCTGTTACCCTAGTACATAAAGGTAATATTATGAAGTTTACAGAGGGGGGATTTAAACAGTGGGGATATGCACTAGCAGAGAAAGAATTTACTGATGCTGTTTTTACTATGAATCAATATGCAAAAATCCAAAAAACGGCTGGCACATCAGCGGCAGAACAAGCATTAAAGAACGCTCAATCTTCGTCAAAATTAATTATTAAAGATGTGATTTGTGATGCATTTTTACAAAATACTTTGTTAAAACCAGAAGATTATTCTGTTGTTGCAACGTTAAACCTTAATGGTGATTATGTTTCAGATCAACTTGCTGCGATGGTCGGGGGCATTGGTATTGCACCTGGCGCGAATATTAACTATCTGACAGGTCATGCTATTTTTGAAGCAACACATGGCACAGCTCCTGATATTGCAGGAAAAAATCAAGCAAATCCATCATCATTATTGCTATCAGGTGTGATGATGTTTGATTATCTTGGTTGGTATGAAGTTGGACAATTAATTACCCATGCAATGCAAAGCTTATTTCAAGAAGGTAAGGCAACAGCCGATTTAGCTCGTTTTATGAAAAATGGGCAATCGTTATCTACAACTGAATTTACTCAAGCAGTAATCGATAATTTATAACAAAAGAGGAAATAATAAATGAAAGAAAAGTATTTAGTTTATAAATTATCAGAAACGATTAAAAACACTAGTAAAATTGAATCACAATTATTTGAAACTTTTAATGTAAAACGTGGGTTACGTAACGCTGATCATACTGGCGTATTAGTTGGTTTAACCAAAATTGGAGATGTGCTAGGTTATGAACATTTAGAAGGTGGTTCATTAAAACCTATTCCAGGAAAATTATTATATCGAGGCATTGATATTGAAGATCTTGTACATAATGCACAAAAAGAGCAACGAACAGGATTTGAAGAAACGATCTATCTACTATTATCAGGTTCTTTACCCGATAAAGAAGAGTTATACGATTTTTCACGATTACTTTGTGAATCAATGGCACTGGAAAAGCAAACTAAGATTGCTATCATGGAACTTGAAGGTCATGATGTGATGAATATTTTAGCAAGAACAGTGCTTGAAATGTATACTTATGATTCTAAAGCTGATGATACATCTCGTGATAATTTAATGCGGCAATCCATAGATCTCATTGCAAAATTTCCTGCCATTATTGCCTATGCTTATAATATGTTAAGTCACAGCGCTAAAGGTAAATCATTACATATCCGCCACCCAAATGAGGATTTTTCCATTGCTGAAAACTTTTTATATATGATGAAAGGATCTGAAGGATATACTGAACTTGATGTGCGAGTGCTGGATTTGGCAATGATTATTCATGCAGAACACGGTGGCGGAAATAATTCAACATTTACGGTACGAGTGACTAGCTCTACAGGCACTGATACTTACTCATCAATTGCGGCAGGTATTGGATCGTTAAAAGGTCCATTACACGGTGGTGCTAATTTACAAGTGGGTAAAATGCTTAAGCACCTAGCTAAAGAAATTAAAAATTGGAGTGATGTAAATGAAATTGATGCCTATTTACAACGTATTTTAAATAAAGATGTATTTGATAAAAAGGGGCTAATTTATGGTATTGGGCATGCGGTTTATACGGTATCAGATCCAAGAGCTGTGTTGCTCAAAGAAATGGCGTATGAACTAGCCAAAGAAAAAGGGCGAGAAAAAGAGTATAATTTTTTAAATTTGCTTGAAGAACGCGCTATCCATGCTATTTTGAATCGAAAAAATGCCAGAACAAAAAAACAAGTTTGCGCTAATGTCGATTTCTATTCTGGCTTTGTTTATGACATGATTGGCTTGCCTCGAGAGGTTTATACGCCATTATTTGCAATGTCACGTATTGTTGGTTGGTGTGCTCATCGAATTGAAGAGCTTAATTTTGATGATCGCCGAATTATTCGCCCTGCTTATAAAAATATCGGTCAATTCATGCCGTTTATTCCATTAAAAGATCGTTAAACTTATCATCCGTCAGTATTATGCTGGCGGCATCAATAAAAACCATTATTTCTTGAAAAAAGCATGGTGATTTAAAGTAATAGTTTGTAGACTATGCTTCCTTATCAGTTTTCAGCTGTATACTTTTTATATAAATTGGATATGAATCTTTTAAAATCTTTAGCCACTGTAAGTTCAATGACGATGGTTTCTCGTGTATTAGGTTTTGTGCGTGATGCTATTATTGCGCGTTTTTTTGGCGCTGGCATGGCGACCGATGCTTTTTTTGTGGCCTTTAAACTTCCTAATTTACTACGGCGTATTTTTGCTGAAGGTGCTTTTTCGCAAGCCTTTGTGCCTATTTTAGCGGAATATAAAAATCAGCAAGGTATTGAGGCAACTCGTACCTTTGTTGCTTATATTGCAGGATTATTAACGCTAGTATTAGCTATTGTGACCTTAATTGGGGTTGTCACTGCACCTTTTATCATTATGCTAACTGCACCAGGATTTATGCAAGAATCAACCGAAAAATTTGAACTTGCAACGACGATGTTGCGTATAACCTTTCCTTATATCTTTTTTATATCACTGGCTTCACTTGTTGGCGCTATACTCAACACGTGGAATCGTTTCTCGGTTCCCGCTTTTGTGCCAACACTACTCAATGTGAGTATGATTATATTCACGCTATTTTTAACACCTTACTTTAACCCTCCCGTATTAGCACTTGCCGTGTCGGTTGGTGTTGGTGGGATTTTGCAATTGCTCTATCAGCTACCTTATTTAAAAAAGATTGGCATGCTAGTGTTACCTCGTATAAATTTTAAAGATAGTGGTGTTTGGCGGGTTTTAAAACAGATGGGGCCGGCAATTTTAGGGGTATCTGTTGGACAAATATCATTAATTATTAATACAATTTTTGCATCATTTCTCGTTTCTGGCTCGGTTTCGTGGATGTATTATGCGGATCGATTAATGGAATTTCCTGCCGGTGTGCTTGGTGTGGCATTAGGTACCATATTATTGCCATCGTTAGCCAAAAGCTTTTCTAAAGGCGACCATAAACAATATTCAGAGTTGTTAGATTGGGGATTACGCCTCTGCTTTTTATTGGCCTTACCAAGCACGATTGCATTGGGCGTTATTTCTCGCCCACTTATATCAACTTTATTTGAATATGGTCAATTTACCTTAAATGATACATTGATGACACAGCGAGCCTTAGTGGCTTACTCTATCGGTCTACTTGGATTGATTTTAATTAAAGTGTTAGCACCCGCATTTTATTCGCGTCAGGACATTAAAACCCCCGTCAAAATTGCAATTGTCACCTTAATTTTAACACAGCTAATGAATCTCGTTTTTATCGGGCCATTACAGCATGCAGGCCTTTCACTATCCATTGGTTTAGCCGCTTGCTTTAATGCTGGATTATTGTATTGGCAATTACGTAAAAAACAACTTTATCAACCGCAATCCGGTTGGTATGGATTTTTAATCAAAATCATCATAGCGGTAATTTTAATGTCTGCGGCATTATGGTTTGGTTCACACTTATTACCTGACTGGTCAACAGGTTCAATGTTGGTTCGTATTGGGCGATTGTTTGTATTGGTAATTGTTGGAATCGTTGTCTATTTTGCGTCGTTGATTGCTATGGGATTTAAGATCAAACACTTTATTAAACGAATTGATTAACAACAAACAATAATTAAAATTTTGTTAAAAATTTTAGATAACAGGAACGTTTAGGTAAAATTAATAAGGAAATAAGATGAATAAAGTGTCTTTTTTTACTCTCCCCATTATTGGTGGTGTAGTTTATTTTTTATTGAGTTGTTTTTTTTAGACGTATTTCGGTTACTAGATTTTGATATTTCAATTTATTTCTATCAAAATAAATTTGTAGATACATTATGGTTTTTTGGCCTGTTGTCGCTTGTTCTTCATTACGCTAATGTTCATATTGTTAATAAAATCAATGTAATATTATTGATTTTTATGATGATAATATTTTCAATAATTGCTGCATTTATTCAACAAAGTATAATTATTTATTTCTACGAGCTATCTATTTAATAAAACTTTACAAATTTTCAACAAAAAAAAATAGCGCATTATTAATCAACAGGATATGATTCAGGCACTTTAAAATAAAGTAGTGCTCATTAATTGAGCTGTTTTTATTTAAATTTAAATAAAAACATAAATTTAATTGACTGGATAATCGAAATGCGTTACCATGACTATCATATCTGGCATCTTGCTTGCCAAACCTACGCCCTAAATCTTTTTTATTTTCACTATAGTCAAAATCAGACTCTTTTCTTATTTTTATCACCGAAGTTATCGAAATCATCACGTTTAGTAAAGTCGTCGGATATATCGGTGTTTTTTTTGTGGAGGTTGAGTTTTTTACCTTTTTCATTTTTCTTCTCTAACCTATCTAATTTATTTAGGTTATCTAAATCACATAACTTATTTAAATCAACTAAATTCTCGCTGTTCTTTGCACCACTGCTTTTATTATCATACACGCAAGGTTCTCAGGCATTAACATCGCATACATCAAGGAAAATTGAGGGTAACGCGCCGTATTTAACTTTTGATGGTGGACTAACTAAAGTGACTTCGACGGATAATTTATTAGCTATTGAGTTGCCGGATGGTAGAACCCTCAAGCCATCAACTAACACATCAAGTTCGAGAAATCCGATAAAGCTAGTCAATGGAACTACTTTTAATGATATACACATGGTGGTGCCATTATCGGTAAATACAGTCAGTTTAAATGACTTAATTACTCAAGGTAATTGGGGAGATGACGATGGGGATGGTCAGGGTACTAATGGTGTTACTGCGACGGGAAGTGTATCGGTGAGTTTTACTGATGCGGATAATAATACTGTAAGTCGTAGTGAAGCATTAGATATTTGTAAGGTTCCTTATAAGATGACATTAAGTAGTACAGGAGGAGGTTTACAAACAAAGTACGGGTTACCTAATACAAGAAATTTTAGTAGTCAAACAGTGACGTATTATATTAATCCGTATGGTGGTACTCGTATTTGTTTTGTCAGGCCGAATACTAATGGTTCTGTCTTCAAACCCTCTAGCATGGTTCCTAATAAGGGATTTTTAGTTCAGTCAACAAGTTCGTCATCTTACGGCCTTAATTTTCCAACAATGGGGGGGGATGGTTTGTATTTTGATTTACTCATAGCTGGGGTTGATGCCAGTCAGTTGACATGGCCTTCAGTCTCGCGTGGAGGGATAACAGCTACGGTGAGTTGGAGACTGCCAAAACAAGGTGAGGAAGAGGATGCGTGGATTTATGAGGATGATGATAGATCTAGTTATGTAACGCGAGTAACCTTAACGGGACCTAAGGCAAGTGATGCTCAAATGCAGTCAGATAATCCTAGCCCTTTAACCGTGCCATCTTTGCCGCAGACATTTGAGTTGGTGGGTAGAGATAGTAGTGGGAATGAGGTGAGGTATGGATTTGTGTTGAGACAGTGGTTTGTCCATCGAGGTACTAAACAGGATTATTGGTCTAACCAAATATCTTGGTGTGGTAGTTTGGGTTATCGTGCGCCAAAGCTCAAGGAGTTAACTAACGCGAAGTGTGGTTCAGATAATCGGTTCCCATGTTATGATGGCATAGATGGTGCCACGCCGTCGTCAAATACATGGTATAACACGCGTTATATAGGCGCAGGATTTTTCACGGAGTGGGGCGACTTAGGCCATTATTACATTGACGGGGGCTCCAACTTTATAGGCTTCTGGGACTCCAGCTGGACAAGCGACGCTACAGATAGCGGTGTCTACTTTGTTGTCTATGGCGGTGATGTCCGCATTAGAGATGGGTCGTACCGCGAGCACATTTATTGCACCACACCTTAGCTTTTATTTCTTAGCCCTTAATCCTTAGGTCGTGGAGGGGGGGGAGATGGTGCAAACAGAGGATAATTTATTAAAGAACAGCGCCCTAGCGTAGTTGGGGCGCTTTATTGGGAGTGCGGTTGTTGTGGTTTAAATTCGAAGTTTATTTTGTTCAACAAAGCCAATACGTCCGAAACCACTGCACCCAATCAATTATAATCACAAAAAAGTATTGATTTATTAAAGTTTTTTGGTGAAATAGCTTGTCAAAAACTTTAATAAAATCAATACCTTTCCTGACCGATTTTTATGAACCCCCATCCCTCTACATCGTTATAATAAATGAACACCAATTAGCTATTTTATTATTACCTAAGGCGCTTATTTAGGCTATTATTCGCTAAAAAATCACAGATCTCTTGTTGTGATTTGAGTGTTCGAATATTTTGTAGAACTTCTGCTGCTTGAGCATAGTGCTGCTTTAAGTAAGCAAGCCACTGTTTGATGCGTGCAGAATGATAAAGCGGTTTAACGTCATCAATGGAGGATGTCGCATAGTGGATTAAAATTTTCATCACTTGTTGCCAACTGAATGCTGATTGTTCAGTTTGAATCATATTGGCTAAGTTAGGAATCGTTAAAATACCACGCCCTAGCATAATGTCGTTAGTTTGGCTTTGGTTTATGCAATTTTTTGCATCCTCAATAGAAAAAATTTCACCATTAGCAATAACGGGTATGTTTAGATGTTGCTTGATTTGACCTATTGTTTGCCAATCTATTTTTTCGGCTTTATAGCCGTCTTCTTTGGTTCTGCCATGAATAGCAATTTCATTGGCACCGGCAAGTTCAATGGCGCTGGCGATGTCGTGACAATGTGATTTATTATCCCATCCTAAGCGAATTTTGACTGATAATCTATGCGTTGCCCCAATTGCTTGTCTTACTTGGCTAACAATATTAAATATCTGCTTGGGATATTGTAATAAATAAGCGCCTCCGTGACTGCCAACGACTGTTTTGGCTGGGCAACCAAAATTGATATCGATACCATAAGAGCCTAATTCAATAGCTTTAACGGCATTTTCCGCCATCCATTCTGGCGACTGGCCAAGAATTTGCACCCGAACTGGCGTGCCAGATTTAGTTTTTCCGTTATGGTAAAGCTCAGGACATAGGCGATAAAAGGTTCGATTAGATAATTTATGATGGGTTACTCTAATAAATTCAGTCACACAATAATCAAATTGGTTAATTGAAGTTAAAAGTTGTCTGACTTGATAATCAAGCACACCCTCCATGGGCGCTAAAATAATGCGATTAATTTTCATTGAGAAACCTGATTAGTATGACTATTTCCACAAATGCGACAGTTAAGTTGTTTGGTAAATTTAACTTGGTTAAATTCCATTGTCATTGTATCAATCATTAATACACGACCAATTAATGGTTTTCCATATTGGGTTAGCACTTTGATGGCTTCTAAGGCTTGCATGGTGCCAAACATGCCAACAAGTGGTGCCATGACACCCGCTTCAACACAAGTGAGCTGATCTTGACCAAATAAGCGGCTCAAACAGTGATAACAAGGTTCATCAGGCTGATAAGTAAATACGCTTAATAATCCCTCCATACGGATTGCTGCTCCAGAAACTAGTGGTTTTTTTACATGAAAACAACAACGGTTAATTTGCTCTCGTGTCACTAAGTTATCAGTACAGTCGATGACAATATTATTCTGTTTGATAAGCGCAATGAGCTTGTCATCGTCAAGTTGCTGATGCACTGTTTCAATTAACGTATTGGCATTGATATTGGTTAAGGCTTCTTTTGCAACCTCGACTTTGTATTGATTGATAGCTCTTTCGGTATATAAGATTTGTCGATTTAAGTTGGATTTTGATATGGTATCAAAATCAACTAACGTTAATTTACCTAAACCTGATGCAGCCAAATAGAGCGATGCCGCACAGCCGAGTCCACCTAAACCGATGATCAGCGCTGAACTGTTTTTTAATATTTGTTGTTTATCAATATCAAAACCACGCAATGTGATTTGTCTATCATAACGAAACAGTTCTTGATCAGTCAGTTCTTGCATAGTGGGTGTTTATTGTGGTTAATTATGAAGAAGCATTATAACAGAAACTTGGCACAACAATGTGCCAAGCCATTAAGATTATTTGTCAAAGCCAGATAGGAATGTTAAATATTCTTCTTTGGTCATGAGTGGTTTATATTCTGACATCAGTGTTTGTGCTGGTTTTGCGTCGTCATAAAGTAAATCGATAATTGTACAGGCCATCATTTGCGCAGGACGGATGTAAGCCATATCTTCATCAAATACGGTATAATCTTTACCGTGTAAAACACCTCGAACCGAACCAATCCATGGGTGGCTAACAGGCATAATATGGGATAGATCGCCAGTATCCGTGCTTCCTGTCATATGAGGGGCAACTGAAACATTTTCTTCACCAATTAACTCTTCGGCATTACGTTTTAAAAGCTCGTTAAGCGTTGAGTTGTTATTTAATGGTAGATAGCCAGGCAAGTCCTTAATTTCACAGGTGGCACCAACCGCCATAGCGCCTGCTTTTAGTGCTTGATTAATTCGTTCATTGGCATCAATCATGGCGGGCACATTGCCTGCTCGTACATAGCTTTCCATTCTTACATCGCTTGGAATCACATTAACTAAATCACCACCTTGGGTAATAATCGGGTGGAATCTAATATAGTCTTTTTCTTGAAATGTTTCGCGAATAGCATGCACCCCCATCATTCCCATCATTGCTGCATTTAAAGCATTGACACCCGCATGTGGCGCAGCCGCCGCGTGTGACGCTTCGCCTTTATATTTAATCAGTTTACCGATAAAACCATTACTGGTGGTTGATATTTCGATAAAACCATCTTGGCGGTCATTGGGTACGCTAGTTAAGTGTATTTGCAGTGCCATATCAACATCGTCAAATTCACCCCGAGAAATTAGCTCTGGTTTGCCACCAATATATTTGATTTTACCTTCTTCAATTAAGCGATTTCGATAAGTGATTTCAACATATTCTTCAGCAGGCACCGCAAAAGGTACGACATCGCCCGCTAAAAATTGCATAGCCCCTGCATCAATTAATCCCATCGTGACTGCCATCATATTGGCAATTTGCGCATTATGCCCACAACAGTGCGCAGCGCTAGATGTTTCGTCAGCAGCTGGGTGATCTGCACAAATAATGGCATCAAGTTCACCAATAACAGCAATGCTGTACTGACTACCTTTTCCGCCTTTTAAGCGACCTTTTACGCCAGTTATAGCCAATTTATTTTTAAATGGTACACCTAATTTTTCAAAGGCTTCTTCGACTTTTTTAGCTGTTTTGTGTTCTTTATAACCAAGCTCTGGTTCTGCCCAAATTGACTGAGCAATGGCTTTGATGTCAGCTTTTCGGTTTGCTATTGCGTTACAAACCTTTTTTTTAAGTTCTTCTTTTGTCATACGTTAAATCCTAATTCAAATTAGATAACACCTTCCCAATGCAAGGTGATTTGTGCAATGATTGCCGCAAAAATAAAGGTACCTGAAAACACGGCTAACGAAACAGGGATGATTCGCCAAGAGATACTTTTAAATAATGCTAAATCTTTGCCAATAGCTAGTCCTGCATAAGCAAGTACTGGGGTACAGACAGCCAATAAAGAAACTTGATCAGTCATTGAAACAACTTGTTCGTGATAAGGAAAGATTGGTGATGAAGCCACTGCGGCTACGACTGATACCCATAAAATAACTGGAAATTTGTTTAATAGTGGAATTTTACCAACAAAATAGCCGGCTATTGATATAGCAACTAAGATTGATAATGCTTGTAGTGACAGCATAAAATCAATTTTGTAACCTACAGTATTGCCGGCAGCCATAATAATGGCAACTAAGATCAGTAAAAATATTGTTTCTAGGCATTTCATGATAGCGCTCCTTCTTTGTTACGTCGTAAGCGGGCAAAAAGATTATATAAGAAAGAGGCAAAAGGTAATGAAAATAGAGTATAAATATAAATGCCAACAATACTCGACATTAGGTTTGCAGTTGTTGCATAGGCTTTGATTTCGCTAGCCATTTCAGGATAAAGGTCACTGATTGGTGCAAGTGATGCCGCCATCATACTACCACTTCCGACTCCAGCTCCCATCGCTAACGCATAAGGATGAAGGATATCTAATTTTGCCATTACACTAGCCAGTATGCTCATCCAAATAGCACCATAAAGTGTGCCACAAACATACATCGCCATAACGCCTCGACCTTCAGCAGAATCTAATCCATATTTATCGGCAACGATCGCGATATTGGGTTCGCGAGCAACTGAATACGTTGCGCCCACCGCTTCACGTTTCATGCCTAATATCATTGCCAGTGGTAAACCTAATAAAATTGTGCCGGCAAAATGCCCCAACTCTTGAAAAATTAAGGCTAACTTCGCATCTTTTAGAATCATATCAATTTTAGGACCAACCGAGACGCCAAGCTTGGCAACAAGCAGCATTAAAGTGACTATCATGATAGCACTAGCATGATTCATATTTTTTAGTTTTAATATTTTTAATTTGGGCAGGCTAATTATTCCGCCAATAATCATGGCGTATAACATCGGGTATACTGAGATAGTCCAGATCGATTGTTTACCGATGAACTCACATACTAAAACAACGGCTAGTGCAAGAGCATGTACTCTGTAGTCTTTTAAAATTTCCATCCTTATGGCCTCATAGAATATTTTATTGTTAATAAAATTAGTTATGGTCACTAAAATTATAATCAACAATTATCATTGTGCATTTAATATACACAACCTAATTTACTTACGTCAACAAACAAGTTCCATCAATTACGCGTTAGTAAACAATATGGTAATGACAACACAAAATATTTAAACAATTAAAGAAGAAATCTCAATAAATGCCTTTATAAGGGTTTTATTTGTTTTATAATAAACGCTATTTTTAAAGATTGATACTTAAACAGGATATTTTATGCGTTCAATTTATTGCGGTCAGTTAACGGCATCTCATATTAATCAAGAAGTAACATTGTGTGGATGGGTCAATAAACGTCGAGATTTAGGCGGTATGATTTTTATTGATATGCGCGATCGTGAAGGCATTGTTCAGGTGTTTTTCGACCCTGATTATCAACAAGCGTATCAACTTGCTGGTGAGTTACGTAATGAATTTTGTATTCAGATCAAAGGGAAAGTGAGAGCTCGTCCTGAAGGTCAAATCAACAAAGAGATGGCAACTGGCGAGGTTGAAATTTTGGCCACTGAGCTGACTATATTTAACCGTAGCGATGTTTTACCTCTTGATTTCAATCAAAACAATAGTGAAGAACAGCGTTTAAAATATCGTTATATTGATTTACGTCGCCCTGAAATGGCAACGATTTTTAAAACTCGTGCCAAAATTACTGCGTTTGTTCGTTCATTTATGAACGAGCATGGTTTTTTAGATATTGAAACACCAATGTTAACCAAAGCAACACCTGAAGGGGCTCGAGACTATTTAGTACCAAGCCGAATTCATAAAGGTGAATTTTATGCCCTTCCACAATCGCCACAGTTATTTAAGCAATTGCTGATGATGTCAGGATTTGATCGCTATTATCAAATTGTAAAATGTTTTCGAGATGAAGATTTGAGAGCCGATCGTCAACCTGAATTTACTCAAATCGATGTTGAAACTTCATTTATGACAGCCGAACAAGTGCGTGAGGTTATGGAACAAATGATTCGTGAACTTTGGTTGCATGTTAAGAATGTCGATTTAGGCAAGTTCCCTATCATGACTTTTGCTGAGGCGATGCGTCGTTTTGGTAGCGATAAACCCGATTTACGAAATCCGCTCGAAATTATTGATGTGGCTGATATTGTTAAAGATGTTGATTTTAAGGTGTTTTCAACTCCAGCCAATGATCCTAAAGGTCGCGTAGCTTTACTTTGTGTACCAAATGGCACTCAATTAACTCGCAAGCAGTTAGATGAATATACACAATTCATTTCGGTTTATGGTGCTAAAGGTATGGCATGGATTAAGGTTAATGAACGTCATAAAGGGCTAGAAGGCGTACAAAGTCCTGTAGCAAAATTCTTTAATGAATCACAAATGGAAGCCCTACTTAATCGAGCCAATGCTAAAGATGGCGATATTCTATTATTTGGTGCTGATAGTTATAAAGTTGTGAGTGATGCACTCGGCGCATTACGTTTAAAAGTTGGTAAGGATTTAGGCTTAACTGATGAAAGTAAATGGGCAGTACTTTGGGTTGTTGATTTCCCTATGTTTGAAGAAACCGACGAAGGACTAAGTGCAATGCATCATCCATTTACGTCACCAAAAGACTATACACCAGAAGAACTTATCAAAAATCCAGAAAATGCTGTTGCGAATGCTTATGATATGGTTATAAATGGTTATGAAGTTGGTGGCGGATCGGTTCGTATTCATCGTAGTGAAATGCAGCAAGCGGTTTTTTCAATTTTAGGTATTGATGAGCATGATCAACGTGAAAAATTTGGCTTTTTACTTGATGCATTAAAATATGGCACACCACCACATGCAGGATTAGCATTTGGATTAGATAGATTAAGCATGTTATTAAGTGGAACCGATAATATTCGCGATGTAATAGCATTTCCTAAAACAACCGCTGCCACATGTTTATTAACCGATGCTCCAAGCCCAGCTAACGCGGCGGCATTAACTGAACTGGGTATTGAAGTAAGTAAAAAATAGCGATATTTGATGCAAAAATTCAAAAATCCTGAATCTGTTCTAGTGGTGATTTTCTGCCAGACAACAAATCGCTGCCTTATGTTGCAGCGTAAAGACGATCCTTGTTTTTGGCAATCAGTTACAGGTAGCATGGAAGCTAATGAATCGCCATTAGATACTGCGATTCGTGAAGTTTTTGAAGAAACAGGCATTGATATTATAGGGCAACATCTTGAGTTAATTGATGCAAAGCATACCGTTGAGTTTGAGATTTTTCCTCAATTTAGACATAGATATGCGCCAGAAGTTAAGATAAATAAAGAACATTGGTTTTATCTGCCTCTTCTTAATGAGGTAACACCTGTGCTTACTGAACATTTAGCTTATCAATGGCTAACGATTGATGAGGCTGCCAGTCTTACTTTATCGCCAAATAACAGTGAGGCTATTAGTAAAATTCATAGTTTGATTAAATCTTAATTAAGAGGTCGAAAATGAAATTGAGTCTATCTGCTCTTGTGTTTTCCTGCTTATGCTTTTTTGTACCAATCAGTCATGCTGAAATAAGTATAAAAAAGTGCCAACCCAATCAAAGTGATTATGTTATTTTTGATGAATATGACGCTAAAATCGCTGAAAAGATCATTGATTATAAATTGCATGACCAACCCGAAAAGCGTGAAAATAGTATTATTCAGATATTTGCTAATGAAAATAGTGATGATCGCAATGACTGGCTAGCCTCGTTCCGATTCGATGATGAATCTGAACAATATTTATTTTATCAAGTTGATCAGGATGAATTTATTGAAATTGACAAAAAACAGTTTGAAATCCTATTACCTAAAATTGTTGCGTGTAATCAAAATAAACAAGTACCTATTTACAGTGAAAACTTTGATGCTGATTAATTCAATTGCATGATAGTTTTTCATCAAGGATTAAAAGACTTTTAGATTTGGTTAACTCAAGATGAGTCAGTAACAGGGAGTAATAATACATGCATTTTTCAAATTTTAGAGATTTTTTAGATTATCTTGAGCAGCAAGGCGAATTAAAACGAATTACTTTTCCTGTTAATCCTTATCTTGAAATGACCGAAATTGCTGATCGCGTATTACGCAGCGAAGGTCCTGCCTTATTATTTGAAAACCCGATTGGTTATGATATGCCTGTTTTATGTAATCTGTTTGGTACCGCCAAACGTGTTGCAATGGGCATGGGGCGTGAAGATACTTCAGCTTTGCGTGAAATCGGTGAGTTATTGGCATTTTTGCGTGAACCCGAACCACCCAAAGGCATACGGCAATTTTTTAATATATTACCTAAATATAAACAAGTGCTTAATATGCCTGTCAAACATCGTTCATCAGCTCCCTGCCAAGAGGTGATTTTTAAGGATGATGAAGTGGATTTGACGCGATTACCTATTATGCATTGCTGGCCCGATGATGTAGCACCGCTGTTATCTTGGGGACTGACTATTACTAAAGGTCCTTATAAAGGTCGGCAAAATTTAGGTATTTATCGCTTGCAGCTTTTAGGTAAAAATAAATTAATTATGCGCTGGCTTTCACATCGTGGCGGGGCGCTTGATTTTGCCGAGTGGCAACAAGAAAATCCTAACCAAAAATTCCCTGTTAGCGTTGTGATTGGTGCTGATCCTGCAACCATTTTAGCTGCAGTGACACCCGTGCCAGACACTTTATCCGAATATGCTTTTTCTGGATTATTACGCGGTAGTCGAACCGAAGTGGTGAAATCATTATCAAACGATTTAGACGTTCCTGCTAGTGCAGAAATTGTGCTTGAAGGTTATATCGATCCTAATGAATTAGCGTCAGAAGGTCCGTATGGCGATCACACTGGCTATTATAATGAAGTTGAGCAATTTGCCGTATTTACTGTGACACATTTAACTCGTCGTAAAGATGCGATTTATCATTCAACCTATACTGGTAGGCCGCCAGATGAACCTGCGGTAATGGGACTTGCGTTGAATGAGGTCTTTATACCGATTTTACAAAAACAATTTCCTGAAATTGTTGATTTTTATTTACCTCCCGAAGGATGTTCATATCGTATTGCGATTGTGACAATTAAAAAACAATATCCGGGTCATGCTAAACGCATTATGATGGGGGTTTGGTCTTATCTAAGGCAATTTATGTATACAAAATTTGTGATTATCTGTGATGATGATATTAATGCCCGTGACTGGAAAGATGTTATGTGGGCTATTTCAACACGCATGGATCCTCAGCGTGATACTACTTTTATTGATAATACACCTATCGACTATTTAGATTTTGCCTCACCGGTTTCTGGACTGGGCTCTAAAATGGGGTTGGATGCGACCAATAAATGGCCGGGTGAAACCAATCGTGAATGGGGAAAAATTATCAAGAAAGATTCTAAAGTTGTTGCTCGGATTGATGAAATTTGGGATGAACTTGGTTTATAGACTAATATATTGTTTATTAAAGGGAAAATAAATTTATACAGCTTGATATAAAAAATATAATTTCAAACTGAATAGGTATTAAACAAACACTATTCCCTTTGGCTACATTTATGTATAATTATTATTAATGTCACTATAATTAAAAAATATGAAAAAAAATCGAATCTTATTAGTACTATTATTATCTATTTCTTATGGTGCAATGGCTACAAATTATAAGACTCAATCTGACGATACGCAATTGATGCTTAAAGAGTCAGAGTCACTGCTCCCGTCTTTACGCTTGTCTGCAGAAAAAGGAAACGCAGAAGCTCAGTACTCATTAGGTGGTTTTTATAAAAAAGGATTGGGTGTTGAAGCTAGTGATGTTCGTGCTTTTTTTTGGTATAAAAAAGCAGCAGAACAAGGACTTGCCAAAGCACAAAATAATTTAGCGTTTATGTATCAAAGCGGATTGGGAACCAAGCGTGATTTAAACGAAGCTGTTAAATATTTTAAATTAGCATCTGATCAAAATTATGCATTGGCTAAATATAATTTAGCTTTAATGTATCAAGAAGGTGAGGGTGTAGAAAAAAACACATTAACGGCAATTGACTACTTTACACAAGCTGGTGATGAAGGTATTTATGATGCTTATTTAAACTTGGGGATGATCTATTTTTTTGGTGATGGCGTCCCCAAAGATCGCATGACTGCGGCGGACTGGTTTAGCAAAGCTGCGAAAGATAATATTCCAGAAGCACAATATTATTTAGGACTAATGTCAGAAAATGGTGATGGTTTGACTCAAGATTATATGGCGGCTAGCTATTTTTATACACAAGCAGCAGAACGAGGGCATGTGCTAGCTATGTATAATTTAGCCATTATGTATGCAACAGGAACGGGAACGAAACCTGATAATACACAAGCAGCCTATTGGTTTACTAAAGCTGCACAAGCCGGCAATGCTGATGCTCAATATAATATTGGCGTGATGTATGATGTAGGCGGTGGAGTTGCTAAAGACGAGAAAAAAGCCGTTGAATGGTACCTAAAAGCTGCAGAGCAAGGCAGCGTTGATGCTCAATATAATTTGGGCGTTAAATATCTAGAAGGTGAAAGTGTTGATAAAGATCAAGAGCGTGCTATCTATTGGTTTACTAAAGCTAGCGAGCAAGGGGATCAAGACGCTAAAGCTTATTTAGAACAGTTATTACCTAAAAAATAAAAAAAACATTGTGCTTTTTAGATTATTGACAAATCTTGATATCATTCGGGGGGGATTTTTTATTGAGATGCTATCAAAAAGGTTTATAAATATGCTATTGTCTAACATACATTTTTGTTTATTTTGATAATAATGCACTGTGTTTGATTAGTCATAATGGCGATATTTTTGGATAGTTGTTTTATCAATTCATACCTGTCTGGTGGCAAAAATATCGGTGCTTTTTGGCCTATTATAAATACACTGCTTTTGGGTTTCCCTCTTGATATATCATCTATTATTAGAACTTGTTTTTTTTTGCCCCATATTACATAATTAAATGATTTTTATTAAAAATAAAAACTTTAATAAAATCAATGCCTTTCCTGACCGTTTTGTATCTTAAATAAGATCGTTGTTTGTTCGGCATTGAGCAATAGCTTCGGCTATTTTATACATCAAGCAGATCAAAGAACTCGTTAAAAAGCGAGTCCTTTGTTAACAACAGAAAAAGCATTGATCTTTTTTATCCTGAGTTTCGCATACCAGCTGCAATTCCAGAAATAGTAATCATTAATCCTTGTTCTACTATGATATTCTCGTTATCGCTGTATTTTCGTGAACGACTTAATAACTCAGCCTGTAATAAATTTAATGGTTCAATATAAGTATTACGCAAAGCCACCGACTGTGCTATCCACGGTAAATCAGCCATTAAGCTAATATCATCAGTAATGGTTAGCACGGTATTGATATCTTGGGTTAACAAACTTCTTAACTCTTCGCCTAATGGCCATAAAGCAGGATCAACTAAACGTTGTTCATAATATTTGTGGATGTTTGGTGCCGCTTTGGCATAGACCATTTCAAGCATACCTAATCGGGAATTAAAAAAAGGCCAATTGTGATACATCTCTTTAAGAAGATTTTGTTTACCATCTGCAATTGCTGCTCTAAGTGCACTACCAGCACCAAGCCAAGACGGTACCATTAAACGATTTTGTGTCCAAGCAA
Organism: Gilliamella sp. X-46; assembly: GCF_057063525.1. Taxonomy (NCBI): domain Bacteria; kingdom Pseudomonadati; phylum Pseudomonadota; class Gammaproteobacteria; order Orbales; family Orbaceae; genus Gilliamella; species Gilliamella sp. X-46. The sequence goes on along the minus strand of NZ_JBXSQH010000002.1, from coordinate 347,466 downwards.
AAATCCATGGGATAGCACGTAAACTTTCAATACCACCGCCCGTACGGCGTTTTTGTGGTCTGGAACCAAGTGGTAATCTACCTAATTCAGCTTCTGGCGTTACTGCTCTAAAATAATCAACAAATTCAGCACGTTCTCGTACATAACTACGATAGCAATTGCATGAAAGTTCTGACATTTTATCCATGATATCACGCCAAGCTTGTTTAGGTGCTGGTGGTGGCAATAAGTTGGCTTGTAAAATCGCTGATGTATACAGCATTAAACTGCTGAGTGCCACTTCTGGCAGACCAAGTTTGAAACGAATCATTTCGCCTTGTTCTGTCACCCTAAGCCCGCCTTTTAATGATCCTGGCGGTTGTGAAAGTAGTGCGGCATGCGCTGGTGCTCCACCTCGACCTATTGAACCTCCTCGCCCGTGGAATAGCACTAAATTAGTATTATATTTTTTAAATAAGTTAACTAATTCTTCTTGAGATCGATATTGCGCCCAAGATGCTGCGAGTGTCCCTGCATCTTTAGCCGAGTCAGAGTAGCCTATCATCACCATCTGCTTACCTTGAATTTTATTGCGATACCAAGGAATATCCAGCAGTTTTTGCATCACCGATTTTGCGTTGTTTAAGTCTTCTAATGTTTCAAATAACGGTGCAACTGGAATATATTTTTGGCAATCAACAATTTTCAATAATAAGTAAACAGCTAATATATCAGAAGGGGCTTTAGCCATTGATATTACGTAAGAGGCAATGGATTCTTCACCAGCTTTTTTTATTACACGACAAGTATCTAATACTTCTTGGACCATTTGATCTGGTTGCCAGTTATAAGGTAATAATGGTCGATTAGATTGTAACTCTGTTAATAAAAATGCTTGTTTTTCTTCCTCTGACCATTTTGCATAGCTACCTAAATTAAGTTCTGTAGTTAATGCGTCAAGCGCTTCGGTGTGTACAGAGCTGTCTTGGCGAATATCTAATCTGACTAATTGTAAACCAAAACTTTTTATGCGTCGTAAAGTATCAAGTAATGGACCATGGGCTATGGTTGACATGCCATTATCAATTAATGACTCATAACAGGTATAAAGCGGTATCCATAATTGTTCATTTTTAATTAAAATATCACTAGGTGGTAATACTCGTTCATTATTCAGTAAAGCTTCAATATAATTATGAGTGTTAATTAAACGTGTTCGTAACTGTTTCATTACAGCTCGATAGGGCTCGGAAGCGGTTTTATTTTTTTCATCTAACAGATCAATAACTGAATCACTACATTCCGTCATTGAAAGTTCACGAACAAGTATTTGAATATCGGCTAAAAATAACTCAATGGCTTTTAATCTAGCTTGTAGCATGACCTTTTCGGTCACTTTTGCTGTCACATTTGGATTGCCATCACGATCTCCGCCCATCCATGAGGTGAATTTAATAGGCACATGATCAACTGGTAATTGCTCATCAAAAGCATCTACCAATTGGTCATTAAGCTCACGCAAAAATAGAGGCACTCCTTCCCATAAGCTATCTTCAATGACCGAAAAACCCCATTTGGCTTCATCAATGGGGGTAGGGCGTTTTTTGCGGATTTCATCGGTATACCATGCCTGACAAACTAGCTGTTTTAAGCGGCGCATAATTCGTTCTATTTCATAGTCGGCTAAATCATCATGATCCAGTTGAGATAAACAGTTATTAATAGCCGTATAAGTATTTATCATGGTTCGGCGATTAATTTCGGTCGGGTGTGCAGTTAGCACCAATTCAATCGATAACTCATTAATCGCTTCTGTAATAGTTTGATTTGAAAAATTGAGATTTTTAAGTGTACTAAATAATTCAGTCATTTTTTGGGGGCTACTAGATGCTTCTCCATGGGGAGAAATACCATAATATTCAGCAGCCGTATTGACTAAATTTAAAAACTGATTAAATGCGCGTGCAACATGTAATAAATCATCATCATTAAGGTTTTCAATTAATTTGAGTAGCTTATTATGTGCTTGGGTGTTTCCTTGTTGAGCTGATTTTGATAGCTTTCTTATTTTTTCAACTAAATCAAAGGTTTCATTGCCAGTGGCGCGTTTTATCGCATTTCCCAGTAAAGTGCCTAACATATTGACATTACTTCGCATTGAGGAATATTTATGATTCATGATTTTCTCGTCTTCGATTTTATTATGCCTAAGCACCTTTAAGCTGCATGACCCAAAATGACAAATTAATGGGATAGGTATAATGATTGGTTAATGTGCTTAATTTATATACTTTATAACAATTTCGCTTTGAATTTAAATAATAAAATTTTATGGTTTTTATTTTTTTTAGTTGTTTTAATTATATTCACCATGAAAGGTTAACAAATAAAAATGTCACATTTAATTGTGATATACTCCCCCTAAATACAGTTTAATAAGCTTATTTTTCGATGAACACGGTGTTTGTAAACTGTATCTTGATATCATTTGGGTATATACTAACAGTATTATCAATACATATTGGATTATTTAATGATCGCTGTTTTTTATATTGCGTCGATTATTGCAGTTGTTGCTAGCGTAAAAGTGATTAGTTGCTTACGGATAGATAAAGCAATTTTATATCTTGTGATTTCGCTTTTTGCTTCAGCATTGATATTTATTCTACTTGATAACTATTTTTCTGCTGTTTTATATATCTTATTATTTATTGGTGGATCGGTAACTATTTTTTTACTTGTTGCTTCAATTTTGAAAATTAGTTCGGATAATGTAGAGCACAACAAACACGGTATTAGTCCAAAAATTTGGTTGGGACCGCTAATTTTAGCTTTTATTTTACTTGTTGTTCTTATTTATGGTGTAGTAAGTGCTAATTATTCAGAATTAAAAGAATCTTATGAATTAATGCATGAAATGTCCATATATGCCTACATTTTGATGGCGGAATTAGCCTTGTTTTTATTATTAGGTGCAGCCGTGATTTCTTATCATTTTATGCATCGGCTTATGTCGGAGAAATAATATGATTCCACTCATGTATTGTCTTATTTTGGCTTCTATTTTATTTGTGATTGGGCTATTAGGAGTAATGATTCGACGTGATTTTTATTTTTTATTACTTAGCCTGACCATTATGAATAATGGTGCAATAATTGCATTGTTTGCAGCAAGTAGCTATTGGCAACAATCTGATGGACAAGTACTGGCAATATTAGCGGTAATAACAACTTTAGCTGAAGTTTGTGTTGGTCTTGCATTAATGATGAAACTATTCTACCGTCGAAAAATCTTTAATATTGACTCATTGAGTGAAATGAAAGGATGAATTTACTTTATTTAACTATTATTGTTCCCTTGCTCACTTTTCTAATATTAGTTTGCTTCGGAAGGCATATTCGATCAATTAATGTGATGATTATTGGTATTAATACCATGCTATTAATTACATTAATTACTATCTTTTCTTGTATTGACTTTAGTTCAAACATAGTCCCAGACATGAGCTTAGTTTATACTAGGCCGTTGTGGAATTGGTTTTCAGTGGGCGATTTTATTGTGCCTATTTCTTTAACCTTAGATGGTTTATCACTAATTTTTTTAGTTTTAATCTCATTCTTCGGTTTTTTGATCTACTTCTTTGCGGCTTGCTATTTAACGTCAAGCAAGGATATTTATAATTTTTACGCTTACAGTAATTTATTAATTGCCAGTATATTAACCGTCATATTAGTTGATAATTTGTTTGTTCTGTTAATTGGCTGGGAAGGTGTGAGCATAAGTACTTACTTACTTATTGGTATCTACTACAAACAGGTTCGTAATGGTTATGCGGCAGTAAAAGCCTTTATCATTATGCATTTAACAGATATCTTTCTAATTATTGGCATATTTTTATTGTATCAAACACTAGAAACATTAAATATTCATGATGTATTGGCGCAAGCACATGATAACTTGGCCGTTGACTCAGACATCATATTTTGGATAACTTTAATGTTGTTCCTTGGTGCAATGAGTAAGTCTGCACTATTTCCTATGCATTCATGGTTTGCTCAAACAACTTTAGCACCAATGCCTGCGGTAGCTTTATTACAATCTTCAACAGTGATTTTAGCGGGAGTATATTTAGTTTTGAGGCTAAGTAATTTATTTATGATGTCGAGTGATGTTCTTGCTATTATATCGGTAATTTCATCATTAACTATATTATTTGCTAGCACTATTGCCTTAGTGCAATATGATATTAAACGAATTATCACCTATATTAATTTAGCGCAAATTAGCTATCTATTTTATGCTTTTTCAACGCAGAGTTGGAGCTTGTCTCTTAATTACTTAATTAATTATGCCGTAACAAGCACATTGCTGATTTTAGCTTCATCAATTTTAATCAAAAAATGCCAAGGTGAACGCGATATAAGCAAAATGGGAGGCTTAATTAAATCGTTTCCGATGTTATATTCGGTATTTTTGTTTATTATGCTATCACTGAGTGCTATGCCTTGGATCTCATCATCATTTTATATTAAGGGCGATATCATATTAGGCTTAATGACTCAAAATAAATTGATATCTGGGACTATTGGTTTATTAGGTATATTGCTTTCTAGTTTAAATATTTGGCGTTTGATTTCAATTGTATTTTATCACAAACAAAAACAGTATGATTTTGCAAAAACTAAATGGATAAGTTATTTTCCAATTTTTATATTATTGATATTCCCTACTGCGTTATTTATCTATTTCCCATTGCCAATTCGCGGTATTATTCCAATCGCCGAGTTAGACACTAACGGACAATTGCTCTTCCAGTTACTGTTAGCCGCAGTGACAGGATTAAGCTTCTTGATTGCCTATATTTTATATGCGCGTCCAAATAACGAAGTACAAGAAGTTTTAAATACGCCAATGATTAAATTCTTTTTAAGATTATGTAATAGTGATTGGCGTTATGATTATTTGTTGCATACTCTATTTGTTAAACCTTATGTCTACCTAGCTAATTTGTTAAAAAAAGATCCATTAATTTTATGGGATAGTTGGGTCATGTGGGGTATTAGAAAGATAAATGAATTCATCGTTGACTTAGAAAATGGGCAAATTCGATGGTATATGCTGTCAATGGTTATAGGTAGCATTACCATATTAATGTTACTGATTTTTATTTAAAAGGTGTAATCATTCATGTTGTTATGGCTTGTTTTTTTACCTGTAATAGGCGGATTTATTGGTTGGTTATGCCATGTATGTCTACAACGAGGTGTTGTTTCTGTCAATGTACAAATTCGTTGGTCTAAACTACCAATAATTGTGGCATTTATCACTATTTGTCTTACATTATTAATAACGATAATATTATGGATAGATGCCGTAAATGTATTAAATCAAGGGGAAAACTGGATAAAAGAAGTTAATCTGGATTGGATCCCTTTGTTAGGTATTCATTTTCACCTTGTTTTAGATGGTCTATCGATAGTCGTTATCACATCAACTCTATTCATCGTGTTATTGACGATTGCCTATTCGAGTAAAGAAAATCTAAATAATCTTGGCTTATTTTATTTATGCCTATTATTTATGACATCAGCCATTATGATGTTATTTGTAATCACTGACTTATTTTTAATGTTCTTCTTTTGGGAAGCGGTCGCAATACCTATCTATTTTTTAATTTCGCTATGGGGAAGACGAGATTCAAGCTCACAATTACGTTTTAATGGAGCAAGCAAATTTTTGATTTATACTCAATTGAGCAGCTTACTTATGCTTATCTCCATTGTATCATTAGCCTTAATTAACTGGAACTTAACAGGGCATTGGACGTTTGATTATCAGGTACTAACAAAAACACCAATTTCAAGTGATACTGAATTTTTGCTCATGCTTGGATTCTTAGCCGCTTTTATTGTGCGAATCCCTTTTGTTCCTTTTCATGGCTGGTTTATTGAAGCTCATATGGAATCTTCAACAACGGGATCAATGATGATCAGTGGTTTATTACTCAATACAGCAGCATTTGGTTTATTGCGTTTTGTTATACCACTATTTCCAAATGCTTCCATCATGATTATGCCAATTATGTTAGTTCTTGCTTTGCTTACAATTGTTTATGCAGCGCTAGTTGCATTTAATCAAACGGATATTAAAAAACTTATTGCTTATATCCATATAGCGTTAATGGGATTTGTTACAGCAATTATTTATAGTGGTTCTGTGATTGCTTATCAAGGCGTGGTTATTCAAATGATAGCCATTAATTTAGCAATAGTTGGCATGTTTATTATTAGTGGATTATTGGGTGAATGTTACTCAACACGAAACATAACTCAATTTATTGGGCTTAAAGAGCGAGTACCTTATCTATCTTCATTTACCTTGTATTTTATTTTAGCAGTATTGGGGATTCCTGGAACAGCTAATTTTGTTGGCAATTATATGATGTTACTTGGTAGTTATAGTGCCTTTTCCTTTTATACAATTTTGCTCGTAATTGGCTTATTATTGCTTTCTATTTCATTTATTGTCCGTATGCAGCCTATTTTTTATGGTGCTGTCGATAAAGGGGGAGCACCAAAATATCTTCTTAGTAAAAAAGATCTTTTGTTATTATCAAGCACCTTAATTGTCCTTATCTTTATTGGCTTGTATCCTCAAGTGGTTTTAGATATGTCTTATTCTGTTATGAATCAAACACAACAATACATAACTACAGAGCGAGTGGGAGAGTAATCACCTATGATAGCTTTATCGCCTATTTTTGTATTAAGCTTTGTCATCATTGTTTTATTATTTTTATTGTTTGTTTTTAAAATAGGTACCAAAGGGTGTGCTATTTTAACGGTATGTGGATTATCCTGCGCATTAATTTTCTCTGTGGTGGTTGGTTATAAAATTTCGTTTAGCACGCAAGCTATTACTGATATCAGCAGTGACAATATGCAAATATCGGTACCAGTTTCTGACCCTATTAAAGAACCCAATCCATCGGACGAAGAAACAATTGCAATTGATTCTGTGCCTACAGAATCGGTGGAATCACCGAATGAAAATATAAGTATTGACGATAATATTAACAACAGTGCTGTTGATAATACTAATACCGATATAAATATGGATGCTAACTCTAATTCTCATATTGATGATGGTTCTAACATTGATGACCCTTCAATGGCAGAATGGAAAGCACGCCATATCACCGCTCTTTTTACCTGTGATGGTTATGGATTACTTTATACGAGTTTGATTTTGATGATATCCATTGCAGTTGCATGCTTTGCTTATCGTTGGTTTAAACAAGAACAGGTTCAGCACGGATTATTTTATTTAATTCTGCTTTTTATGGTATTAGGTGGTGTAACACTGGTATACGCCAGCCATTTAATCGCATTTTTTGTTGGAATTGAACTATTATCCATTCCTTTTGTGGGATTAATTGGTTATCAATATACGCAGACTCATTCATTAGAAGCTGCTGTTAAATATATGATTTTATCGGCTGTTGCAAGCGTATTTTTATTGATGGGAATTGCTTTTTATTATGCAACGACAGGGGAGCTGACTTTCAGTGGGCTAAGCTATCAGCTTTCAACAATGTCTTACCCAAGCACGTTACTACTAATAGGTGTTTGTTTAATGTTGGTTGGTATTGGTTTTAAATTATCACTGGTGCCGTTTCAACTTTGGCTGCCTGATGTTTATCAAGGCGCGCCAACGGTTGTCGCCTTATTATTATCAACAGTTGGAAAAGTTGCAGTTTTCTGTGCCATCGCAAGGCTATTCCTATTGGCACCGATCGTTAATAATGAAGCTATCCGTATTATTTTAGTTATTATGGCTTTTTGTTCTATTTTGTGGGGCAATTTATTGGCGTTAAAGCAAAGTAGCTTAAAGCGATTACTTGCCTATTCATCAATAGCGCATTTCGGCTATCTATTTACGGCTTTAATTGCTGTCCAATATCAAGTACTTGCATTAGAAACTATTGGCGTTTACCTAATTGGGTATATTTTAGCTAATATCTGTATATTAGGTGCGATCAGTTTAGATTCGCATTCTAACGAACTGCAAGATCATGAAAGCGAAATTGATCTTTCAGGGCTATTTTGGCGCAGACCAATTCTTGCATTAGCGATGGGCATTGGGTTTTTATCTTTAGCAGGGACACCACTAACAGCGGGGTTTGTTGGGCGATTTTTACTGGTGTTATTAGGTGTAACTGCTGAATTATGGTGGTTAGTTGCCGCCGTAGTTATTGGTAGTGCATTGGGGCTTTATTTTTATGCTCGTTTAATTATCAATCTTTATATTAGGCCGCCTTGTCGTGATGGACAAATGTTAAGTGGAACTTCAATTAAATTAAAATGGAAAGATATTAGAATAAGTGAGTTAATCATCGTATTATGTGCCTTATTGACACTGCTTTGTGGAATTTACCCTAGATGGTTATTTAACTTAGTTAGTATGGCGCAATATTTAACTACGTAATTAACGTTTATCCGCCTTCAATCGCTTAGTTGGCGGAGTTATATTAACCAAAGTAGCTTAAAGCACTTTTTATACTAAAACGCATGCTTTCCTGAAATTTTTTGACAAGAAATAGTTAATAACAGATTTATTTATTGTGTTATAATTCCGACCTTTGAAAATTTAGTTTGAAACAAGAGGACCAGTATGGATTTTTTAATCTCTAATGCCTATGCAGCCGATGGTAGCCAACCAGGTGGCGATTATTTGATGCCAATTATGTTAGTTGTGTTTGGTTTATTTTTCTATTTTATGATTATGCGCCCACAGCAAAAACGCGCTAAAGCACATCGTGAGTTAATGGCATCAATTTCAAAAGGTGATGAAGTTTTAACCAATGGCGGGCTTATCGGTCGTGTATCAAAAGTTAACGAAAATGGTTACATCGCGTTAGAATTAAATGATACGACTGAAGTTGTGATCAAGCGTGACTTTATTACATCAGTTTTACCAAAAGGAACAATGAAATCACTATAATAGGCTGTTATCTATTATCTTTCATTGTATTAATTACCTAATCCTACAAGAGAATATGTCGTGTTAAACCGCTATCCTTTGTGGAAGTACATTATGTTGGTCGTTGTCATTTGCTTCGGCCTTCTTTATGCACTTCCAAATATTTATGGTGAAGATCCCGCTATACAAATTTCAGGTTCAAATACTACTGAAATCGATGTTGCTACACGAGATCAAGTTAAAAAACTTTTGTCTGATAATCATATCCAACCGAAATCATTAGTTTACGATAATAAATCGATATTGATTCGTGTTGGTGATAACGATACCCAGCTTAAAGCAAAAGAACTTATATCTGAAGCATTGGGTGAAAAGTATATTGTTGCATTAAATTTAGCACCAGCAACGCCTACATGGCTTACTGTGTTAGGTGCAGAACCTATGAAATTGGGTCTTGATTTGCGTGGTGGTGTTCACTTCTTAATGGAAGTCGATATGGCCACCGCATTAAGTAAACTCACTGAACAATCTATCGAAAACATCAAAGCTGAATTTACTAATAGCAAGTTAAATTATAAAACGATCAGCAAAGATAGTGATCAGCAAATTGTAATGCAATTTGATAATACTGAAGATCGTAATAAAGCCATTACCAAGATCAATGGGATACAAGATTATAAAGTGATATCCCAACGCGACAACAGTATCGTCATCAATGTCAGTGAACAACGTTTACAGCAAGCGAAAAATGATGCTGTCCAACAAAACACTACCATTCTACGTAATCGTGTTAACCAACTCGGTGTTGCTGAACCAATCGTTCAACGTCAAGGGGCAGATCGCATTGTCGTTGAATTACCCGGCATACAAGATACTGCATTAGCCAAGCGTATTTTGGGAGCAACAGCAACATTAGAATTTAGACAAGTTAACGAAGAGAGTACGTCTAATTTGCCAGCTATTCTAAATGGTGAGATGCGTATTCCTTATGGTTCAGAAATTCAGTATATGGAAAACGGTCGTCCTGTACTACTGTATAAACGTATTGTATTAACAGGGGATCATATTACCGATTCTTCATATCGTGTTAATCAATATGGCCAACCCGAAGTAGCTATTACACTTGATGGTTCAGGGGGTAAAAGAATGCTTGATTTTACCCAAAAAAATCTTCATAAAGCGATGGCAACCCTATTTGTTGAATACAAAGATACCGGTAAACGTGATGAAAACGATAAACCGATCTTTGAAAAACAAGAACGAGTTATCAACGTTGCGACTATTCAAGGTATTTTTAGTGATCGCTTCCAAGTAACCGGTATTGGTAATATTGATGAAGCTAAAAATTTATCACTATTATTACGTGCTGGGGCATTAATTGCACCAATTCAAATTATTGAAGAACGAACAGTAGGGCCATCAATGGGTCAAGAAAATATTACCCAAGGTCTAGAATCTTGCGCATGGGGTTTAGCAATTTCTGTCATCTTTATGCTAGTTATGTATCGTTTGTTTGGCGTGTTTGCTAGCCTTGCATTAGTTGCAAACTTAATTTTAATTGTTGGTGCAATGTCTTTACTTCCTGGGGCAACGCTAAGTATGCCTGGTATCGCAGGTATTGTGTTAACTGTGGGGATGGCAGTTGATGCTAATGTACTGATTAATGAAAGAATAAAAGAAGAACTTAGTAATGGACGTGGTGTTCAGCATGCAATTAATGAAGGGTACGCGGGCGCTTGGAGCAGTATTTTTGATGCCAACCTGACCACTTTAATTACTGCTGTTATTCTTTATGCAGTTGGTACAGGATCAATTAAAGGTTTTGCCATTACACTAGGCATCGGTATTGTAACATCAATGTTTACATCGATTGTCGGTACTCGTGCATTAGCCAATCTTATTTATGGCGGTCGTCGCGTTAATAAGTTATCAATTTAGAGGTTTATTGTGAGTATTACTAAAAAACAAAATCATGATGTTAGAGAGTTAAATCATGGCCGCAGAGTCCTCGACTTTTTAAAATTTGGCTTTATTGCTTTTGTTATTTCAATGTTATTAGTTGTCGCATCGTTTGTGGTTATTTTTGTTAAAGGATTTAATCTAGGACAAGATTTCACTGGCGGTACAACTGTCGAGCTCACCGTAACAAAAGCCGTTAACCTTGATGACCTTCGTAACAGCTTACGCAATGCTGGCTACCACGAACCGATAGTACAATATTACGGTAGTAGTAAAGATATCATCATTAGATTACCTTCGGCCAAGCAAGAAGATGGTAGTGCCTCATCCGCTATTGATAATGCACTAGGCACCAAAATTTCCAATTTAATTCATAAAGATATTGATGCAGATGCTCAAATTAAACGGATTGAATTTGTTGGTCCAACTGTTGGTTCTGAACTTGCGCAAGATGGTGTTTTGGCAATCTGTGCCGCATTAGTGTGTATTTTAATCTATATTGCCTTTCGTTTTGAGTGGCGATTTGGTACAGGTGCAGTTGTGGCCTTAGCGCATGATGTTATCATCACCGCAGGTTATTTATCGCTATTTGAACGAGAACTTGATTTAACAATCATTGCTGCGATGTTATCGATTATTGGTTATTCTCTTAACGATACCATTGTTGTTTTCGACCGAATTCGCGAGAATTTTAGAAAGATTCGCCGAGCAGAACCTTACGATGTTATTAATATTTCATTAACACAGACATTGCATCGTACTTTAATGACATCAGGTACAACTCTTGCAGTGGTCGTTATTCTGTATATCTTTGGCGGTTCAATGTTAAAAGGCTTCTCTGAAACATTAGGCGTTGGTATTGTGCTTGGTACAATCTCATCAATTTATGTAGCGGCTTATATGTCACTTAAATTGGGCGTAAAACGTGAACACTTTATGCCACCTAAAATTGAAGCCGAAGGTGCAGATCAACCTTCAATATTACGTTAATTATATAAACTCTGCCATCAATAGGCAGAGTTTTATCAGGCTGTTTTTCAAACAAATAATATCAAATCGATTGACACTTATTATTTAGTTGCATATTATTAGCCACAGTTTTATCCCTTACTATTTGGGGGCCATAGCTCAGCTGGGAGAGCGCAACGCTGGCAGCGTTGAGGTCAGGGGTTCGATCCCCCTTGGCTCCACCAAATCAATATTCTGTAAGATTCTTTAAAACCCATTAAAAAACACAAAATCTGCGCCTCCTTGACTAGAAGGTATATAAACAAAATTTTTAGTTATATTATTGTGTTATTGGGGGGTATCAATATAGAACAAAATTGATTTAATAAATAAAAAAATCAATTAATTGTTGAATATCTCCAAATATGAAACTCAATTCTATTAAAAGTGAATGATCAATTTTGTATATATAAATATAGTGCAACGATGAAACCCACTAAGTGATACTTTTGTACATAATCTAATAGTGATAGGATATAAAAAGTTAAATAAACAAAAGGTATAAAATCGTGAATTATAAGCCTACCCAAGCGCCAAACAAATGTGAGAATATGAACCACATTCGTGCCGAAATAGATCGGATTGACCATTCCATAATTAAATTGCTTGCTACACGTTTTGAATACGTCAAAGCTGCCAGTAAGTTCAAAAAAAATACCACTGACGTACAAGCCAAAGAACGTTTTGACAGTATGCTAGAACAACGAAAACAATGGTCGAATGAATTAGGGCTCAATGGAGAAATCATCAAAGATCTATATGCAAATTTAGTACGATATTTTATCGATGAAGAATTGAAATATTTCAAAAACAAAGAAAAATAAAAACAGAAATTTCATTAAAAATAGTTATAAAAAATATTTATTTTATATGATATTTTAACAATATTAATGATCTCATAAGGAAGAGGTAACATGGCTTATACAAATAAACAGCAGTTATTAAATGAAATAAACAAAACAGCCAAGTTATTTATTGATGAGTTTATAGTTTTATCTGAATCACAAAAAGACATCTTAGTGGAGGGGGTTGATCGTACTCCTGCACAAATGATTGCTTATCAACTCGGTTGGCTTAATTTGGTGAAATCTTGGGATGATGATGAACTTGCTGGTCAAACACCTGAATTACCGGCTTCTGGATACAAATGGAATCAATTGGGTAATTTGTATCAGCAATTTTATAAAACATATCAATACCTATCATTACAGGCATTAATTCAAGCATTTAATCAGCAAATTACCATTTGGAATGATTGGATTCAATCTCAATTCTGTGGCGCCGGTTAAATCGTTTAGAGCAAAAATCAGAAAGTGGAAAAAGCTAAATGCATCAGTTTAAAATTATATTCAATATAATGTAAGGAAAATAATATGTCATTTACAGAAACAGAACGACAGCAATTGATGGAACTTAAATTCGTGGGTGCCAAAATTATTGAAAGACTTGAAGAGATGAGCTTCGATTCTTTCGATAAATTGCGTAATGCTAGTTTAGATGAAATCCTTAATAAAGGTGCGTTATTAACAGGTTCAACTTGTTGGAAAAACAGTCATCAAGCAAAAACGGCAATAAGTAATATTTTGAGTTTGGTTAACAATACTTAATATTCCTTGTATAGGCGGTAAGTGCATCCAACCGTTCAATTGAACAATGATAATCAATTTTTGGGTTTAAGATATTTATACTGAAACGTATAGTTATCTGAAACTTTTTTACAAAAATTAATTATCTCTAGTGTTCAAGGAACAGCGGCATTTCGACGGAAATACTGTTTTCTAACTCAGTTTATTCCCACACATATAGGGAGCAGACTAATTATCGCTAATGGTTATATAATTAAAATAAAAAAGTAAAACTCCACCAAATTTTTAATTTGATTTTTAATCATATTATTAGTAAATATATACGTAATTAACTTGCATAAAATCCTATCTCTTTTGAGTAAAAAGTTGAGTCTTTACCTTGTTCAATTAAGATAATAATGGCTTGAGGTCTATGTATTTGCAGTCTAATCTTTTCTAAGCTTTGTTGATCAAGTTGTGGGATAGCCTTTTTTATTTTTTCCCATTTTGAAATGCTTAGCGGAACACGACTTTGTTCCCACGCATATTCACTATTGGTGCAATAAGGTATTATTTTATCTTCTAGCTTATAAGCTAAATACAGATCGACGTTATCTTCTGATAGTCGGGTAGATAGTTCAATACTCTTTTCCCATCCGTTGCAAGAGATTTGATTATATCCATCATTAAGCTTTAATAAACTTTGATTTGCGATCGAAGCTTGGCCAAGTGATTTTCCTTGTGCAGAATAAAAGGCTTCTTGTAATCCTGTTGGTGGTTCAATGTCTTGTGCATAAACTGACTCAATTAACAATCGGGCATCTTCAGGCATTTTGATAACGCGTTGAGTCAGTAATATTTTTTGGGTAAACCATAAATAAGCATGGTTAGGGTAGACATAACTGGTATTGCGAAAGGTTGGATTATCAAGCCAATCTTTTTGGGGATCGTCCTGCCAATGTGGCGCAAGTACAGTTAAAATGGGTTGTCCACGATCATCATAAGGCTGAGTTTTTTCATCAAAAGGTTTAACATTACCTTGTTGATCTCGTACATGGCGTCTTAAACGGCCGGCACGTTGTATCAATAAATCAATTGGGGCAATATCACTAATCATCTCGTCAAAATCAAGATCTAACGATTGTTCAATAACTTGAGTTGCAATAATCACCTTTGCGTGGCGAGTATTACGGTTAGATGTTTTACCTGCCCATTTTAGTGTTTTTTGTTCAATTTCAAGGCGATCACAAAAAGCAAAACGACTATGAAAAAGTAATATATTATTGCTATCTATCTCTAACTTTAATTGCAATTGTTGATACAAACTAATTGCATCGTCAATACTGTTTTTGATCCAGCAGATAATTTTACCTTGTGCTATCGTGTGGCGGATTTTGTTTATACCTGCATCAATATCATCTATCCATTCAATGTTTACTTGACGTTTGACTTCATCTCGAGTATCTATTGCTTGTTCTATTAAACCATTATGATTTAGTTGTGTTATGAGAGGGAAAGGTAAGTTATGGTTTAAAAGTAGATTTCGAGGGTGATTTGTTAAGCCTGTATAAAATGCATTGAGTAACTTTTCACGTAAAAAATAGGGTAAGGTAGCGGTAAGAATAATGGCACTACCACCTTGTAAGGCGTGATAATGCAATAACGATTCTAATAATTTAACCATGTAACTATCATAAGCATGAACTTCATCTAATATGAGTAACTTATGCCTTAGACCTAATAATCGTAATGATTGATGTTTAAATGGCATAACCGCCATTAATGCTTGATCCAAGGTCCCGACACCAACTTCAGCTAATAATGCTTTTTTTCGAGTATCAACAAACCATTCCTGACACTCTGCGCTAATGGTCTGTTCACCTTTAGGATATAGTTGTTCGCTGTTATCCTCGCTGCTGATAATTGATTGATTAAAATGAGGGTTCATATAGCTAGTACCATGCGCTAATACTAGCGAAGGGCGACTATCGTCTTGATATAACTGACCATAAATTCCCGTTGTACGCTGATAAATGGCATTTGCGGTTGCTTGGGTTGGTAAGCCAATATAAATACCTTGAGCTTTTTTAGCTGTCATTAGTCTATGTGCTAAAACCATTGATGCTTCGGTTTTCCCTGCTCCTGTAACATCTTCCATAATAAATAATTCCGGACCAGAATCAGACAATTGGCATGATAATGCTTGCTGTTGCAGTGGTGTGGGCTTTTCAATAAATGGAAATAGATTTTTGATATCAATAAAAGGGGCGATGGGCGATATTTTGGGTAAAGTGGATATCGCTTTTTCTGCTTGAATAATAGCATGCTTATGCCAATATTCAGCAAGCGGTATTACTTGGGAACAAAAGGGAAAAAATGATTCGTTAGATCCTAACCAATCACTAATAACGGTTAAACCAGCAATTAACCAACTTATTTGATTAAGTTTTTTTTGCAATTCTTTATCAAAAAAGAAAGAGCAATAGTCTGCTAATTTATGTTCGCTAATAAAAAACTCATTAATTGCTTTTATATAATCTAATGCTGCTTGTTTATCTTGTTGATTAAATGACAAATTTCCATTTACTCCCAATTCTGGTGGCTTGCCATGATGCCCTGTCATGATGAGTAACCATATATCCAAAAAACGGTTTATCTTCCTATTATAGTTAGATAACTGAATTTCGGTTTTATCCATAAGAAAAGTATCCCATAACCAAAATCCAAGAGAATCATGTCTGGACATATATCTTTTTGCGGGATCAGCAGCAACGAGTTGAGGATTGTTGTGCTTAAACAACTGTTGGAACCCATTGGCGAATTTTCCTATATCATGCCAAGTCAAAAAATAGGCAAACCAGAGGGCTGCCTTTTCATTGTCTTGTGGAGTAAAGCCGATTTGCATAAATAGTTCAGCTGAATTGAAATAGTTGTGTTTAACTATTTGGTATCCACAAGCGGCTACGTCTAAATTATGATATGGGAGTAAATGGTAGTTATTATTATCAGAGCCTTGACGACATTTTCCCCAATATTGATAAAACGATTCGGACATTGAGTTTTATTCCTTTATTACTATTTAGAAATAGATGTTGTACAACGTATGTTTTTAATTATATAACGATACTCATTATTTATAATTAATTTAATGCAGCTTTTTTAATATCAAAATAAAGGTATATTTAGGCTGCATTATTATTTTAAATTCACTTTATTAATTAGGTTTTGCTCATTTAGTTGAAGTTTGGCAAAATAGGCAACTTAATTAAGGATTGTGACTGCCTTAAATGACTGATTTGTTAATAATCAATAAGAAGTTACATAAATATGCTATTATTAAATAAAGTAGGAACGGAATTGGGATGATGAGTCGAATTAAACAATTAATAAAAACATTATTCGTCTTGAGCTGCCTAAGTGGTATAGTCATTTGTTCTGCACCGGTTTCTGCTGATGAAGAACAGCCAGTGCTTCTTCAAGCAGAGTCTCAAACCGAGGTCGAAGTGGGTGTTAATCCCCTAACTCAATTACCTGAAACGAAGCAAATTGATATTGTTGGTCCACACCAAATACATGAGGAAATTTATCATAAGACTATCTATTCACTTTCAGGTCACCCTAAGTATCCAGATGATTTTCAACATCTTGATTATGTCAATCCTAATGCACCAAAAGGTGGTGTGATTAAACTGGCCGAAATTGGCTCTTTTGATAATTTGAACCGCTTTGCTAGCCGTGGTGCACCTGAACGTAATTCTGGGGCGCTATATGATAGTCTTTTTACTAATACTGAGGATGATATTACCAGTTTTTATCCACTTATTGCGACGTCAATTACCTATTCTAACCAATATCGCTGGGCAGAAGTGGCGATTAATCCTAATGCCCGTTTTCAAGATGACAAACCCATTACGGCACACGATGTTGTGTTTACTTTTGATAAATTTATGACTGAAGGGGTGCCTCTATATCGTGTTTATAATAAAGGTGTTACGGTTAAAGCGATAGATGATTACCATGTTAGGATTGATATTCCAGAGTCAGATCGTGAGAAGCTTCTTTCATTTGTTGGTAGTATGCGAGTTATCCCTAAACATTTTTGGCAACATCATGATTTTTCAGAGCCATTAAGTACGCCGCCAGTTGGTAGTGGTCCTTACTATATTAGTGATTATAAAATGGGGCAATATGTTGTTTATCGACGTAATCCCAATTATTGGGCGCGCGATTTGCCAATTAATAAGGGCTTAGATAATTTTGATGAAAAGCGTATTGATTACTATATGGATAATAGCGTTTCGTTAGAAGCCTTTAAAGCGGGCGAATATGATTTACGCGATGAAGATCAACCTAAAAATTGGTTTACTCAATATCAAGGTAAATATTTTGATGCTAACCATATTATTAAACAAGAAAAACCGGTTAAAACAGCAACCGACACTAAGTGGCTTGCATTTAATTTACAAAAAGAGCTATTTAAAGATATTAAAGTGCGAAAAGCTATCACACTGGCGTTTGATTTTGAATGGTTAAATCATGCCTTTTATTATGACAGTTACAAAAGACCTTATAGTTTTTTTGAAAACACTATTTATGCGGCAAAGGGTAAACCAACAGAGCAAGAATTAAAGTGGTTAAATCCTTATAAACATATTATTCCAGAAGCCGTTTTTAAGAATGCTTATTCTATTCCAAAAAGTGATGGTAACGGCTTTAATCGTGATAATTTATTAAAAGCTGCTGAATTATTAAAACAAGCCGGATGGGTGATTAAAGACGGTAAGTTGATTAACGATAAAACGCAGCAACCGTTTGAATTTGAGTTGATCAGTTATCTTGGTAACGATATTAAATATGCGGTTCCATTTCAACAGAATTTAGCCCGTTTAGGGATCACCATGAAAATCAGCTTATTAGATTCAGCACAACACTTACGTCGTGTTCGTGAGCGTGATTATGATATGGTTGCACGTGATTATTATGCTGTAAATTATCCAAATTCTAATTTGTTGATGTTTTGGGGTAGTGAGTATCTTAACTCGTCATGGAACGCTTCTGGTTTACATAATAAGGCTATCGATAGCATTATCGCTGAAATTATTAAAAATGTGGATAATCAAGAAGCACTTGTCCCATTAGGGCGTGCGCTTGATCGTATTTTAACGCAAGAATATCCAATGATTCCTATGTGGTATAATAGCAAATCGTACTATGCATACTGGAACAAATTTGGGCAACCAACTATACAGCCAACTTATGCGATAGGGGTTGATAGTTGGTGGTATGACGCAGAAAAAGCAGCTAACCTGCCTAAAAATCGGGAACATTAATATGCTAAATTACTTTATTCGTCGATTGTTACTGATTATTCCAACATTATTTGTGATTTTAACAATCAACTTTTTTATTGTGCAAGTGGCGCCAGGTGGACCGGTCGATCAGGCGCTTGCTATGATTGAAAATGGACCGCAAGCAGGGCAAGGGCTATTGCCGGGGAATGATGGTACGTCTACATCAGTACATCAATATAAAAATGAGTCAAACTATCGTGGATCACGTGGGCTTGATCCACAGGTTATCTCGATGATCGAAAAACAATACGGCTTTGATAAACCAATATTTGAACGTTATATCGAAACGCTAAAGAAATACATATTATTTGATTTTGGTAACAGTTTTTTTAAAAGTGAATCGGTATTAGGATTGATAGTCAAAAGTTTACCTGTTTCAATTTCATTGGGATTATGGAGTACGTTAATTGTCTATCTAATCTCAATTCCTTTAGGTATTCGCAAAGCGGTGAAAGATGGTTCAGCATTTGATTTTTGGTCAAGTACCTTAATTATTATTGGTTATGCCATACCACCTTTTTTATTAGCAGTGTTGTTAA
Source organism: Gilliamella sp. X-46 (assembly GCF_057063525.1). NCBI lineage: Bacteria > Pseudomonadati > Pseudomonadota > Gammaproteobacteria > Orbales > Orbaceae > Gilliamella > Gilliamella sp. X-46. The sequence goes on along the minus strand of NZ_JBXSQH010000002.1, from coordinate 328,082 downwards.
TTGTATTGTTTGCCGGTGGTAGTTATTGGGATGTTTTTCCACTTCGCGGGCTTATTTCGAATAATTTTGATCAACTTGACTTTTGGGGCAAGGTAAAAGACTACGCATGGCACATGTGCTTACCGACTATTACTATGTCAATTAGTGGTTTTGCTTCCTTGACAATGTTGACAAAGAACTCGTTTTTAGATGAAATCCGCAAGCAGTATGTAATCACTGCACGAGCGAAAGGGTTGAGCGAAAGGCAAATTATGTATAAGCATGTTTTTCGCAATGCAACGTTACTGATTGTATCGGGATTTCCTGCTGCTTTTGTGGGTATTTTATTTACCGGTTCGTTACTAATTGAGATCATATTTTCTCTTAATGGGCTTGGCTTATTGGGCTATGAGGCAATTATTCAACGTGATTACCCTGTGATTTTTGGGACGCTTTATATTTTTACATTAGTTGGACTCATCACAAAACTGCTGTCTGATTTATCTTACATGATGATAGACCCACGCATTGACTTTGAGGCTAGAAACTGATGACCACTCATTATTCTTTTAATCAACAACGCTGGCAACGATTTAAACATAATCGTCGTGGTTATTATTCACTTTGGTTATTTTCGATCTTTTTTGTGATTAGCTTATTTGCTGATTTTATTGTTAACGATAGGCCCATTTTTATTAAATATCAGGATAATTACTATTCACCAATTTTTCATTTTTATCCAGAAATGGAGTTTGGAGGGAAATTAGAAACGCAAACCAATTATCTTGATCCTGCCGTGCAAAATAAAATAGAAGCGAATGGCTGGATTTTATGGCCGCCGTTTCGCTACAGTTATAGTACGCTAATCTATGATACGCAAAATACTTTCCCTACTCCGCCTTCAACATCGCATTGGTTAGGTACAACTGATGCGGGTTTCGATGTACTGGCTAATATCTTATATGGTTTTCGTATTTCGATGTTTTTTGCTATTTTTTTGACGTTGTTTACTTCATTTATTGGTGTCAGCATCGGTGCAATCCAAGGTTATTATGGTGGAGCAGTAGACCTGATAGGGCAGCGATTTATTGAAATCTGGTCTGGTTTACCGGGTTTATTTGTGATTATTTTATTAGCCAGCATTTTGCCACTTAATTTTTGGTGGTTGTTGGGTATTACTGTTTTATTTGGTTGGATGGGGCTAGCCAATGTTGTGCGTACCGAGTTTTTACGGACTCGCAATTTTGATTATATCCGAGCAGCTAAAGCAATGGGGATTAGTGATAGTAGCATTATGTTTAGACACATCTTACCTAATGCGATAGTGGCAACATTAACCTTTTTACCGTTTATCCTTTGTGGCGCTATTACGACGATAACTTCGTTGGATTTTTTAGGTTTTGGCTTGCCGATTGATTCACCATCTCTTGGTCGATTATTGCTGCAAGGTAAAAATAATTTACAAGCTCCTTGGCTTGGTATTAGTTCATTTTTAATTATAGCTACGTTACTTTCTTTACTTATTTTTATTGGTGAGGCAGTAAGGGATGCATTCGATCCAAGCAAAGGAGCGTATCGATGAGTTCTCCTTTATTATCCGTTCAGGATTTAAGTATCGCTTTTAAATGTGGTGCGCAAACTATATCACAAGTCGTGAATCATGTTAGTTTTGATATTCATGGGCAAGAAACATTGGCTCTTGTTGGTGAATCAGGTTCTGGAAAAAGTGTTACCGCGCTGTCTATCTTACGTTTGTTAGGTCAAGAGCAAGTGGTTTATCCTACTGGCGATATTTTGTTTGAAGAAATCTCTTTGTTGCATGCGCCAGACAAAGCTCTTCGTAAAGTACGCGGTAATCAAATTAGCATGATATTCCAAGAGCCGATGGTGTCATTAAACCCTCTACATACGGTTGAAAAACAACTTTATGAGGTTCTGGCGTTACATCGTGGTATGCGCCACAACGATGCGCGTTGTGAGATTTTGCAATATCTTGATCGTGTGGGAATTAAAGAGCCAAAAAGTAAATTATCGGCTTATCCCCACCAGTTATCAGGTGGCGAAAGGCAGCGAGTTATGATTGCTATGGCAATTTTAACCCACCCAAAGTTATTAATAGCAGATGAACCAACCACCGCTTTAGATGTGTCAGTTCAAGCTCAAATTATTCAGTTATTAAAAGAGTTAAAAAACGAACTGAATATGAGCATGCTATTTATTTCGCATAATCTTACCATTGTTAAAAAATTGGCCGATAAAGTAGCTGTTATGCAAAAAGGCGAAATTGTTGAATATAATAATAAGCAGCGTATCTTTTTACGTCCAGAACATAAATATACGCAAACACTATTAAATTCACAGCCAAATGGTGATCCGGTACCTTTGCCTGATACTCCTGGAATACTGCTTAATGTAAATCACCTGAGCGTTGAGGTTATTGCCAAAAAACGTTTATTTAGTAGTCAAAAAAAACAAATAGTTAATAATATTGGTTTTACTGTGCACCAAGGTGAAACTGTTGGGATTGTTGGTGAATCAGGATCGGGAAAAACGACCGCTGCACTAGCCATTTTACGCTTGATTAAATCACAAGGTAACATTGTATTTGATAGCCATTCTATACAAAACCTAACTGGCAAAAAACTATTACCATTTCGAAGCCGTATTCAAGTTGTGTTCCAAGATCCGTTCTCATCACTTAACCCACGCTTTAATGTCGAGCAGATTATTTGTGAAGGGTTAATGACACACAAAAAACTAAGCAAAACTGAGCGTGAAAAGGCCTTAATTGATATTATGCAAGAAGTTGGTCTTGATCCTGAAATGCGTTATCGCAATCCTACTGAATTTTCGGGTGGTCAGCGTCAGCGTATAGCCATTGCCCGAGCTTTAATTTTACAACCAGAATTATTGATTTTAGATGAGCCAACTTCATCGTTAGATCATACCATTCAAAAACAGATTATTCATTTGTTAAAGTCATTGCAAGAAAAGTATCAGCTTAGTTATTTGTTTATTAGTCATGATTTAGCGTTGGTTTATGCAATGTGTCATCAAGTAGTTGTAATGAAAGAAGGCCGAATTGTTGAGCAAGGTACGCGTGAAAAGGTTTTCTACTCTCCAGAAGAAGAATACACCAAGGCGTTACTTTCATTTTTAGACAAACGACCTCGTAAACAAAGTAAAATCTTGATACATCAGGAAAAGATTGAAGCTGAAAAAGTAGAAACTACAGCAAAATTTGCTCATAGCGATGATACTCAACAACATCAACAGAAAAATAAGGAGCCAGATAAAAAGGTCAATTGGGGCGATGCGCTGTTAATGCGTAAAAAATAAATATCTAAATCCGTATTTTAGCAATGATTTATATGACAAATCATTGCCAATAAATCAATATATTAATCTATTTAGCAGGTCGATTATGCAAAAACGAATACTACCTTTTTTATTAACACCTTGTTTATCACTGATGTCGATAAATGCGCTAGCGTTAACTTGTAGCGAAAACCCAGCTCAAAATATAGTTGAAGCAAATAACTATATTTTTCAAATTTTGGATTATATTGATTCGCCAGTAAAAGGCATTAAACAAGAGATTAGAACTTCAACGACTCAATTGGGTAGTGATGCCAATGGTACGACCGCTAAGCACTCATTAGAATATGATCCCAATGGTCTTATTACGCAAAGCAATTATGATCTTTATTCCGATAAAAATATCCGAGTTTATTCTGAACATCTACAAAAAAATAAATCGGGCTGGGAAAATATCATTGAAGATATAGAAGACAAAACCAATAGCATTATCCAATTTAATACCGATGAACAAGGCAAAATTGTCTTTTCACTACAAACCAAAAAAGCTGTCGATTTTGTTTTTATTGAAATGGATAATTATGTGTATGACAATAATCATTGCCTCATTAATAAAAATGTACAATGGCAACTAAAAGAGATTGATGAGAACGGTAAATACACAGGTACAGATCAAAAAGGGTCTTCAAGTTATACCTTTGGATATCGAGAGCAACAGCTTGCTAAAGTGTCGTACCAATTTAGTAACAATATGACAAACGAAAGTGATTTTTCGTATCAATATGATAACGATCGTCATCGATTAACTACCATTGAATCTTCTTACTTATCATCAGGAAAAGAAGTTTCACATTATTTAACTAAATTTTTAACTTTTAATGAAAAAAATGATTGGCTTATGGCAAGTAAAGTTAAAAATAATCAAGAGAATAAACAAACTAATATTACCCGCGAACTCACATATTATTAGTTTTTGAAAATATAAAAAGCGTTATTTTGTTTATGACGCTTTTTATATTCCTATAACTAAAAATGCCAGCTATACCCGAATAAACAATATATAAATAGCATGTATTGTCCATGCTAATGCTAAGCCAAAAGTCAGTAACTTTTCGCGTTTTGGATAGATTTTACGCTCGTGCAAAAGCGTTAAAATTTGTTGTAATCCACACCAGATAGGTAATGAAATCATCGAAAATAAAAACAATTTCCCCATTTCAGTATTGGCTATTTTTAGAATATGAGAACGTGTTGCTACATCACCAAAAGAAATCATAAATGTCATAATGATTAGCACAATAGGTGAAAACATAGCAGCCCATGTTCCGCCAAGTGTAAACAAACTTTTTATTACTTTTCCATCTGTGTTTTTTGTTTGAATTTGTTCATTTTTCATTGATGCAATACCACTTATTTCAATACAAGTAAAAATAAAAAAATCGATACAGTTAGCATAACTGTCCATAGCCCTACAGTCAGTAATAATCTGTTAGATTTTTTATTGAACATTGCACTAGGAATCGTTTTAGAGACTAAATTAAACCAAGTTATCGTATGGAAAACACTAACCAATAACACAATACAATTAAGCACGACAACAAAAGGACTATGCAAAAAGAAAATAAAACGGTAAAACTCATCTTGCCCAACGGTATTTGTGTGCATACACACTACACCATACATTAAAATTAAACTTAGCCAAATCATGGAAAAAGGAACTAATTTGTGCATAATAGTAATTATAAAGGGACGTTTTACATCGGTTTGAACAGCATCAAGGCGATGATTGTTATTTTGTTGATTCATAAATTTCTCTAGGTTGTATTACATTTTATGCTAGTTATTGTTTGGTGGGGTTATTGTTCATTTGGTTATTATAAGCGTTAATCTATTTTATGTCGTTAGTTTAAAGTAAGTTATAATATAGCCTTTAATACCGTAATGCTATGCAAAAAATGCGTCATATTTTAATGAAGCTATATTTAGGCAATAAGTAATTAAATAGATAATCAAATAAAAAGGACGCTTAATATTGAGTAAGGTATCTTATAGAATTTTATAAGATTTATATTATATAAATATATTTTGACGATTTTAATTTATTCATGAACAATTGTTGTTAAATAGAATGAAAAAGAAAAGTTTTGAGCAATTTTGCTAATTTCACTGTAATTGATAATTAAATGTAAATTATCAAAAAACTTTATGTATATTATTTTGATTAGCAGTATCATTCTGAGCTTTATTGAGAATAATTTTAAGTCATACTAAAATGAACAACTCAAATCATAAAATCCCAGTTGGAATTGTTGGTATTATCAGTGCTATTGGCATTGTATATGGTGATATTGGTACTTCTCCTCTTTACGTTTTAAAGTCTATTATTCACGGATTACCTGATAATCAGTGGGCTAATCCATTTTATATTTTGGGGGCAGTATCGTGTGTGATTTGGACATTGACTATTCAAACCACTTTGAAATATGTCATTATTACATTACGTGCAGATAATAAAGGTGAAGGTGGCATTTTATCTTTATATGCTTTAATTCGTCGGCGTTATAAATGGACATTTGTTATTGCTATTATTGGCGCTGCGGCGTTACTTGCAGATAGCGCCATTACTCCAGCAATTACTATTATTACGGCGATTGAAGGGTTAAATGTTATTTACCCTCATATACCTATTATCCCGATCACGCTGTTTTTGATTCTTACCTTGTTTGTTATTCAGCCTTTAGGGACTGGCGCATTGGGAAGATACTTTGGTGTTAGTATGGCAATTTGGTTTACCATTCTTTGCTTATTAGGGCTATATCGATTATTACCGCATTGTGATGTTTTAGCTGCTTTTAATCCTATTTATGCAATTAAATTTATTATTGAAGCACCAGATGCATTAGTTATTTTAGGTGCTATTTTTATGTGTACTACAGGTGCTGAGGCGCTCTATTCTGATTTAGGACATTGTGGGCTCAAAAATATTCGTATTTCATGGGGCTATGTAAAATTTTGTTTAATTATTAATTATCTAGGCCAAGCGGCCTGGGTTATTTATAATCCTCACTTAATTAATGCTGATATCAATCCATTTTTTATGATAATGCCTGAATGGTTTAGATTAATTGGTATTATTATGTCAACTTGTGCAGCCTTTATTGCATGTCAGGCGTTAATTAGTGGATCATTTACTATCATTAGCGAAGCGATGTCATTAGATCTGTGGCCATATGTTCACGTTCAGTATCCTACCTTAATTAAAGGACAAGTTTATATTCGTTCAATTAATTATATTTTGTGTGCACTTTGTATTACGATGGTACTTGGTTTTCGTTCATCAACTAATTTAGAGGCAGCTTATGGCCTAGCGATTACTTTGAGTATGTTGATGACGACAGTCTTATTGTTTTTCTATTTTATGAAGAATAATAAACCACTTTGGTATAGTATCCCGTTAACCCTCTTTTTTATGTTGATTGAAGGTGGCTTTTTTATCGCAAATATTCAAAAATTCTTCCACGGTGGTTTCGCCTCGATTCTTATAGCTGGTTTTATTTTTATTATTATGTATGCGTGGATAACCGGGAGAAATTTAAAGCGTGAACATAACTCGTTTGATAAACTGGATGATGAATATTTGGCTAAAATTATTGCTGTCAGTCATGATAAAAGTATTGAAAAAATAGCGACACATCTGTTTTATTTAACACGCGCCCAAAGTGCTCATGCGGTTGAAAGTAAAATTACTTACTCACTATTCGAACGAAAACCAAAACGTGCAGATACTTATTGGTTTATATCGATCAACCGCATGGATGAGCCATATCAATTCGAATATGAAATTGAAGTGTTAGTTCCATATAAGGTTTTTCGTATTGATTTGAATATTGGTTTTAAAGTAGATATGCATGTTGAACAGTATGCCCAACTCATTGCGACACGCACGGAACAGCAGAATTTAGTTAATTTATCTTCACGTTATTCTTCCGTTAAAGATCGTCGAGGTGATAGTTTATATGTAATTGTTGAGAGAACATTACGTAATGTAGATATTAATTTTATTAACCGCCCAATTTTAGCTATTTACTCATTCATTAAGCGTCAATTTACTTCGGATATTGACATGTTTGATATCGATCCCTCTACAGCATTAGTTGAATTTGTTCCAATTGTTGTTAGTGAATATGAGAACGACAATAAAACATTAAAACAACTTATTGAGCAATCGAAAATGAGTGTTACAGGTAATTTAGAATCGATAGATAAAGAATAACACATTGATAAATTTAGGATAGTAATCCCTAAAAATAAAAATTAGTGTACAATAATGCAATTTAGTGGGAAAAGTTCTCCTGTGTTGGTTATATTTAAAAGTATCATAATAAATAATAGGAACTAAGCATGACAGGTAAATTTATTGTCATCGAAGGACTTGAAGGGGCTGGTAAAACAACAGCTATTAACACCGTTGCACGCATTTTGAATCAACACAATATTGACGATTTGCAATTTACCCGAGAGCCGGGTGGAACACCGATTGCTGAAGCATTACGTCATATGATTAAAAATGGTTTAAACAAAGAACCTTTGACTGATAAAGCCGAATTGTTAATGCTATATGCAGCGCGTATTCAACTGATTGATAATGTCATAAAACCAGCACTTGAGGCTGGTAAATGGGTTATTGGTGATCGTCATGATTTATCAACACAGGCTTATCAAGGTGGTGGGCGTCAGTTAGATAAAAACTTTATGGCGACATTAAAAGAACAAGTATTGGGTAACTTTAAACCTGATCTTACTTTATATTTGGATATCGATCCTGAAATTGGTTTGATGCGTGCAAGAACGCGTGGTGAACTCGATCGTATTGAGCAACAATCATTGCCATTTTTTGAACGAATTCGTCAACGCTATTTAGAAATTGCTAAGCAAGACAAAACAGTTATAACTATTGATGCTGAAAAATCAATTGACGATGTGACTAAGCAAATTGAACAAATTTTAACAAAATGGCTAACAAAACAGGTTTAATATTCAATGATCTTAAATGACTATCCTTGGCTTTCGTTACCTTATCAGCAATTAGCATCAGGAATTGTACATAAGCGCGCTCATCATGCTTTGTTAATTAATTATGTTCAAGGTAGTGGTGAAGACCAATTTGTTTCAAAACTTGCAAGCCGTTTATTATGCCAATGTTCACAGCAATTAGAACCGTGCTTAAAATGTCATAGCTGCCAACTGTTTTTGTCTCACCATCATCCTGATTATTATGTAATAACTAATGAACAAGGTAAGCAGTCAATAGGTATTGATCAAATCCGTAATATATCCAGCAAAGTTTACGAAAAATCCCAACAAGGTGGTAATAAAGTTCTTTGGATTAAACATGCGGCTTTAATGACAGAAGCTGCTGCTAACGCCTTGCTTAAAACGTTAGAAGAACCACCCCAAAAGACATATTTTATTTTAAGCGATGAACATAATAGCCAATTATTGCCAACAATTCATAGCCGTTGTTTTTCTTATTGTTTGCCTGTTCCTAAATTGGAACAATCTATTGAATGGTTAAAAAAACAATATAGCCAACAATACAGCGATAATGAACTTGCCTCTGCATTATTATTAAGCGAAAATGCACCACTAAAAGCAGCTGCACTATTAATGCCAGAAAAGTGGCAACAACGAAAAGCGTTTTGTGAACATTTATTAGAAGTTGTACCGCAAAATAATTATTGGCAGTTGGCTAAAACTTTTGATAACGAAGATTTTATTGAACGCATTATTTGGTTTTGTGCATTATTAAGTGATGCACTTAAAGCGAAGCAAAAAGTAGGGCGTTTTATCGTTAATCGTGATCAAGTACCATTAGTTCGATTACTTGCAACTAATAGTAATGAGAGGCTTTCTGAGCTTTATAATTTATGGTTACAAGCAAGAAACCAGCTGTTAACAATTACTGGATTGAATAAAGAACTCATTATTTGTAATGTTCTTGCTCAATCCGAATTAGTTGATTAAGTAAAAATGAAGTAATATAAGGCAAGGTGTGTTTTTATTTTCAGGCATACGTTTAAGTAAAAAAGGATGACCGTGAGTTATTTATCTATTGAATTTGGTTTACTTTTTATCGCTTTTTTTGCCCTATATTGGGGATGCCGTTTATCGCCTAAAATCCAAAATGGACTACTTTTAGTATCGAGTTACCTTATTGTTGGTAGTTATAGCTGGCAATTTGCGCTTATCCTTTTTATTTATACTTGTGTGATTTATTTGTTTTCGTTGTTGATTGCGGCATCGGAACATCATGCAAAACGATGGCTCGTTTTAGGGTTATGTGCATCAATTATTAATCTTGCGTTGTTTAAATATTTTGATTTTTTCCGTTATGAGCTGCAATATTTGTTTAATTTATTAAATTTTCCTATTTTATTGCCTGCTATCACTTTATTAATCCCTATTGGCATCTCATTTTATACTTTCCATTCGGTAAGTTATTTAATTTCGGTAAAGAAAAAAGAGTTACCGGTTGCTAAATTTTGGGACTTTGCTCTATTTTTGTCATTTTTCCCAAGTATTATTGCAGGCCCGATTAACCGTGCTAAAGACTTTATGCCGCAAATCAATGTTGCCCAACCTCGCGAAATTTTGGAACCGTTTCGTGCATTTACATTGCTTATTTTGGCTGTTATTAAGGTTTACTGTGTAGGTGGTTTAATTAGCGAATATTGGGTTAAACCAATTTTTGCCAATCCATTAGAATTTAGTGTGATTGATTTGCTTGTTGGGCTTTATGGTTACGCAATGCAGATTTATTTGAATTTTTCTGGCTATACTGATTTAGTTACAGGTATTGCTTTATTGCTAGGATTTCGTTTGCCAATTAATTTCAATTTACCATATTTAGCACTGAATTTAAGAGACTTTTGGGGGCGCTGGCATATTAGCTTGTCACGTTGGATTCGTGACTATATTTATATTCCTCTTGGTGGAAATCGTCTAGGGTTTGTGCAAACGCAAATTAATGTCATGCTTGCCATGTTATTATCGGGATTATGGCATGGTGCAGGGATTAATTTTATTATTTGGGGTGCATGTCATGGTATTGGTATCGTAGCACTTCATATTGGTGATCGTTATTTAGGTAAAGATTGGGTAACACGACGTTCGCCAACGGTGGCACGATTACTAACATGGCATTATGTTTGTTTTACATGGCTCTTTTTTTATTGTGAAAGTTTGCCCGATGCTTTGGATTATTTGACCGCATTAGTGCATAACTTTTCGATACAACCACTTTATGCAGGGGATTTTCTCGTTATTTGTTTTATCTATTTTGTCTATCCAATGTGTAAAAATTTCACTCAATGGTTTATTATACAACTAACTCAAATACCTCTTATTTTTTTGCCTTTTGTTTTTATTTTTATTTTATGGATGGTTATTTATATTGCACCATCAGGTATGCCAAACTTTATTTATGCTAATTTCTAATTATGATGATATATAAAAAATCGTTTTCAAAAAATAACAAAAAAACAAAATCGAATTTGAAAAGACAACGTCATAAATCGCGGAATAAAATTGCGCTTAAAAAGGATCCTCAAAAAAATAAAAAGACAAATCCCCATTCTGCTCTTGTTATTAAACATTTATCTGTCTGTTATATATGGATAACATTATTTGTTACTGCAATAGCACTAATGGCACTTTATTACAAATCCATATTGATTTATTGCCAGCAAGCATATCATCTCGATTTATTTGATAGTGATACGTTTTTCGTTCAAGAAACATCTACTCAAGTGCTTGAAGAAAGCAAAAATGACGAGTCAAATGTTCAACAAGTTGATGTTATGTTGCCTATCATTGAAAATGAAGACTCAAAATTAAACTCTCCTCAGTTTCAAAATGTACAACAACATAATGAGCTTGAAGCGGTACAAAAAGTAAATACAGAAACAGAAATAAACGTAAAAAGTGAGCAACAAGGTAGTATTGCAAATGGTAAATTAGACGCCGATTTAAAAACACATTTAGAAATTATTGAGCAAAACAAACCTGCTCCCGAGCTTGTATTGCGAGATAAACCTAAAACTACACAAGTAGATATTGAGTTACCCCATGAACCACTACCTATTGTATTAACGAGTAACGATAAAGTGTTTTTTGCTGGTGATTCTTTAATGCAAGGCGTTGCACCATATGTTAAAAAAATGTTGTTTAAGCAGTATAAAATAGAAAGCCTTAATTTGAGTAAACAAAGCACTGGGCTTGCTTATCCGAGCGCTTTTGATTGGTCAAAAACAATTAATGATAATCTAATTGCCGACCCTTCTATTAAATTACTTGTTGTTTTTCTTGGCGCAAATGATCCTTGGGATTTCCCAGTTAAGGGATATACAAAATATGCTAAATTCAAATCTGAATTGTGGGAAGAGCAGTATCGTTTGCGTATTGAATCTATCTTAAATAGCGCTATAGAACATAATGTTCAAGTGCTTTGGCTTGCTGCCCCTTGTATGCGCAAAGCAAAATTAAACGAGGGCATGGTTTACTTAAATAACTTATATAAGTCTGAAATAGAAAAAGTTCAACAACACTTTTTAACAACAAATGAATTATTAGGTTGTACGTACGAAAAATTCAGTAATTTTATCGAAACCGGTAAAACAAAAATTAAAGTAAGGGTTGATGATGGGGTTCATTTTACTCCAACAGGCCAAAAAATTCTGGCAAAGACCATTATGGAAAAAATAATCTATAAAGAATTAGAGGATCCCCATAGTGATTAAATTTTTAAAATATATTACAGCTGTAATTGCCATAACCATTACTGTTGGGTGTAGTATTGCTGAAAGTAAAACGTCTAGCGTATCTGCTGTTGTTGATTTTGGTGATCCTAATGCTAAACAATTTGCTAAACGTTTAAAATTGTTAGCGAATAACAAAAAAGCTAATCAAGTGATTAATATTACCCAATTTGGTGATTCTCATTCAGCAGCCGACTTTTTTACTGGTGAATTTAGAGCACTAATGCAACAAAAGTATGGTAACGCAGGTATTGGTTGGATAACGCCTGTTGCTATAAAAGGGCAAAACCATACTGCAGTGACGTGGAAATCTAATAATTGGGAGGTGTTAAGTAGCCGAACGTTAAATAATTTAGATTTTCCTATGGGCGGTTTTATAGCTAAGCCCAATAAAGATTCATCTACTATCCAAATTATACCTCGAGCATTAAATAATCAAACTTGGCAAGTTAAGCTAACTTTTAAGATGCTTAAAAACAATTCAAATTCACTAACGCTTTATGATGTAAATAATAATAAACTTGATTTAAGTTATATGCCCAAACCAAATATTTGGCAAACTTCAACGGTTGTATCTAAATTACCTTTAGTTATAAAAGGTCAAAAAGATCTTGAGCTTGGTGGAATTTGGTTAACTCACTATCAACAACCTGGAGTTATTGTTTCATCGATTGCTACTAATGGTGCTAAGCAAGCAATTTGGCAAAAGTGGGGACAAAATTGGCTTAAAGAACTAGGTGTATCAAAAAGTGATTTAGTCATTCTTGAATACGGGACGAATGAAAGCTTTGATGAAACATTAGATGTGAATCAATATCGAGATAATTTAGTGAATAATATTAGGCTGATTCGTAAAACATTACCTAATGCGGCAATTTTGATAATGACACCACCAGACACAATGGCAAATGAAACAGATATGCCTCTATCTTTTACTAAAATAATAAATATTCAGAAACAAGTTGCCAAATCTGAAAAAACATTATTTTGGGATTGGCAAGTGGCGATGGGCGGTAAGTTTGTCATTAAACAGTGGCGTCAACGAGGGCTAGCTCGTCCAGATCTCGTACATCAAACTCTACAAGGCTATAAAGAAAGCGCTCGTATTTTTTATGCCGATTTAAATGAATTTATTAGAAAAAACAGCTAAATTTTTTATTAAAAGGAATAAATGAGTTATGTTATCACCAATTATCGTTGCAGTTGATTTTGCGGATGTTAAATCAGCATGGAATTTTATTGATCAAGTAGATCCTAAAGATTGCCGTCTTAAAATCGGTAAAGAGCTTTTTACATATGCTGGGCCTGATTTTATCAAGCAGATTATGAAAAAAGGTTTTGATGTTTTTTTAGATCTTAAATTTCATGATATTCCAAATACTGTTGCAAAAGCAATTGTAGCCACTGCTGATCTTGGTGTTTGGATGACCAATGTGCATGCTAGCGGTGGTTCTCGTATGATGACAGCCGCTAAAGATGCGCTTTATTCATATGGTAAAGATGCGCCAATTTTGATTGCTGTGACAGTATTAACCAGTATGGAATCACCTGATCTTAAAGAAATCGGTATCAACGTATCGCCTTTAGAACAAGCGACTAGATTAGCGATGCTAGCTAAAAACTGTGGGCTTGATGGTGTAGTGTGTTCGGCAAAAGAAGTTCAAAGTTTCAGAACACGCTTGGGGGGAGATTTTAAATTGGTGACACCAGGTATTAGACCAGCAGGAACCAATCCGGATGACCAACGCCGAATTATGACACCTCAGAGAGCTCAAGCGGCTGGTTCTGATTATTTAGTTATTGGACGCCCAATTACTCAAGCAGAAGATCCAGCCAAAGCGCTACAAACAATTTTAGCAACACTGGATACAAGTAAGAGTGAGCCACATTATGTCTAGTAATCCACTTGTATATTCAACTGATAAAGGTCGAATTAAACCTGCTGAAGCTATCATCTCTCGCCCTAAGGGGGATGGTATTATTCGAATTCAACGACAAACATCAGGCCGTAAAGGGAAAGGTGTTTGTGTTATTACAGGGTTTGATATCGATGATGCTCAATTAATACAGTTGGCTGCAGAATTAAAAAAACGTTGTGGTTGCGGTGGTTCAATTAAAGATGGCATTATTGAAATTCAAGGTGATAAACGCGATTTATTAAAGTCATTGCTGGAAGATAAAGGATTTAAAGTTAAATTAGCAGGGGGATGATTTATCACTAAAATAGCGTCCATAATAAAAAAGACGCTATTTATAAAAATAGCCTTTTAATTAGAGCGATAACTACGCATTTTTTTGCTAATTTCGCGACGCTCTTTAGAAATTTCAGCATTTTTAATAATATAATCATCAACACGATCATCATAATCGCTTTTCATATTAGCAATAATCGCTTGAAGCTCTTCGTAAGTCATATCTGGCTTAATATATTCACTTAAATTTTCAAGTAATAGCACTCGTTTTTGGTTGTCACGAATTTTTTTTTCGTTATCCGAAATTTCGCGTTTTAATTTATTTAAGCGACGCGATAAACGAATGTATTCTAGTACGTCTTGAAACGATGGTGTAGTTGATTTTTCCTTGTCCATCTATAACCCCTTATTTCAAAAAATGGAAAATAAACTTTCATCAATTATATACCAATAATTTTTTAAGGTCATATTAATTATATTTTAAAACGTAAATGATATTTTTAGTATTAACTATTTTATTTTTATGCCGTGTTTTCCCACAAAATTTATTTACAAAATAAGATAAAAATAAAAACAACTATTAAGAATTAGAATAAAGTATTGTACAATAGCCCCAAATTTATAAAGAGTGCCAGAGTGCGAGAATCATAATGAGCTGGATTGAAAAAATTCTTAGTAAAAATAATATATCGTCAGATCACAAAAAGGCGAATATTCCCGGTGGTGTTTGGACAAAATGTAGCAACTGTGAACAAGTCATTTATCAAGTTGAACTTGATCTTAACTTACAAGTCTGTCCAAAATGTGACCATCACATGCATATTCCTGCCCGTGTGCGTTTGTACCGTTTTCTAGACGAAGGTTCAGATGTAGAGATTGGCTCAGATCTTCTGCCTAAAGATATCTTAAAATTTAAAGATACTAAAAAATATAAAGATCGTTTAACAGCTGCACAAAAAGAGACACATGAAAAAGAAGCAATGGTTGTGATGAAAGGCTCATTGTTTGGTATCCCTGTCGTTGTTGCTTGTTTTGAGTTTGCGTTCATTGGTGGGTCAATGTCTTCTGTTGTTGGTGCATTATTTACGCGCGCAGCAGAACAAGCCATTGCAGATAAGTGTCCATTAATTTGTTTTTCAACAAGTGGCGGTGCGCGAATGCAAGAAGCTCTATTTTCGTTAATGCAAATGGCAAAAACCAGCGCTATTCTTGCTAAAATGCAAGATGAAGGTTTGCCTTATATTTCAGTAATGACCGACCCTACCATGGGGGGCGTATCGGCAAGTTTGGCAATGCTAGGTGATATTAATATTGCTGAACCTAAAGCATTAATTGGTTTTGCAGGCCCTCGAGTGATTCAGCAAACAGTGCGTGAAACATTACCTGAAGGGTTTCAGCGTAGTGAGTTTTTACTTGAAAAAGGCGCAATTGATATGATCATTCATCGCAAAGATATGCGACCTAAAGTTGCCAGTTTAATAGCAAAATTAATGAAACTAACCGATCCGTTTAACGATGTTATCCTTAACGAGACAGTTTAATTGAGAATGCAAAAAACACAACCAAATGCCATGTCGAATTTAAACACATGGCTTTGTTATTTAGAGCAATTACATCCTACTACTATTGATTTAGGTTTAGAACGAGTAAAGACGGTTGCTCAGCGTCTTGATTTATTACAACCAGCGCCTTATGTTTTTACCGTTGCAGGTACCAATGGCAAAGGAACCACTTGCCGAACACTTGAAATGATACTGCTTGAGAAACCTTTGCAGGTTGGTGTTTATAGTTCTCCTCATTTATTACGTTTTACTGAGCGTGTGCGTATTAATAACCAAGAGTCAAGTGAGCAAGAAACCGTAAAAGCCTTTGTCGAAATAGAAAAAGCTAGAGGTGATATATCACTTACTTATTTTGAATATGCAACGCTTGCTGCGCTTTATCAATTTAAAAAAGCAAAATTAGATGTTGTTATATTAGAAGTGGGACTTGGTGGACGGCTCGATGCAACGAATATAGTTGATGCTGATGTGGCAATAGTTACAACAATTGGTATCGATCATGTTGATTATTTAGGTGACACCCGTGAAAGTATAGGACGTGAAAAAGCAGGCATCTTTAAACCTAAAAGTATCGCTATTGTGGGTGAACCGGAAATGCCAACATCTATTTTAAATGTGGCTAAATCGGTCAACTGTCCTATCTATGTAATGGGTTGTGATTGGTGTTATCAACCAATTAACAAAAATTTATGGACGTTTGAATCGCCAATAAAACAGTATAAAAATCTACCTATTGCTAATGTTCCTTTAGCTAATGCCGCAACAGCAATTGCCGCCTTAAGTTTTTCATCACTTGAAGTAACACAAGACCAAATAACTAAAGGATTGGAAAATTCCAATTTGACAGGGCGTTTTCAAATTATTCAACGATTGCCACTTGTGATCCTTGATGTAGCACATAACCCACATGCAGCAGTTTATTTAACACAACAATTAGAAAAACTAAAAGCAGAATATTTGAATGTGGGCAAAGTTAGATTTGTTGTTGGTATGCTTAAAGATAAAGATATTAAAAGTACTTTATCTATCTTAAAAGGCGATAAATGGTATTGTGCTTCACTTTATGGTGAACGAGGTTGTGAAGCCGAGGTATTAAAACAACACTTATTGAATAAAGGTGAGCTTAATGTATCAACATTTGATACAGTTTCTAAGGCTTATCAAAAGGCAATATATGATGCAAAAAAAGACGATATTATTGTCGTATGTGGTTCTTTTCATACAGTATCTGATGTTTTAGCTGAAATTGAGCATTAAGTGAAATTAATCATGATGAACAATCAGCAAATTAATCCCAAAAATCAAAATAGAGTAAGAAATCGGCTTATTGGTTTCGCTACATTATTACTTATTATCGCAATATTTGCTCCATGGATAATAACGGATAAGCCCAACTTACGAACATCAGCAATGCCTATTTTGCAATCAGAAGTTATTAATCATCAAAAGACTGCAACATCACCTAGTAGTATTGATGATAGTTTTACCAATAATATTCCAGATATCCCTTACATACCTGATTCTGAGCAAAATCCAAGTTCAGATAATTCATCAGATAGTATTGATGATGCTGATATCTCCACAATACAAACTAATCATTCTATGTCTCAACAGACACAGCAAGAGTCTAAGCCTTATATGATTCAACTTACAGCGTTAAAAAATCGGCAAAAAATAGAAGAGTTAGTTGCATTATTAAGGTTAAATAATTATAGCGTTAGAACAGTTCCTCAAAAACCTGAACCTAATCAGTTAATTAAATTACAGGTTGGTCCTTATGCTAAAAAAGAACAAGCAGAGCAGGTGATTATTAACTTAAATAACCTAACAAAATTAAAAGGTATTATCGTTTCTAATTAATCGTTGCTTTGTTTTTTTGTGTTGTAAACAATAATTAAAATAAAATATTAATAATATAAAGTTGTGAGCTATTATGATGATGAATTGGGTTGATTTTACAATTATTGGTGTGATTGCTTTTTCTGCATTAATTAGCATAGTGCGGGGATTTGTACGAGAAGCATTATCACTTATTAGCTGGGTTTTAGCTTTTTTTATTTCTAGTCGATTTTATATCTATATTACCGATTATTTAACTTATTTTGATAGCGATGTTATCCGTATTGCAGTTGCAATTGTTATTTTATTTATCGCTACATTGTTGGTCTGTTCAATTGTGTCGTATATTATTGGTCAATTAGTTCAAAAAACGGGGTTATCTGGCACTGATCGTGTATTGGGTATTTGTTTTGGTGTGCTACGAGGAATTTTAGTTGTAGCTGCTGTTCTCTTTTTGGTTGATACGTTTACGCCGTTATCACAATCGGTGTATTGGACCCAATCACAACTCATCCCTCATTTTCATTTTATTATCCGCTGGTTTTTTGATTTTATACAACAGTCATCTTCGTTTTTAGTGCAATAAATTTGAGGTAATCATAGTATGTGTGGTGTTGTTGGTATTGTAGGGTGTACTACTGTTAATCAATCTATTTATGATGCATTGACAGTATTACAACATAGAGGGCAAGATGCAGCCGGTATTGTTACTATTGATAATCAAAATCGCTTTCGTTTACGCAAAGCGAATGGTTTAGTTAAAGATGTGTTTCAAGAACATCATATGCAGCGATTGCAAGGTAATTTGGGCATAGGGCATGTTCGTTATCCTACCGCCGGTAGCTCTAGTCCATCCGAAGCTCAACCCTTTTATGTCAATTCGCCTTATGGTATTACGCTTGCTCATAATGGTAATTTAACAAACACAGAGAAGTTACGTGATAAAGTATTTGAACTAGCACGAAGGCATATTAATACGAATTCTGATTCTGAAGTTTTACTCAATATTTTCGCTAGTGAGCTCGACAAATTCCCAACTTATCCACTTACCGCAGATAACATTTTTACCGCAATACATAATGTACATAACATAATTAAAGGCGCCTATGCTTGTGTTGCAATGATTATTGGCCATGGTCTTGTCGCTTTTCGTGATCCTTATGGGATTCGACCTTTAGTCATTGGAAAACGGATACTTGAGAATCAAAAAATTGAATATATGGTTGCATCCGAAAGTGTTGCATTGGATATTCTTGATTTTGAATTTATGCGTGATGTCCTGCCGGGCGAAGCAATTTATATTACACAAGATGGGCAATTATATTCTCTACAATGTTCTGATAATCCTCAATATTATCCATGTATTTTTGAATATGTTTATTTTGCAAGACCAGATTCATTGATGAATGGTGTATCGGTTTATCAATCACGCATTTTAATGGGGCAAAAGCTAGGGGAAAAAATAGCAAGAGAGTGGAAGGATATTGATATTGATGTTGTCATTCCTATTCCTGAAACATCATGTGATGCAGCTCTTGAAATTGCTCGTATTTTAAACAAACCTTACCGACAAGGGTTTGTTAAAAATCGCTATGTTGGTCGTACATTTATCATGCCAGGGCAAACAGCCCGTAAATTATCGGTAAGAAGAAAACTTAATGCTAATCGTATTGAATTCGAAGGAAAAAATGTACTATTAGTTGATGATTCTATTGTACGAGGTACCACTTCAAAAGAAATTCTTGAGATGGTACGCTCAGTTGGTGCTAAAAAAGTCTACTTAGCTTCTGCTGCACCAGAAATTAGACATCCAAATGTTTACGGTATTGATATGCCTGTTGCCAGTGAACTTATTGCTTATAGCCGGACGGTTGATGAAATAGCGAAAAATATTGGTGCGGATAAACTTATTTTTCAAGATTTATCTGATTTAATTGATTCAATCACAGAACAAAACCCGAATATTCGCCATTTAGAGTGCTCTGTTTTTGATGGAAAATATATTACCGAGGGAGTTGATGAAAACTACCTATTATTATTAGAACAAAAAAGAGGTGAAAATAAAAAATATCCAGTTTCTAAAGAATCTGAAAACTTAGATATTTATAATGAAGGTCAATAAATAAAGATAATCATTATGAAAAAATTTTATCTAAAAGCTAAAAATTACAAATTTAGTTGTTATTTATTTATTTATTGTAATTTTTATTTAAACTTTTATCTGTTATTTTCCCTAATTTCTTAATAATAACCGTAATTTTAATTGATTAATTTATTGTATTTTATTAATATAAAATGCAATTTATGAAAAAAGTCAAAAAAAGAAAAAAATAATTTGGATAAATGACTTTTCTGTAATACAATTACAGAAGCTGTAATGTAAAGAAATGTAAAGCGCGTGAAATATAAAAATAAATGAACACATAAATGTTTAATGAAGACAAGTTAGTCTTAGCTATAAGTTTTGTGTTATGTTGGTTTTCGTAGGAAAATAAGGAATGTTAAGATGAGGAAAAATCTTAATTTGACAATTATCTCTGCATTTGTCATTGCTACATTAGGATGGCAGTCAGCTTTTGCAGTTGATTCTCAAATGTCGCAAGATTCTGTAGATAGCAGTAAGGTAATTAAATTAAAAGATGGTTCAAAAGCTCGTGAGATGATAAATAATCAACAACGTAGCCTTTATCAAATAGCTCTTTTAAGTAGTATTTCGGTTTCGGAGTTACGGGCAATGAATGCAGGGCGCTTTGATAAAAAAGATATAGTTGAAGTCGGAGAGCGTTTAGTCTTACCTGAAAACTCGCCTTTATTACCTGCAGTTAAACAAAAAAATGATAAAAATGACAAACATGCCAATTTGCCTCAGCTAGGCTCGGATGAAAATTATAATGTAAAAAAAGATAAAGACGCACTTTCGACCCAAGTGGCTTCAACATTACAAACCTTAGCTAATCAAGATTGGAAACAAATAACTTCGTCGGATAACGGTGGTTTATCTGGGCATTTAAAGAATAGAGGTAAAGATTACGCAGACAGTTATGTGCGTAATGGAGTTAAAAATCAAGTTGTAGATCCTGCTCGTAGCGCCGTTCAAGACTTTCTAGGGCGTTTTGGTACAGCTCAATTGCAGTTTGATTTGAGTGACAAAGGTACATTTAATAATGTCAACTTGAAGTTATTTAGCCCATGGTACGATACCGAAGATACATTAATATTTAGTCAAGTGTCGTTTCAAGAATATGAACATAACCGTCGAATAGGTAACTTTGGTATTGGTCAACGTTGGGATGTAGATAATAAAAAATGGTTACTTGGTTATAACGTATTTTTTGATCATGATTTTCAGCGCTCGCACAATCGTTTAGGTGTCGGTGCTGAGGCATGGACTGATTATATGAAGTTTGCTGCCAACTATTATCATCCTTTATCTGATTGGAAGGATTCTAAAGACTTCGATGATTACTTAGAACGAGCTGCAAGAGGTTTTGACGTTCGATTCCAAGGTTATTTACCACAATATCCACATTTGGGCGGATCACTTATGTATGAGCAATACTATGGTGATAAAGTCGCATTATTTGGTAAAGATAATTTACAAAAAGATCCAAGAGCTGTTACGGTTGGGCTCGATTATACACCAGTTCCTCTTTTTACTATCAAAGCAGATCATAAACGAGGGCAAGATAACAAAAAGGCAACTAAAGCTGAGTTAACGATGAACTATCGTATTGGTACTCCATTAAAAGATCAATTAGATCCAGATATGGTTCAATCTGCCCGTTCTTTGAAGGGGAGCCGCTATGATTTAGTCGATCGTAATAATTACATTGTTCTTGAATACAAAGAAAAGAAAATGTCTGTCGATTTGGGGCTTGAACAAACTCAGTTAATTGAGGGCCAAACTTATCCATTAAATGTTAGCGTTCATAATGCTAAAAACTTAACAAGTTTAGCATGGGCAGGTAATATGCTTGACATTGATGCTGGTGGTGGTTTTTTATGTGCGACAGTGGGGGCATGTACTGCTTCTTCATGGCTTAATCCACCAATTGATACAAATAACTGGAAAATTGTTGCCCCTAGTTATGTTAATGCAAATGGGCAGCGACTACCTGTTAGTACAAGTGGAAAATATTCCTTATCTCTATCTGTCTCAGATAGTCGCGGTAAATCTGCAACATCCAATACTGTTAGTTTTGAGGTATTACCAGATCCAGTGATGCGTAAAATTGGTGTATGGGCAGTTGATACTTTTGGGAACAAAACGGTAATGACGTCTGAAACCGCTGATGGCTTAACTAGTTTGACAGTATTAGCAACTCTTGTTAAACCTAAAGTGTACAATGGCGCAATCAACACATCTCAAGATGTAGATGGATTTAGTGATGAAAATGTAATGAACAGTGTTCCTGAAACATTTAGCGAATTTTCAAAGTTGTGGACGGCAACGAGTAATGGTAGAAAAATTGCTTTAATTGACGGTACTTCTGGCAATATCAATCAATGTCCAGGGCAAATTGCTTGTGTTATTGTGAAATCGTTTGAAAAAATAGCGAAAGACCATAATGTATCATCTCGCGCTTCTACTGCTGCTGGTTTACAAGTAATTGGCGATAGTTATGCATTGGATGTTGCTTCAAATATTACTGGAGCAGTTAATTTTTCAATTTCTCTAGAACAGTATGGTTTGGGTAAGTCATTTAATAGTGCTACTGTTGATTTTATCGGTGGTAGTGCTGCTCGTCTTGAAGTTTGGAATACTTCTGGAGTACTAGTTGCTAGAAGTTCAGGCTCTTTACTTCAGTTTGACCCTGCAGGTCCAAACGAATGGCGTGTTGGTCAGGAATATCTTGTTAAAGCCTTTGCAGCTGATGGTACTCCAATCGTTAATCCATATGTGATTTGGTCATTGGTTGGTTCAAATGCAGATGCTTGTCTTGGTGTTGCCCCAACAATATTACCAAATGCTGCTAGTAATCCAAATGGACCTTGGTTTAACGTTGCAATGGGAACTGATGTCCATTATACGATAAAAGGTAGAAACAGCAGTTATGCAACATCAGGTACTAGTATTCCAGCGGCACAAGGTGCACCAAATAATCTAGATTTAAGGCAAGTAACATCTTCTCCTCTTGCATGTGCTGGGGACCAAGGGTTCAAATTGCAAGTAACAGTTTTAAGATAAGTAAAAGTTTAGATTACCGATAATTGTCGGTAATCTAGTAGAAGGGACACCAACTTAATGGTGTGTTTGTATAACTATAATACATTAGTTTATAGAAAAAATAGGAAGTTAAATATGAAAAATCTTACAATTAAAAAAGTTGCACTAGGCTTGTTTTTAGCTGGCTATGCAGCAAGTAGTGCGTTTGCTGCGTTACAGAAAGAAACTGCTAATCTTATCAACGGTAATGCACCAGTATTGAAATCCCGTGCAGATGTAGCTAACAAATTGACTGTCGATATAATCCATGCGGATGGCTCAGCATATGTTGCAGGTGACGTAGTTAGAGTAGGTGATAAAGTTCATATCAAATATCGATTAGCCGATTTAGATGGTGATACTGATAATAGTACTGCAGGAAAAGTAAAAGCGTCACTCGAAGTTTCTGGAAAAGATTCAAATAATACTTGGACTGTCATTCCAACACCTACGGTAGTATCAACTTATGATCCTGCCGACCCGGAATTAGGTGAACTTGTATTTGAATTTACCAATGATTTCGTTGGTAAAAGCAGCATTGGTTTCAAGCTTAGAGCAGAAACTGAATTTGGTCTTCCTACAAAAGGTCAGTGGGCATGGACAAGCGATATCTTTGGGGCAGGCATACCTAATCATGATGATATTAATCCAAGTAACCCTGGAGCTCCAGATTCTAATGGTACCCTTCCTGGAGGGCCTGGTGAAGGTAACTCTAGTAATAACGGTAATGGTACAAATCCTGGCCCTGTTATGCCTTCAAGTGGTATGTTAGGTATTTTCCTAGTTGATAGCACAGGTAACCTTTTAAATCGCGAAAGCTATACTAATTTAGGTTCTACTTTAGTACCTAAATATGGCGAAAGATATGCAGCTATAGTATGGGATGATGCAAATACTGATGGTATTTATCAAGCTACTGAATCTGAGTATACTCGTGGCTTTAGGTTTGAATGGCATGTAACAGGTAATAGTAATGACGTCCCAGCTACAGATGGTTTTATAGGTAATAATATAACAGCTGACACAACTGCTCTTACCGGTAATGGAAATAGATTAGGCACAAATGATACTATCTTCTTAGGTTCTGATACCTCTGGTACTAAGCATAACAGTGTTTATAGCTTTAGCACCCATAAAGCAGGTATTCAAGGTTACAAACTTCAAGTTAAAACAAACTAATTGTAAGCTAGATTCTTACATTATAAAAGCCACTCTTCGGAGTGGTTTTTTATTAGCTTGTGGTTTTAATTTAATATTGAAGGTATTAGGTAAAATACAGTTTGTATCTTGTCTATTTTAGTCTTGATATAAAACCGATAAACTCAGTAAAACTATAATAATTAAATTCTCACTTCTTATTATTAACTTAATGATTTAAAATGGCACTAAATTTAACTCGATGTAATTTACAATGAATATTCCTTGGCAAGATCTTGACCCTGAAACGTTAAATAACCTTATAGAATATTTTGTATTGCGTGAAGGTACTGATTACGGTTTACACGAAACATCATTACAAGAAAAAGTTAACGATGTTAAACTTCAGTTAGCAAATGGTTCTGCAGTCATATTTTGGTCACAATTACATGAAACAATTGATATTAAACTAATTAAATAATGATTGTATGTTAATATATGATTTATTGTGTAACTTTGTTATAGTGTCTTGGATGTAAATTAAATAGAGAGGTAGCAATAATGATTGGTAAACCGCAATCGGATACAACGTTAGAATGGTTTTTATCTCACTGCCATATTCATAAATACCCAGCTAAGAGCACCCTTATACACCAAGGTGAAAAAGCAGAAACTCTCTATTATATTTTAAAAGGTTCTGTCGCTGTTTTGATTAAAGATGATGAAGGTAACGAAATGATTTTGTCTTACTTGAATCAAAATCAGTTTTTAGGTGAATTAGGCCTTTTTGAAGAAGGCACCGAGCGAAGTGCTTGGGTTAAAGCTAAAACAAGTTGTGAAGTGGCCGAAATTTCATACAAAAAATTTAAACAACTTGTCCAAGTTAATCCTGATATTTTAATGCGTCTTGCGAGCCAAATGGCAAGTCGATTACAAGTAACTTCTGAAAAGGTCAGCAATTTAGCATTTTTGGATGTAGCTGGACGCATTGCACAAACACTTTTAAATCTTGCAAAACAACCTGATGCAATGACTCATCCTGATGGTATGCAAATTAAAATTACACGGCAAGAAATAGGGCAAATAGTTGGTTGTTCACGAGAAACAGTTGGCCGAATTTTAAAAATGCTTGAAGATCAACATTTGATTTCTGCACATGGCAAAACGATTGTCGTTTATGGTACACGTTAATTGGTCAAAATAATAAATTGATAAAATGATTGATACAATACGAGATATGGCATGACTCAAGAAAGATGTATTCCAAGTCATGTGGCTATAATTATGGATGGAAATGGACGCTGGGCACAACAACGTAACCAATTGCGTGCCATTGGTCATCGAGCAGGTTTAAAAACTGTACGGAAAATTGTTGCTTATGCGGCAAGATTGAAGGTGAAAGTCCTTACTTTATACGCATTTAGTAGTGAAAACTGGAAGCGTCCGCCTAATGAAGTTTCAGCTCTGATTTCCCTTTTTATTTATGCATTAAATCGAGAAATCAAAAACTTACATAAAAATAATGTTCGCTTGAATATTATTGGTGATATTTCTCGGTTTAGTGAACATTTGCAAGAAATGATTGTTCGCGCAGAAGATCTAACCAAAAACAATTCAGGCCTTGTTCTGAATATTGCTGCCAATTATGGTGGACGTTGGGATATCTTACAATCTGCAAAAAAAATGGCTATGCAAATAAAAAAGGGGGAAATCACTTTAGAACAAGTGACAGAAGATCGTTTTGCTTCAATAATGTGTATGGGAAAATTTCCCGAAGTTGATTTAGTTATTCGTACAGGTGGCGAATATCGGATTAGTAATTTTTTACTATGGCAAATTGCTTATTCTGAGCTTTACTTTACCGATACCTTATGGCCTGATTTTAATCAGACTTTATTTGATGAAGCAATCAATGTATTTAATGCCAGAGAACGACGTTTTGGTGGCATTCATAATAAGGAACACTCATGTTAATCCATCGTATATTGGCCGCAATTGTGCTTATTCCGCTTGTTATAGCGGTTGTTTTTTTTGTCCCATTATCAGTATTTTCTTTAATTATTATTCTGGTTTGTGGACTAGCAGCGTGGGAATGGGCTCAGTTTCTTCATATTACTAACAAGTATTCAAGGTTGATTTTTGCGGTTTCAATCGTAGTTTTGCTAAGTATACTTTATTTGATTCCCAACTCCTGTGAATTAAAAATAAGGTTATTTGGCGTTATTTTATTTTTATCGATTATATGGTGGATAATTGCTTTGTGTTTAGTACTTAGCTATCCCGATACAACTAAATATTGGCGTAATTCAATTGTTATAAAATTGTTATTTGCTTTTTTTACACTAGTGCCGTTTTTTATTAGTATGATTGAATTACGCTCCATTAACTATAATTCTAATTCTTACATAGGCGCAATTTGGCTGCTTTATGTCTTTGTGCTAGTATGGGCTACAGATACTGGTGCTTATTTTGCAGGGCGAACATTTGGTAAGCGAAAATTAGCAGCAAAAGTATCACCAGGTAAGACTATAGAGGGCTTTATTGGTGGTGTTAGTTTGGCAGTCATTATTAGTCTAATTGCTTACTTTTTTAATTTGTTTGATATGGCATTTAGCGTATTTTTTATTAGCTCTTTGTTAGCAATTTTTGTTTCAGTATTAGGCGATTTAACTGAAAGTATGTTTAAGCGTGAAGCTGGTATTAAAGATAGCGGTCATTTAATTCCTGGGCATGGCGGTATTTTAGATCGTATTGATAGCTTAACTGCTGCTGTTCCTGTTTTTACTGCATTATCTTTTTGTTTACTATAAAAGGTGATAGATTTTGCTGTGGTCACTATTATTATTTGTAATTACTATCAGTATATTAGTTACTATTCATGAGTTTGGGCATTTTTGTATTGCTCGCTTATGCAAGGTTAAAGTTGAATGCTTTTCAATTGGTTTCGGTAAAAAAATTTGGTCACATAAATTTTTAAGTGGAACCGAGTTGGTAATCGCTATGATTCCACTTGGTGGTTATGTTAAAATGCTTGATGGAAGAGCAACAATCTTATCAAGCAATGACGAAAAATTTGCATTTGATAAAAAAAAGATTTGGCAACGTGCTTTAATTATTTTTGCCGGTCCATTTGCTAACTTTATCTTGGCTTTGATTATCTATTGGATTATTTTTTTGATAGGGGTAGTACATTATCCAGTTAAAGTTAAAGATGTGATACCTAACACACCAGCAGCTTCGGTCGCAATTCCACCTGGCGCTGAGTTGAAGACCATTGATAATGTTAAAATTGAAAATTGGAATGATGTCAATTTGGCCTTAATTGCTGTAATGGGTAAGACAAATATAACTTTTTCTTATATTGATAGTACTGATAATAGTAATCAAAAAGAAGTGAAAAAAAGTGTAGATATTAACAATTGGCGTTTTGATATAGAAAAAGATTCGGCTATTATGGCGTTTGGTTTTGTGCCTAAAGAGTTGGAAATTTATCCGATTGTGAGTAAAATTGTACCAAATTCTGCTGCTGAGCGGGCTGGTTTACGTGTTGGCGATAAAATTATTGGTTATAATGAGCAATCGTATGTAGATTGGAATGATTTTTCCAATACAATTAAAAAAGCTCAAGCTATCATTTTAAAGGTTAATCGAGCAAATAAAGATATTTATCTTAAACTGGTACCGACTGTTCAAAAGAACGGAGAAGGTGTTGCGGGTTTATATCCTACATCTGATGCAAGAGTTGTTCAGTATGGTTTTTTAGATGGGTTTAATAAGGGTATTGCGCAAACACTGTTAACTACAAAGTTAACAATTCGTTCGCTTTATCAATTAGTAACAGGGGTTATTGGACTAAAACATTTATCAGGACCAATAACAATAGCAAAAAGCGCAGGGCAAACAGCAAGTTATGGTTTTACTCCTTACTTATATTTTCTAGCCTTTATTAGTATAAGTTTGGGGATTATCAATCTTGTTCCATTACCTATGTTAGATGGCGGCCACCTTATTTTTTTATTGTTTGAAAAAATAAACGGAAAAGCCTTATCAAATAAAGCACAAGAGCGTTTTTTTCGTATTGGCTTTTTTTTATTAATGGTAATAATGGGAATTGCACTATTTAATGATATTTTACGATTGTGATGGAATGAGGTTATAAACATTTACGATGAAAATAAATAAATTACTTATAGCATCTTTGCTGTTCAGTACTACAGCCGTATATAGTTCCAATGCATTTTGTGTTGATGATTTTGTGGTGAAAGATATCAAATTTGAAGGTTTGCAACGTGTGACAGTTGGTGCTGCATTACTTGAAATGCCAATTCAAATTGGTGATTATGTTAATGAAGCTGATTTAGGCCGTATCATCAAATCACTTTATTCTAGTGGTAACTTTGATAATATTACTGTTTCTCGTGATGGCGATCAGCTAATTATTCATGTTGAAGAACGCCCTACTATTGCTAGTATCACTTTTTCTGGTAATAAATCAGTGAAAGATGATATGCTCAAGAAAAACCTAGATAGTTCAGGTATCCGTGAAGGCGAAGCGTTAGATCGCACAATGCTTTCAGGTATAGAAAAGGGCTTAGAAGATTTTTATTACAGTGTTGGTAAGTACAATGCTCAAATTAAAGCTGTTGTAACTCCTCTATCTCGTAATCGTGTTGATTTAAAGTTAGTTGTTGCTGAAGGCAAATCGGCGTTAATTGATCAGATCAATATTGTTGGAGCTAAAGCTTTTTCATCAGAAGAACTCATCGCACGCTTTACTTTGCGTGATGAGGTTCCTTGGTGGAATATGCTTGGCGATCGTAAATATCAAAAACAAAAATTATCTTCAGATTTAGATGAACTGCAGAGCTTTTATTTAAATCGGGGTTACGCTCGTTTTAATATAGAGTCAACACAAGTTAGTTTAACGCCAGATAAAAAAGGCATTTACGTTACAATTAATATTCATGAAGGTGAACAGTATAAATTATCTCAACTTGAATTTATGGGTAATTTTGCAAATCATAAAGATGCGATTGCTAAAATTGCTAATGAAAAAGTAGCGATTGGTGAACTTTATAATGGTAAAAAAATAACCGAAATTGAAGATAATATTAAGCGTTTACTTGCTAATTTTGGTTATGCATATCCTAGAGTTTCAATCC
Organism: Gilliamella sp. X-46; assembly: GCF_057063525.1. Lineage (NCBI taxonomy): Bacteria > Pseudomonadati > Pseudomonadota > Gammaproteobacteria > Orbales > Orbaceae > Gilliamella > Gilliamella sp. X-46. The sequence continues at coordinate 298,871 of NZ_JBXSQH010000002.1, read as the reverse complement.
AACCAGAAATGGATGATAGTGCACATACAGTTAAATTAAATGTACTTGTTGATGTAGGTCAACGTTATTATGTTCGTAATATTAAAATCGTTGGTAATACGGTAACAAGCGAAACCGTAGTGCGTCGTGAACTGCGCCAAATGGAAGGCGCATGGTTAAGTAATGGATTAGTTGAATTAGGTAAAGAACGTTTAAGTCGACTTGGTTTTTTTGATACTGTTGAAGCAAATACTGAACGAGTACCAGGCGTAGATGATCAGGTTGATATCATTTATAAAGTTGCTGAACGTAATACTGGTAGTATTAAATTTGGTGTCGGTATTGGTTCTGATAGCGGTCTTAGTTTCAATGCCGGTATTTCTCAAGATAACTGGTTAGGTACGGGGAATAGTGTTTCATTTGATGTTAACACTACAGATACAGATAAAACTGCATCTATTTCTATTGTTGATCCTTATTTTACAGTTGATGGAGTAAGTTTAGGCGGCAGTATTTACTATAATACCTATAAAAATGACGATAAAGATGATGAGTCAGAATACTCAAGTAAAACATGGGGAGCATCGGCAAATTTAGGTTTCCCTATTAGTGAAAATAATTTTGTTCGATTTGGTTCGGAATTTGCCAATCATAAATTATCGGATATGCAACCACAGTATAGTATGTGGCGTTATTTTGATTCTATGGGTAAAAATGTAAAAGATAAGAATTCATTTACGTATGATACAAATGATCTATTGTTGAATGCTTATTGGACATACAACTCTTTAGATCGTGGATTCTTTCCTACTGACGGTTTAAAAATGACTGCTAGTGCAAAAGTCACCGCACCTGTATTTGATAATCGATTCTATAAACTGATATCAGACGCATCTTACTATTATCCAATTGACAATGATCATAATTGGATATTTTTAACCCGTGCCCGATTTGGTTATGGAGGTGGTTTAGGTGGTAAAGAGTTGCCATTTTATGAAAACTTCTATGCTGGTGGGGCATCAGTATTGAGAGGGTTTAAATCAAATACCGTTGGTCCTAAAGCCGTATATTTTAATAAAGCTGGCGTTTGTGATAGTTTAGAACATACATCAGGATGCACAAAATCAAAAGATGCCGTAGGTGGTAACGCTATAGCTTTTGCTAGTACAGAGCTGATTGTTCCAACTCCATTTGCTGGAGAAAAATACGCGGATAACATTAGAACATCGCTATTTTTTGATGCGGGTACAGTATGGGATACTGAGTGGAACTTAAAGGGGAGAGATATTCCCGATTATAGCTCTCCATCTGATATTAGAATGTCAGCTGGTCTTGCTGTTCAGTGGATGTCACCATTAGGTCCTTTGGTATTTTCTTATGCTCAACCATTCAAAAAATATGATGGTGACTCATCACAACAATTTCAGTTTAATATAGGTTCTACATGGTAATTCATGTTATAAACAAAAATACATAGGTGATTAAAGTGAAAAAAATTATAGCTGTTTTAGGTATTAGTGCTGCATTACTTTTTGCTGGATTTGCTAATGCTGAAGTTAAATTTGGTGTGATTAATGTTGAATCAGTATTAGAACGGATGCCTCAACGTGAATCAGTAAGTAAAATGTTGAAAAATGAATTTGAAGCAAGAGCCAACTCATTGAAAGAAGAAGAAAAAAAATCTAAAGAAGCTATCGCTCGTCTAAAGAAAGATGGTTTAACATTATCTTCTTCTGAAAAAGCTAAATTAAATAAGGTAATTTCTGATTTTGAAAATAAAGCTGATGCGTTTTCAGTAGATTATCAAAAGCGTCAAAAAGAAGAATTTGAAAAATTAATTACTAAAATCCAAGAGGCAGTTAAAAATATTGTTGCAGCAGAAGGATACGATGTTATTTTAAACGCTGGAGCTACATTGTTCGCATCAGATGCAGTTGATATTTCAGATAAAGTGTTGGAAAAGGTTAAAAACTAATGTTTTCCTTTCGTTTAGAGCAATTAGCTAAGCAACTTGATTCTGAGTTACATGGTGATGGTAATATAACTATCACCGGTATAGCATCAATGAAAAGTGCGGTATCTGGGCAAATTACTTTTTTGTCTGATAAAAAATTACAAAGTAATTTATCAACATGTAAAGCTTCTGCTGTCGTAATGACTAGAGAGAGTGTTGAACATTGGGGCGGGGCTGCTCTTATTGTTAAAAATCCTTATCTTGCATACGCAAAATTAGCGCAAATCCTTGATACCACGCCAACACCAGCAAAAGATATCGCACCGACAGCTGTAATTGATTCAACTGCTAAGCTAGGTAGCAATATTTCGATTGGTGCTAATGCTGTTATCGAAAGCGGTGTCGTGTTAGGTGATAATTGTATTATTGGTGCAGGTTGCTTTATTGGTAAAAATACAATAATCGGTGCCGGTACAAAATTATGGGCTAATATTTCTATTTATCATAATTGTGTTATTGGTGAAAATTGCTTAATTCAGTCTGGAACTGTAATTGGCGCTGATGGATTTGGTTATGCTAATGATAAAGGTAAATGGATTAAAATTCCCCAACTAGGTCGTGTTGTTATCGGTAATAACGTTGAAATTGGAGCCTCAACAACAATCGATCGTGGTGCTCTTGATGATACTATTATTGGTAATGGTGTTATTATTGATAATCAATGCCAGATTGCTCATAACGATATTATTGGCGATCATACTGCAGTTGCTGGTGGTGTTATTATGGCAGGGAGTTTAACTATTGGTCGTCATTGCTTAATTGGTGGAGCTAGTGTGATTAATGGACATATGGAAATATGTGATCAAGTTACCGTAACTGGTATGGGGATGGTAATGCGCCCAATTACACAGCCGGGTGTTTACTCATCGGGCATTCCATTGCAAGAAAATAAAGTATGGCGTAAAACTGCGTCGTTAGTTTTACATATTGACGAGATGAATAAACGCTTGAAAGCACTTGAGAAGAAACAATTAAATGTCTCGACGTAGACGATTACGGTCGGTATAATGCATGCCTATTTTTAATATTTTTTTAGCTCAGTTATCGTTTTTATATAATTATGGACGAATAACATTCAATAATTTCGAGGTATAAAGATGCAAGTTTCGGTAGAAACAACAAAAGGTTTAGGTCGACGTTTATCAATTACAATTAAATCAGAAGACATCAAAAAAGCGGTTGATAAAGAACTAATTAATACTGCAAAAAAAGTACGTATTGATGGTTTTCGTAAAGGAAAAGTACCTTTAAAGATTGTTGAACAACGTTATGGGGCTTCTATTTTACAAGACGCATTAGGCGATTTGATGCAACGAAATTTTGTTGAAGCAATTATTCAAGAAAAATTAAATCCAGCAGGCGCCCCAACTTATACTCCACAAGAATATAAAAATGGTGAAGATTATACCTTTACTGTTGAATTTGAAGTATACCCAGAAATCAAAGTTGAAAATTTAGATAAAATTGAAGTTGAAAAACCTGTAGCAGAAGTTGGAGATGCTGATATAGAGACTATGATCGAAACTTTACGCAAACAACAAGGTGCTTGGAAAGAGGTTAAAAAAGCAGCTCAAGATCAATATCGTGTTACTTTGGATTTTGTTGGTCAGGTTGACGGTGCGGAGTTCGAAGGTGGTAAAGCCAATGATTTCGCGTTGGTGTTAGGTCAAGGCCGTATGATTCCGGGGTTTGAAGATGCAATTATTGGTCATAAAGAAGGTGATCAGTTTGATATTAATGTGACCTTCCCAGAAGATTATCATGCCGAAAACCTAAAAGGTAAACCTGCTATATTTGCAGCAACACTTAAAAAAGTTGAGGAACTTGAATTACCAGAGCTTACAGAAGATGTTATTAAACGTTTTGGTATCGTTGATGGAACTGTTGAAAGCCTACGAGCTGAAGTTCGTAAGAACATGACTAGAGAGCTCAATGCAACAATTCGTAATAAAGTCAAAACACAAGCTATTGATGGTTTAGTTAAAAATAATGAAATTGATGTACCTGTAGCATTAATTGACCGCGAAATTGATGTATTACGTAAGCAAGCTTTATCTCGTTTTGGTGGTAATGTAAAACCCGGTATGGAGTTACCTAAAGAACTATTTGAAAACGAGGCAAGAAGACGAGTGGCTACTGGTTTATTATTTAGTGAAATCATTGAAAGTAATAAACTAACTGCGGATGAAGCGCGTGTTCAGGCATTAATTGATGAAATTGCAACTGCATATGAAGATCCAAAAGAAGTTTTAGAATATTATCGTAAAGATAAAAAAGCGATGGAGAATATTCGAGCTGTAGCATTAGAGGATCAAGTTGTTGATCTATTATTAGCTAGCGCAAAAGTAACGGAAAAGAATTACTCGTTTTCTGAATTAATGAATCAGCAAATAGCTTAACCTATTAGCTTTTTTCATTTAGTCAAAAAAGAGCACTTTAAAGCCCAAATAAGGAATATCTGTTTGGGCTATTTTGTTTAATTAGGAGATAAAAATGCCTTTAGAATCATATATGGGTGTTATTCCAATGGTTGTTGAGCAAAGTTCTCGTGGCGAAAGAGCTTACGATATTTACTCACGATTATTAAAAGAACGAATTATATTTTTGACAGGGCAAGTTGAAGATAATATGGCAAATCTTATTATCGCTCAAATGTTATTTCTAGAAGCGGAAAATCCTGATAAAGATATTCATTTGTATATTAATTCACCGGGTGGGGTGGTTACAGCTGGTATGGCAATCTATGATACTATGCAGTTTATAAAACCAGATGTCAGCACAATCTGTTTGGGGCAAGCATGCTCAATGGGTTCATTGCTTTTAACAGCGGGAACTAAAGGTAAACGTTATTGCTTACCTAATGCTCGTGTCATGATTCATCAGCCATTAGGTGGTTTTCAAGGGCAAGCTTCTGATATTCAAATACATGCACAAGAAATTTTACAAGTAAAGAGTCGTTTAAATAACATTTTAGCAATGCACACAGGTCAAGATATAGGTGTAATTGAAAAAGATACCGATCGTGATAACTTTATGTCTGCCGAAAAAGCAGTTGAATATGGTTTAGTTGATGCCATATACAATAAACGATCTTAATATTAGATAGGTGGTAGAAGTGAATAAAGAAAGTTCAGAAAAATTACTCTATTGTACTTTTTGTGGTAAAAGTGAGCATGAAGTCCGTAAACTTATTGCTGGGCCATCATCTATTTATATCTGTAACGAATGTATAGGATTGTGTAATGATATCTTAAAAGAAGAGACAAAAAGTTTTCTTTCTCATGAAGAGTTTATCAGTAAGCCATTACCAACACCACATGAAATTAGAGAGCATCTTGATGAGTATGTAATTGGTCAAGAACGTGCAAAAAAAGTTTTATCCGTTGCTGTTTATAATCATTATAAACGATTGCGTAATTATGCAAGTAGAAGTGATGTTGAATTGGGCAAAAGTAATATTTTGCTTATAGGACCTACAGGAAGTGGTAAAACGTTATTAGCTGAAACATTAGCTCGTTTTTTAGATGTTCCTTTTGCAATGGCAGATGCAACAACATTAACGGAAGCCGGTTATGTAGGTGAAGATGTAGAAAACATTATTCAAAAGCTATTACAAAATTGTGATTATGATGTTGAAAAAGCTCAACGTGGTATTATTTATGTTGATGAAATTGATAAGATTTCACGAAAATCAGATAATCCATCTATTACGAGAGATGTCTCTGGCGAAGGTGTTCAACAAGCTTTATTGAAAATTATTGAGGGAACAATTGCTTCAGTCCCACCAAAAGGAGGGCGTAAGCATCCTCAACAGGAGTTTTTACAAGTTGATACTTCAAAAATTTTATTTATTTGCGGTGGTGCATTTAGTGGTCTAGATAAAGTTATCGAAAACCGCGTATCAACTAATACAGGAATAGGTTTTGGTGCTGATGTAAAAAGTACGAAAAATAAAATTTCTGAGTCAGAATTATTAGCGCAAATAGAAGCAGAAGATTTAGTTAAATTTGGATTAATTCCAGAATTTATTGGGAGATTGCCTGTTATTGGTACTTTATCGGAGTTAGATAAGAATGCTTTAATTAATATTCTAACTGAACCTAAAAATGCGTTAACTAAGCAATTTCAAACTTTGATTGAATTAGATGGCGTTGAGCTTGAGTTTACAGAAGAAGCACTGGACGCTATCGCTATAAAAGCAATGCAACGTAAAACAGGGGCAAGGGGATTGCGTTCAATTGTTGAAAATATATTATTAGATACAATGTACGATTTACCGTCAATGAATTCTGTTAAAAAAGTGATTGTAGAAAAAGAAACGGTCGAAAGATATCAAGCACCAAAGTTAGTGTACCGCGAAGATGCTGAACTATCTGCTTGAAATATAAATTTGCCATCATAAAAATATGATGGCAAATTTATAGCCTCAAATTAGTACTAAAATAAAGTTACTTTAAAAACTGTCAATATGTCCCAAAAATAGGCTTGAATGTCTAAAAACGATCCCAATATTTATCTAATGGGTTTGTACTACTAGAGAGAAGAAAATGAAAATAAAACGAACTAAACACATGATTATGCCTATTTTACCATTGCGTGATGTTGTTGTATTTCCACATATGGTAATTCCTCTCTTTGTTGGTCGAAGTAAATCAATACGTTGCCTAGAAAGTGCAATGGAAATGGATAAGCAAGTTTTTCTTGTAACCCAAAAAAATCCTTCTCAAGATGATCCTGATGTAGATGATTTATATGAAGTCGGAACAGTGGCTAATGTCGTACAATTACTTCAATTACCTGATGGAACTGTAAAAGTTCTTGTTGAAGGTGTTGAACGTGCCAAAATGATGGATATTGCTGTGCATGAAAATAATGAATTTTTTATTGCAAAAGTCAAGCCATTAAGCGAAGTTAAAAAGGCAGAAGATATAAGTGAAGCTATGATCCGCTTAACTTTATCTAACTTTGATGAATATTCAAAACTTAATAAAAAAATAACTCAGGAAGTTGTTGATTCTATCCGTTTAGTGAAAGAACCATCGCGTTTAGCTGATTCTATTGCTGCTACGCTTTTTTTAAGAGTTGAACAGAAACAAGAGATTCTAGTTGCAGCTAATCTTGTAAAGCGTTTTGAGTTGCTTATTTCATTAATGGAGTCAGAAATTGATTTATTACAAGTCGAAAAAAATATTCGACAACGTGTTAAGCAGCAAATGGAAAAGGCTCAAAAAGAGTATTATTTGAACGAGCAAATTAAAGCTATTCATAAAGAGTTAGGTGATATAGACAATAAACCTGATGAATATGAAGAGTTAAAAGAAAAAATTATTAAAGCTAAAATGTCAAACGAGGCTACAGATAAAGCATTAGCCGAACTTAATAAATTAAAAATGATGCCGGCAATGTCTGCTGAAGCGACAGTAGTTCGAAGTTATATTGATTGGATGATTCAAGTTCCTTGGTATAAGCGTAGCAAAGTTAAAAAAGATATTGAAGGTGCACAAAAAGTTCTAGATAAAGATCATTATGGACTTGAACGCGTAAAAGACAGAATTTTAGAATATTTAGCTGTTCAAGGCCGTGTTAATAAAGTTAAAGGTCCTATTTTGTGTTTGGTTGGGCCTCCAGGTGTAGGTAAAACATCGCTAGGTCAATCGATAGCTAAAGCAACAGGCCGTCAGTATATTCGCATGGCTTTAGGTGGAGTGCGCGATGAGGCTGAGATTCGTGGACATAGACGTACTTACATTGGTTCAATGCCGGGAAAATTAATTCAGCGTATGGCAAAAGTAGGTGTTAAGAACCCATTATTCTTATTAGATGAAATTGATAAGATGGCATCGGATATGCGTGGTGATCCTGCATCAGCATTATTAGAAGTGCTTGATCCAGAGCAAAATAATGCTTTTAGCGACCATTATTTAGAAGTTGATTACGATTTATCTGATGTGATGTTTGTTGCAACGGCTAACTCTATGAATATTCCCGCACCATTGTTGGATAGAATGGAGGTGATTCGTCTTTCTGGTTATACAGAAGATGAAAAATTGAATATAGCTAAGCAACATTTAATTACTAAGCAGATAGAAGATAATGGTTTAAAGCCAAAAGAAATTAGCATTGATGATTCAGCCATCATCGGTATTATCCGCTATTATACTCGTGAGGCGGGTGTTCGAAGTTTGGAAAGAGAGATTGCAAAAATTTGCCGTAAAGTTATTAAACAGTTAGCATTAGACAGTAAATTGAAACAGGTAACTGTGACACAAGACAACTTAAAAGATTTCTTGGGAATACAGCGTTTTGATTACGGTAAAACGGATAGTGAAAATCGCATCGGCCAGGTTGTTGGTCTTGCTTGGACAGAAGTCGGAGGTGATTTACTCACTATTGAATCGGTAAGTGTACCTGGAAAAGGGAAATTAACTTATACAGGTTCATTAGGTGATGTGATGCAAGAGTCAATACAAACGGCATTGACAGTTGTTCGGTCTCGTGCAGAAAAATTGGGTATTAATAGTGATTTTTATGAAAAACGTGATATCCATGTGCATGTACCAGATGGCGCAACACCAAAAGATGGGCCAAGTGCTGGTATTGCTATGTGTACATCATTAATTTCAACATTAACGGGTAATCCAGTTCGCTCAGATGTTGCTATGACGGGGGAAATAACATTACGTGGTGAAGTTTTACCCATCGGTGGACTAAAAGAGAAGTTATTAGCTGCGCATAGAGGTGGAATTAAAGCTGTATTGATACCGATTGATAATGTTAAAGACTTAGAAGAAATCCCTGAGAATGTGAAGGCTGAAATTGATATACATCCTGTAAAATGGATTGATGAAGTATTAACAATTGCATTACAAAATAATCCATTAGGTATAGAGTTCGTAGCTAAAAAAACGACATTAAAGCAACCTGTAAAAAAGGCTATTAAAAAAATAAAAAATAGTGTTGGCCGTTCTGCTAGCTTAAATTAATTATTTTTTTATTTGAAAAAGATCAACTTGGTGTTGATCTTTTTTTGGACTTAATATTCTGACAATAGTTAATTTAGTTAAATATGCTATACTTTCAAAATTAAATATTAGGTATACGGAGAATCGCAAGAAATGATGGAAACAATCCGAACAGCAGCAAATAATCTTGTTGTTAAAATTATTTTTGCAATAATTATTTTATGTTTTATTTTCACTGGCGTCGGATTTTTAGGTTTTGGCGGTGGTAATAGTAGTGCACGTGATCAGCAACAATACATCGCAAAAGTTGATGGTGACGGTATCAGCCGCACTGAATTTGAAGCCCAAGCTAGACGAGCAACAGCAAATACTGGAGGGGATAGTTCTTTTATCAAACAGATACGTCGGGGTGTATTATCAAATCAAATTGATAATTATTTAGCTTATAAATTTTCAGAAAAGATAGGTGTAACTATTAGTAATGAACAGATTAAAAATTTCATTAAGAAACAAAGAGATTTTTTTAGAAATGGTAAATTTGATACTCAAAAATATTTAACCCTTCTAGCTGAAAATAATATTACTCCAGATGCTTATGCCGAAATTATAAGAACTGTATTGCAGCAACAACAGGTGATTAATGCTTTGACAAATAGCAGTTTTGTTTTGCCAATCGATTCTGAAATATCTTCACTCAAAAATCAAACTAGAAGCGTATATGCTACTTCAGTTAATACTTCAATAAGTGATATTGATGAAACACGTATTACGATAGATGATGAACAAAAATACTATAACGAAAATTTAAAAGAGTTTTTTAGGAAAGAGAGAGTAAAAGTTAAATATATTTTTGTATCAGAAGATGCTATAAGAAAAACAATTGACGTTACTGAAGACGAGATTAAGAATGAGTATAATAAAAATATTAAAACTTATTCATATCCAGCTAAGAAAGCCTATAGTGTAATTTTTGTTACTGATGAACAACAAGCTAATAAAATTGCAAAGGATCTTTCTTCTGGAGCTGATTTTGATAATATTGCTAAAACTGTCAATCAAAATCATGATATTTCTCCATACGGTAAAAATGGTTCATTAGGATGGTTTGCTGATGATGACTCTTTACCTCAAGTTTTTAAAAATGCTCAGTTGAAAAAAGTAGGGCAAATTTCATCACCAATTAAAGTTGACGGCGGTTATGCAATCGTGAAATTAGATGATATACAGGCCTCTAAGGTTATGGATTTTGATTTTGCGAAGTATCAAATTGATTCAAAACTGACTCAACAAAAAATACAGCAGACTTTGGAAAATGACGAAAATAAAATTAAAATTGCATTACATGACTCTCCTAAAAGTATTGAAGAGCTTGCTAAGAAAGTTGGACTAGAAGTAAAGACCTCTGATTGGATATTTTTCAACGATAGATTTGGAATAACTACTCATCCTGAAGTTAGTGACGTAGTTTTTAGTGAAGAAATGATAGCCGATGGTAAAGCGACAGGGCAAATTTCTGATTTAATCATAGCTGAAAGGGATTATGGTAGATATGATTTTGTTGTACAAACAATTGATTATCGTCCTGAAGGTGTTGCGCCGTTTGATGAGGTGAAAAATCAAATTCATGAAAAACTCTATGCAAAAATGGCTCAAAACCAGTTTAAATCTAGTGTCGATAATATATTGACTCAATTAAATGAAACAGGAGAAGCTAAAAATGTTCAGTTTGCACAAAAATACACCTTGAAGCGGAGTTCAACCGAACTCGACCCAAAAGTTGTTAATATGGTATTTAATTTAAATCCATCAGCATCAGGAAAGAGGGTTTTTGGTTCGGAATTTATCGATGATAAAAGTGCTTATATTGTTGTGCTAACTAAGGTAGATACCCCAACAAAATATGAAGATATTTCTTCTGAGTTGTTACCTTTATTCATTAGTGAAATGCATTATTATCTTGCTGCTGACATACGCTCTAAAGCTAAGATAGAAATTATGCCTGATGCTAATCTGTGATTTAGTTCTCAAAATAGTAGCAATTATCGAAAAAAAGAAAAGTCACTTAGGTGGCTTTTCTCATTCTTGCCATTCATGAAATTTGTTTTATTTGATTAAGTGAGATAGTTATAAAGCAAATTTATTTGCGTAACTATTTTTGGAGATTAATCAAATGAAAGTATTTTCACTATTATGTATTTTATTATCAAGTTTTGTTTTTTCTAACATAAGTTTTGCTGATTCCACTCCAGTGACATCGGCTAAAGTTAAACAGGAACAAAAACAAGTTGTTCAAGTAAATATTAATACTGCAACGGCAGAAGAATTATCAAAAGTATTGACGGGGATTGGGGCAAGTAAAGCCCAAAAAATTATCGAATATCGGGAAAAATTTGGTCCTTTCGTTTCCGTCGAGCAGTTAAAGGAAGTTTCTGGTATTGGTCAAGCAACACTAGATAAGAATGCCGGTAAAATAATTTTATGATTTATTATTTCCACCAATTAATATTGGTGGAAATAATATCAATCTAATTATCAGTAGGATCGACATCAATACTCCATCTCACTTTCGATGTTTCATTCCATTGACCTATTTCCGTTAATAGTTGATCTAATATTTGCTGCAAATATTGCCTATTTGTATGTTGAAGCAGTAATTGCCAACGATGGTACCCCGCTTTTTTGGGTTGGCTTGCAGGCATTGGCCCAAGTTGCCATAATGTATGATTATAATGTGCTTTTAACCAATCATAAATATGTTGTAAAAGTGTTGGTGCGTAATGATTATTGCGATCTGCTGCACGAATCAATGCTTGGTAACTAAATGGTGGTAGTTGGGTTTGTTGTCTTTCTTGTAATGTCAGTTTGGCAAATTTTTGATAGCCTTCAGTTAGTAAAACATTAAGTAAAGGATGATCAGGATGATATGTTTGTAAAATGACTTGACCTGCTTTTGCTTCACGGCCAGCCCTTCCTGATACTTGTGTATAAATTTGCGCAAATCGTTCAGTTGCTCGAAAATCACTTGAAAATAAAGCCCCATCAACATCTACAATTCCAACCAAAGTTATATCAGGGAAGTGATGTCCTTTTGCCAAAATTTGTGTGCCAACTAAAATGTGTGCACCACCTTGTTGAATACTGTGTAAATAGTTATCTAATGCACCTTTTTTACTAACTGTATCCCGATCAATACGACTAATTTTGATGTTAGGAAAAAGAATCTCAAGTTGTTGTTCAAGTTGTTCTGTTCCAAATCCAATCGGCATTAAATGAGTAGAGCCACATTTTGGGCATTGTTTGGGAATTGCTCTTGGTGTATCGCAATAATGACAAATCAGCTTGTGTTGTTTCTGATGAAATGTATAGGGTCTATCACAACGAGGACATTCAGCAATCCAACCGCAATCATGACATATTAATAATGGTGAAAAGCCTCGACGGTTTAAAAATAACATTACCTGGTTATTATTAGATAAATGTTTTTTTATTTCCTCAATTAATGGTTGTGATAAACCAGCAGTAAGTACTAACCCACGCAAATCTAAAATTGACTGTTTGGCTAACGTTGCATTACCGGCTCTTTCTGTTAATTGTAGTAAGCGGTACTTGTCGTTTTGTGCATTATTGAGTGTTTCAAGCGATGGTGTTGCAGAGCCTAAAATAATTGGAATATTGTTAAATTTAGCTCGTATAATTGCTAAATCTCGTGCATGATAGCGCCAACCTTCTTGTTGCTTATAGGAGCTATCATGTTCTTCATCAATAATAATTACCCCTAAGTCTTTAAATGGAGTAAAAAGTGACGAACGAGTACCTACCACAATAGCATTTTCTCCATTTTTGCTTCTTAACCAAACAGCTAGTCTTTGTTTATCAGTTAGTCCCGAATGAAGAATATCAATTGGTGCATTAAAACGTTGTTTAAAACGTTTAATTGTTTGTGGTGTTAAACCAATCTCAGGCACAAGTACTAATGCTTGTTTACCGGCAGTTAAAATATTTGTGAGTATATTCAAATAAACTTCAGTTTTACCTGAGCCAGTTACACCTTCCAGTAAAAATACCTCAAACTGGTGATTTTGTTTATTGACTGTTTCTATCGCATAATTCTGCTCTTTATTTAACTGAATTGAACTAGCATTAGTTGAAAAGTTTGTTTGCCATGGAATGTAATCTGGTTGGCAGCTTACTTGCTCTATAAGCTGCTTTTTCTGTAATTCGTGATAGACGGCGTTACTTATGTTAGTGTTAGAAATAGTATTATTTCTAAATGATGATAGTAATAATTGTTGTTTTGGGGCTCGTGATAGCGATTCTAAATCAATTTGCTTCCCCAATTTGGTTAATTGCCATTGTTTGGTTTCTTCTTTGACTGCATGGCGCCCTTGTCTTAACAAAATAGGCATAGCATGAAACAGAACCTCTCCGATGGGATAGTGGTAATAACTAGCAGCCCAGTTCAATAGCTGCCAAATGGAAGGTGAAAAAACTGGTTCACTATCGATAATTGCCTTAATGGTTTTTAATTTTTTAACATTAAATTCGGTTTTTTCATCAATGTTGACAATAATACCTATTGTATCTCTTTTACCAAAAGGAACTTTAACCCGCATTCCAACTTGAGCTGGCATCGTTAAGCTATAATCATAAAGTTGGTAGAGCGGTACGGGTAAGGCTACATGAGCAATAAGCATTGAAAAGTCACAATTATAATTAATCAAAAGTTATATTGTACGCAGTTTTCGTTTAACTCGCAAAACCTAACCTGATATATTCTATTTTAACAATTTTCGTGTGTTATTGATCTAATCAAATGTGGTGGTATCTATTTATAAAATTTGCTATCTTGGCAATACAATATAGTTTTACTTTTTTGAGGAATATATAGCAGATGTCTGAATCATTTTCACACATTAATCGTCAAGGCGATGCCCACATGGTTGATATATCAAATAAACCGAGCACTACTAGGGAAGCAAGAGCTGAGTCCTTTATTATGATGAATGCTAAAACATTAAATAGTATTATTGAGGGGAAACACTATAAAGGTGATGTTTTTGCAACGGCAAGGATTGCGGGCATTCAGGCTGCAAAAAAGACGTGGGAACTTATTCCTTTATGTCATCCTCTTTTATTGAGTAAAATTGAAATTAATATTGAAGCTGATTTAGTGAATTGTTGTGTGAAAATTGAATCTATTTGTCGATTGAATGGTCAAACTGGTGTCGAAATGGAAGCGTTGGTAGCAGCATCTGTTGCTGCGTTAACTATATATGACATGTGTAAATCTGTTCAAAAAGATATGGTGATTACTCAAGTAAGATTATTGACAAAGAAGGGTGGTAAATCTGGCGATTTTATAGCTAAATCATAAATATAGTGAATAGTATGAATAAAATTATTTTTTTTGCCCAAATTAGAGAATTAATTGGTGTGGAGAGTTTGATGTTAGATGCAGATCAACTTTCAATTTTTCGTCTTATTGAACAATTAAGTGAGCGTGGTGATCAATGGTTATTGGCTTTCAAGGAGCGTTCTGTTTTATGTGCTGTAAATCAAACATTGGTTGATTTTGATTATATTGTTCAAGCTGGCGATGAAATTGCATTCTTTCCTCCTGTGACTGGAGGGTAATATTATGGACCTTATCAAAGTCAGCCAAGAACCTATTGATGTTAATAAGCTAACTGATTGGCTTTCACATTTACCACAAGATGGTGCTATTGTTACTTTTATGGGCAAAGTTCGTAGTATTGAAAAATATACAATAAGCCTATTTTTAGAGCATTATGCAGGAATGACTGAAAAGGTTTTGGTTAATATTATAGCTCAAGCTAGAGAACGGTGGCAATTAAGCCGAGTAGCTATTATTCATCGTGTAGGTAAAATTAATGTTAATGAACAAATTGTATTTGTGGGGGTGAGTAGTGTACATCGGGCTGATTCATTTGCAGCAGCTGAATTTATTATGGATATATTAAAAAACGAAGCCCCTTTCTGGAAAAAAGAGAGAACTACTGATGGCGATATATGGGTTGATGCAAAAAAATCCGATGCTGAGGCATTGAAAAAATGGTATTAGTGGTTATTTAGGTTATAATGGTATTAAGTTATATCATGTATTTTTACGAGAGGTGATTAATGAAAAATTATTTACCTAACGCCTCAAATTTTGAATAGGAAGGTAGCCGCCTTCAATTTGTTTGAATTAAATAAAGGGCTCTGAATTTGAGCCTTTTTTGTATATAAAATTCTTATCATTAAGTCATTACTCAATAGCGAATACTATGAAAAAATTATACTATTTTGTTCTAATTAATATCTTTATTTCATCAATACTAGCAATTCGATTTTTTATTGTACCAGGTGCATCATTTAATTGGGCTGGAGTGTCATTTTCAGTATTTGCTGTATTGGGGCATTTTTTCTCTGCTTATCTATTACTTTTTATTATTTGTATACCTTTTCTTTGGCTTAAACAGTCTATTCGGAATATTATTCTTGCTGCAATATTTAGCTTTATTCAAATTGGATTATATATCGATACTATTGTTTTTCAACAGTACCGATTTCACGTAAATCAATCTGTTTTAGCAATGGTTTTATCTGGTCAGGTTGTTGATTTTTCAATAATTACTTATTTATTGATGTTGACTGTTATTATTGTTTCATTCTGTGCTGAATATTTTATTCTTTATCTTGTTAATAAAAAATTCACTGTACAGCATAATAAATCAAGAATTCTTTTGATATCAACAATATTTCTTTTTAGTTCATTTTTAGTGAACCATGTAGTACATATGGTTGCCTTTTATTATGCTTATTCACCTATTATGGTTGTGAAAGAGTATATTCCACTTTATAAGCCATTTACGTCGAGAAAGATCATGAGCTTTTTTGATGCAAAAGGGCAGAGAAAAGTCGTATATAACAAGAATAATGACAATGCTGGTGTTGATTATCCCAAAAAAGCATTGGTGATTAATCCTGAAAATAATAAGCCACAAAATATTATGTTTATTGTCTTAGATTCTTGGCGATATGATACCTTTAGTGAAGATATCTCTCCTAATACATTCCGTTTTGTTAACCAAAATAATGGTGTGGTTTTTGATAATCATTACTCAACAGGAAATGCAACTCGTACAGGTATCTTTGGGCTATTTTATGGTATTCCTGGTACGTATTGGGATTCATTTTTACGAAATAGTATTCCTTCACTGTTTATCACAACGTTACAAAAAGAAAACTATAATATCGGCATCTTCACTTCAGCCAAAGTTTCTGCTCCAGAATTTGATCGAACGGCGTTTGTCACCATCAAAAATTTAAGAATTAGTAGTAAAGATGGTTCGGCATCTAGTCGTGATAAACAAATCACAGAGGATTGGCTTGCATGGTATAGAGCACGTGATACTTCTCGACCGACATTTTCTTTTTTATTTTATGATGCTCCTCATGCTTATGACTTTCCTGCCGATTTTTCGGTGAAGTTTAAACCTATTGGGGATCTGAATTATATAACATTGAATAATGATACAGATCCTTTGCCAATTTTTAATCGTTACAAACAAAGTGTTTATTATGATGACTATTTATTACAAAATGTCTATGATGAGCTTGCTAAATCAGGTTCTTTAGATAACACAATATTGGTTATTACTGGTGATCATGCTCAAGAAATGAATGATAATAAACTCGGATTTTGGGGGCATAATGGTAATTATACTGATGCACAAACAAAGGTTCCTTTTATTATTATTGGTGCAAGAGAGTTAGAAAATCTTAAAAATAATAGTGCAAAATTAACTAGTCACGAAGATGTCGTTCCTACCTTAATGAAACATTATTTATATGTGAAAAATGATATAACCGATTACTCGACAGGTTATGATTTATTTAGTCCTATAACTAATCGTAATTGGCTTTTGATGTCAAATTATAGTTCTTATGCAGTTAGAACGTCTGATCATATTTATTTCGTGAATCGATTAGGTATTAATCATTATATGGATTTACATAATCGTGAAACAGATGAAACACCAAATTATCAATACATTCAAGAAGCGATGAACCATATGCGTTATTTTTCCCAATCAGGGCTAAATAGTTTAAAAGATAAAAACAATTAGGTATAAATTGGCGAGATCATTATCTACCACGAGAGTGGTAGATAATCTGTGATTAGTGCACATCGGCACAATTTAGACAATAAATATAGCGATTTTGCGGGTCTTGAAACTTATTCCATAAAGAAACATGCTCTTTAAGTTGTTTCGCTGCTGGTAGTTGTTCAAAAAATATTTCTGCAGTGGATTTAGGTAACATAGCTATCATATCCGAATAAAATGCATTAAACCAATTTCCTTTTGGTTTTTGCCAGTCAATTTCATAATCAGTTACATTCGCTAATGTTGCAGCAGTTTCAATAGCATCATCTATATCGCCTAACTTATCAACAAGTCCAATTTTGCTTGCTTCTGAACCTAACCAAACTTGGCCTTGTCCTATTTTATCTACTTGTTCGGTTGTCATATTTCTTGCTTCTGCTACTAACGAAATAAATGTTTGATAACCGTTATCAATATTCATTTGAATTAATTGACTCATTTCTTTAGGTAGATCCTGCGTTGAAGTGTTGCTTGCTAATGGTGATGTAGTTATACCATCACTATAAACACCAATATGAGATAAAGAATTTTCGAAAGTTGGAATAATACCGAAAATGCCAATAGAGCCAGTAATTGTATTTGGGTTTGCAACTATGTAATCAGATGCGGTGGATATCCAGTATCCACCCGAGGCAGCCATTCCTCCCATAGATACAACAATAGGAATCTGATAATCACGTAATGCTTCTAGTTCACTACGAATTGCTTCAGATGCATCTACACTACCTCCAGGGCTATTTACACGTAATACTATTGCTTGTATGTTATGTTTGTTTAAGTTTTTACGGATATTTCTCAGCTGTTCAACTATGTCTTGGCTACCAGCGACATTACTACTATTTTCACCATTGGTAATAGTACCATTGACAAATACAACTGCAATCAGTGGTTTTTTCCCCTTGGAGTCACTGTCTAATTTTTCATTTTTTGATTTAAGCTGATAATCATAAATGCTAACCTCATGTTGGTTATTGAACTCAAGTTCATATTGGTAGTTAGATGCAATAGCATCGACTAATCCATTAGATATAGCGTATTGAGCCATGTTACCATTAGCTTCTTTTAAAGCTGTTAACATAATATCTGGGGCGGGAACTAATTGTGTATCGGCTTTTTTCCGTTGTGTTGAAATGTCATTAAGATAGTTATTCCACATAAGTGTTAACCAGCGTGTCGTATTACTTTTTGCTTCTTCAGACATGTCATTGCGAATAAATGGTTCAATGGCTGATTTATAAGTACCTACTCTAAAAACATGTGTATTGATTTTTAAATTATCAAGTAAGGTTTTATAGTATAGATTATTAGCGGATAGCCCATATACATTAACAGAGCCAAGTGGTGCTAAGTATATTTTATTAGCATAGCTAGCTAAATAATATTGGCTTTGATTGAAATTTGAACCAAAAGCATAAATAGGTTTCTTTGCCTCGCTAAATTTGGTTAAATATTTGCCAATATATTGTAGCGAACTTATATCGGCACCAGCAAAATTATCTAATTTAAGGACTATACTTGTAATTTTGGGATCTGTAGTAGCTTGAGCTATTTTTTGAGTTAATTCAAATAAACTATTTTCACGGGAAGTATTGACTTTTTTGCCATAAATCTTGTTTTGTAAAGCATAGATTTCATCACTGTAAAGTGTATTGTCAACAATAATACCTTCGATATCTAAAACTAATGAACCATATTGTGGAACAATTTCTTGTTTTTGTGCTTCTTTTACTAATGCAATAAAGCTAAATATCAAAATAATAATAATTAGAAAAATTAAGTTAAGAAATATTTCTCTAATAAAGTTAATTATTTTCCATATTGATTTAATGGCAGATAAAGCAGACATAATCATTGATCCTTTCATAATGGTTTACCTAGTTTTTATTTCGATGTTTTTCTTTTTAAAATATTTTCTATCTTCAAATCGCAAGCATGTCAGTTTTCCACCCCAACAACATCCTGTATCGAGTGCATAAATGTTTTCTGGTGTACCTTTTCCGTTTAATGCCGCCCAATGTCCAAAAGCGATACTATATTCGTTTGGGATTTTACTGGGTAATAAAAACCAAGGTTTAAGTTTTGATGGCGCTTGTTCGGGTGATTTTTTATAGTAGAAATCTAGCCGCCCATCCTCATAGCAAAAACGCATACGAGTTAATGCATTAGCAATATAACGTAGCCTATCTAAGCCTTGTAATTCTGGTTGCCATTCATCAGGAAAATTACCATACATTTTATCAAGGAATAGGATATAAGAATCGCTAGATAACATAGCATTCAAATCATTGGCACATTTTTTTAGTGTTTCAATATCCCATTGTGGTGAAATACCTGCATGAGTCATAATTAGTTTTAATGATTCGTCGATTTGAACTAATGGTTGTTTACGTAACCAATTCATTAATTCATCAAGATCTGTCGCACGGATGATTTCTTCGAGATTATCCTTCTTTTTGGGCTGCGTAATATTGGCATAAATCGATAATAAATGTAGGTCATGATTACCTAATACCAATCGAATCTGGTTGGAATTATGTTTAACAAATCTTAGAACATCTAATGATTTTGGACCTCTAGCAACAAGATCACCAGTTAGCCATAAAGTATCAGATGATGAGAATTTTGCTTTTTCAAGTAACCGCATAAATTCATCATAACAGCCATGAATATCGCCAATAAGTAGATTTGCCATAATATTATTTCCATGCATTAGCTAGTTGGCAGTATTGTTGTACTGTTAAGTTTTCAGCACGTAAATTTGGGTCAATATTCAATTCAACTAACTGTTCAACAGTAAACATATTACTTAAGCTGTTACGAATAGTTTTACGTCGTTGGTTAAATGCCTCTGTAGTTACACGAGAAAGTGTTTTTATATCATTAACAAGATAAGGTTTTTCTTTATACGGTACTAATCTAACTACTGCAGAATCAACTTTTGGTGCAGGTTTAAATGATGTTGGTGGTACTTCAAGAACCGGAATGATTTGACAATAATATTGAGCCATTACGCTCAATCTACCATAATCTTTACTGTTAGGCGCTGCAACTAAGCGAGTGACTACCTCTTTTTGTAGCATGAAATGCATATCGGTGATGATATCTGCATGTTCAAATAAATGGAACATCAAAGGGGTTGATATATTATATGGTAAGTTACCAAATACTCTTAATGGTTTATCTAATTGCTTGGCCAAAAGATTAAAGTCAAAGGTCAATGCATCTTGTTCAATAACGGTTAGTTTATTATGTAAAAATGGATTTTCAATTAATCTATGGGCTAAATCTCTGTCGATCTCTATAACAGTTAAATGATCAAGATATTTACTTATAGGTACAGTTAACGCTGCCAGTCCTGGACCAATTTCGACTAGGGCCTGATCTTTTTTAGGTTGTATAGCTGCAACAATATTTTCGATGATATAGTTATCATGTAAAAAGTTTTGCCCGAATCTTTTACGGGCAAAATGCCCTTGGTGAACACGATTATTCATGTTTATCTTCACCTGTAATTTTGATGTAAGCGTCACCTTTTACTTCTTGAATCCAAACTTGAGCTTCTTCTGAAAATTTACGATTAAAAATAAGTCGATAAGCCTGATCTTTTTTCATCGCATTTGTTCCATCAATTTGTCTTGTATCGATTAATTGGATTAAATGCCAGCCATAAGATGATTTTATTGGTTGACTAATTTCTCCTTTTTTTAGCTGAGCCAAACCGTTTCTAAACCCATTATCATAAATTTCAGGACGATTCCAACCTAAATTGCCTCCTTTCTCGGCTGTACCTGTATCTTGAGAATTTGCCTTAGCTGCAGCTTCAAAGGTTATTTTGCCATCAGTAATTGATTTGCGAATATCGGTTAGTTTCTGTTGAGCGATTTTGTCGGTAACTAATACGTTTGTTTTAATCAAAATATGACGAGCGTTAACTTCTTGAATTTTAATGTCTTTTGGTGCTTCTGAACGAGTGTCATCAACTTTTATTATGTGTAGACCAACGCCTGAACGGATTGGGCCAATAATACTACCTTTTGGTGCACGTACTAAGCGTTCTTCAAAGAGAGTTGGCAATTCATTTAGTTTATGCCAACCCATGCTGCCGCCTTTTAAAGCAAGATCGTCATTTGAATAAGAGGTAGCTAATTTAGCAAAGTTTTCCCCTTTTTGTGCTCGATTGATAATATCTTGTGCTTTATTTGTGGCATTGTCTATTTGTTGTTTAGATGCTTTTTCTGGAATAGAAATCAAAATATGACTGATTTTTACATCGATATTATTGGCTGGTTGGCTAGTAATATTTTTTGCTAAGTTTTCTACTTCTTTTTCTGAAATTTTGATTCTAGGTCTTACTTCATGCATTCGAGTTTCTTCAATCAACATATCATTGTGGATCCTTTCTCGATAAGAGCTATAACTGATCCCCATTGTTGAGAGTTTGCTTCGAAGTTGATCAATGGTCATATCATTTTCAGACGCAATTCTATCGATTGCACTGGTTATTTCGTCATCACTAACTGTGATTTTAGCTTTAGCTGCTTTTTGTAAAATTAGGTTTTCAATAATTAAACGATCAATAATTTGTTGTCTAAGTATTTTGTCATTAGGTAGATTTTGGGCGTCAGTGCTTGCTTTAATTGTTTTTAGCATATCATTAACATCACTTTCTAAAATGACATTGTTATTAACAATCGCAGCAACCTTTTCTACCATTTTTGGTGCGGCATTCGCAGATAACGGAGTTATGATTCCTAAGCTTATACTTAGGTTTAATGTGATAAATAGTTTTAATAATTTCATGTTCACTCAACTCACTTTGTTGTTGTGGCATTGGTAGCCTACAATAAATTTATCAGTAATGTATAGTTACAGAAGTATTTTATTCAAATGTTGTTGTATATGGTAGCTTACCGAAATTTAACATTTTAGCTTTGGTATCTCGGTTGTTTCCTAAACCTTGTAATTCGAAGTTAATAGACAATTTATTTTCATATTTACTTTTTCGAGAAATATTGTCCCAATCTGTTAGCTTTCTACCATATTGTATTGTCATCCCCCAACAACAATCACTATAATGCAAACCAACAAAGCTATCTGCAGTTTGTTTTAATTTAACATCATAATAATATGAACCAACAGCACTAACTGTTTGCGATAATGGCCAAGCAGTCATTATTCCTGCTTGAGAAATATTTTGCTTATAGCCTCTATAAGAAGGGTTTTTATCTACAATGTCAATATAGTTATGGTTTGCATATCGATAAGATAATTGCATTAACTTATCACCTGATGGTCGGTACTCAAATATTGTATTAGCTAATGAAATCGTATCAATTCGAGTATCATATTGAACACCACTTCGAAAGATTATATCATCACTTATGCGCCAAAAATTATCAGATGCCCAAGTAATGCTACCTGTATCAGATTTTTCATCTAAATCATTATTATGTTCACTAGTTTTTGATTTAGTAAAATAAGTAATTTGTCCAATGGATAAGTTAAATTTTTCAACCTTGTTATTATCATAAAACCGAGTTGTTACACCAGTTGATATTTTATTTGTTGAGGCAATTCTATCTAGACCACTATAAGGTTGATCTCTAAATAGACCTATATAATCTGATTGTAATATAGTGGAATCATAGGCGCCAATATTGGATTGATTTCGATATGGAATATAAATGTATTTTACTCTCGGTTCCAATGTTTGGGTATAACCATCAATAAAACTCACATCACGTTCAAAAATGACTTTACCATCGATGCTGAATTTAGGTAAAAAACGATTTACAGTTTTGTCTAAGTTTATATCTCTATCTCTATCTTTATCGATTCTATCTTGATTATAATGTGTTGCCATAAAACCAGCTTCAGTGGTTAATGATGACCAAGAATTGGTTAAGGTATAGTTTAGAGTTGGTTCGACATGAGCTCGCCATGCTTTAGGTTTATTTTCCCCTGATGTCAGAAAACGAGATATTTGAGAAAATGTTCTAAATTTGAATGGTCCCAAATCATTATTATAATAACTCATATCCAACTGCGGTTCGGTTTGATAAAGCGAGTCTTTTAGTTCTGAATGAAATGGCTGAAAGTGCCTATAGCCTAAATTAATATCCCAATTTTCATCATTATAAGCGATTTTGTAAAACTGTGTTAAATATCCAGCAGTTTGAGAAGCGTATTTAGAATTTAGATTAGTAAGATACTGATTGTCACTAACTCGAGTTGTATCGGCATAAAAACGCCAATTATAGTTAATTAACTCTTCATTTTTCCAATGGAACAACCAACGATGGTTATTATCATCATAATTGTTACCATTAACATGATTGCTTCTATCTTCATTATATTTATTATCATGTTGTAGCCAGTCAAATGCGAGTGTACCTAATCCTAATTCATTTAAATAGCGAAATTCTGTTTGTAATTGCACACCACGGTTTTGCAAAGCTCTTGGTGTAAAAGTGGCATCATAATTTGGTGCAATATTCCAATAAATTGGCATTGAAAAATCAATACCATCGATACTGTCATAGCCTAAATTAGGCATCAATAAACCTGAACGGCGTTTATCTCCAGTTGGTAGCTGTAAATACGGTGAGTACAGGACTGGGACTTTGCCAATACTAAATATGGCATTCCAAACTTCTAGTAATTGTTCTTCATTGTCATGAATAACCGTTGTTCCCTTAATGTTCCATGTACTGTCATTAACAGGACAAGATGTGTAACTGCCATTTTTTAAAATAACATATCGATTTTTTTCAAGCTTCATTTGATCAGCATTGCCGCGACCTAGTCTATTTACAAGCTGATACTGACTTGGGCTCATATTTGCATCATTGTTATTTAAATTCATTGATGCATTATCGCCTTTCATTTGTATTAAATTATCTTGATAAGTAATATCACCTTCTAAGGTTACTGCTCGATTATTGTTATCTTGAGTATCGATTGTTACGGTATCTGCTTGGACTGTGCGGTTACCTTGTTCTATTAATACATCACCTTTATATATGGCAATATTTGGGTAGAATACTTCCAATCGGTTAGCTTGAGCATTTACAGGTAAGCTGTTTATGTCTCCATTGACTAAAGGGCGATCAAACCTAGGAACATCTATAAGACATTGAGGGTTATTGCTAATGGCGGCTTTGGGTAAATCTATAGCATAACTAGAGTCGTTATACAAAGAAAGAGTAACAGCTATTGCAATAAGAGAAGGCGCTAATTTTTTCATCAATGATTAAAAAGTTGTTATGATTATTTTAATTACAGCATTATAGCTGTTATTTATAAAAGTGCGAATTAAAAATTAACGTTTCCCCTTGCGTTTATTCATTTTGTTTAGCTGTTTTACCATCACTATTCTTTTTTCGAGTGAAGTGTATTGAAACTCATCCCACCATTTAGCTAATTCCAAAAGCTCACTTTTTTCGATTGATGCTCGTATTTCTAAAAGATCATAGGCAGCTCGAAACTTAGGGTGTTCTAAAATAGAAAATGCTCGTTTCCCATCTCGTTTTTTCATACGTAGCTGCAAACGCCAAATGTCTCCCATTATTGTGGTTAAGCGTCTAGGTATAGCGATATTTTTACATTGTTCACTAAGCACTTCATTAATTGCCATCGAAAACGAATCATAAAATGGCAAACCGCTTTCAACACTTGTTGCTTTTGCTTGTTCAATAATTGGATACCAAAAAAAGGCAGCAAATAGGAATGCAGGATTGACTCGTTTATTGTTGGCGATACGATAATCAGTATTTCTTAAAACTTGCTCAATGATTTTTTCTAAATGACTATTTTGATTGTTAGCCAACAAACGCTCAATAGTCGGAAATAATTGTTCAAAAAGACAATATTTTCTTAGTAACTGGTAAGTTTTATAACCATGTCCTGCTTGTAATAGTTTAAGGGACTCGTCAAAAAGCCGAGCAGAAGGAATATTTTTCAATAATGGTGCAAGATCTTTAATTGGCCCTGAGGTAGCTGGCTCAATTTCCATATTCAGTTTTGCAGCGAAACGGACGGCTCTTAGCATTCTAACGGGATCTTCTCGATAACGTGTTTGTGGATCGCCAATTAGTTTAATAATGCCTTTTTGTAAATCTTTTAATCCTCCACAATAATCGCGTAAAGTGAAATCATTTGCACTATAATAAAGTGCATTCATAGTGAAATCGCGACGAATTGCATCTTGTTCAACGGTTCCGTAAACATTATCACGTAACAGCATACCAGACTGTGAACGTTTAGATATATTGTTTTGCCCATCCTTAGAATCATGATCTCCACGGAAAGTCGCTACTTCAATAATCTCTTTACCAAACATAATATGGGCAAGACGAAATCGTCTTCCTACCAATCGACAGTTGCGGAAAATTTTTTGAATCTGTTCTGGTGTTGCATTAGTTGTGATATCAAAGTCCTTTGGCATTTTGCCTAATATGAGATCTCTGATGCATCCTCCAACTAAATAAGCTTCGTACCCTTGTTTGTTTAATCGATGAAGGACTTTTAATGCATTTGCACTAATATCTTTACGGGATATATTATGCTCATTACGTGCAATAGACACATAACCAATTTTTTGTTGTTTGTTGTTTTTTTCTTCATTGCGAAAAAATTTTCGATAAAAACGTGAAACTTGTCTAAAAATAGCGCACCTCAAAAGTGTTTTTGGCTTAATAACAACTATAGCGCGCGATTATATCGTAATTGCCAATAATTTTCCATGTTTCTTAGCATTGGTACTTATTAGCGCAATAAATTGTAATTTTATTAAATAGTTTAAATATTATATTTGATTTTTTTAATATAATTATCAACAATAGTAATATTGGCAGTATTTAATTAAAAGCGACAGATTTTGTTTTGCTCTGATTAGAGTATTTTAATTAGCTGATTAAGACTAAATAAAACTATACTCGGCATTTCTTTTTATTTATTTGTTTTACAGAATATAAATTATAAAGCATTATAGTTTAAGAAATTATGAAGAATGTTATTTGTTATAACTTTACATATGGAAGTTGTTTGAGTATATACTATTAACTGATAACTTATTGGGGACATTATGAATATTCGTGATTTGGAATATTTTGTTTCATTAGCTGAATTTCGTCATTTTCGTAAAGCTGCTGATGCTTGCAATGTGAGTCAACCAACTCTTAGTGGTCAAATTAGAAAATTAGAAGATGAACTAGGCGTAATGTTATTAGAACGTACTAGTCGCAAAGTATTATTTACTCAAACAGGCATGATGCTGGTTGAGCAAGCTAAAGAGATTTTGCGTAACATTCAAATTCTAAAAGAGATGGCAAGTCGTCAAGGTGAAGAAATGTCAGGACCAATGCATATCGGCTTGATTCCTACGATAGCACCTTATCTTTTACCTCATGTGATTACTGTGTTACATGAATGTTTTCCTCAGTTAGAGCTTTATTTGCACGAATCTCAAACCGCTAGCATTGTTGCTCAGCTTGAAAGTGGAAAACTTGATTGTGCCATTGTTGCTCAAGTTAAAGAAACCTCACAGTTTATTGAGTTACCATTGTTTGACGAACCAATGTTTTTAGCTGTCCCAGCAAGTAATGAAATTGCTAACAAAAAAGTCGTTAAATTATCTCAGTTAAAAGGGCAAAAATTCTTAATGTTAGAAGATGGTCACTGTTTGCGAGATCATGCAATGGGTTACTGTTTCCAAGTTGGTATTGATGAGGATAAACAGTTTAAAGCAACCAGTCTAGAAACACTTCGTAGTATGATTGCTGCTGGTCGTGGTATCACTTTATTTCCAGAGCTTGCGGCACCTAATGAGCGAGTTCGAGATAATATTTGCTATATTCCGTGTGCAGATCCAGTACCATCACGCAGTATTACTTTGATCTATCGTCCTGGTTCGCCATTACGTTCTCGCTATGAAACTATAGCTAAAACTATCCGAGAGCATATGCCGAAAGTGTTTGCTGAAAAAGAGAGATTATTAAAATTAGCAAATTAATATTAGGTTAAATATAAACAACTAGGATTGAGCTATAAAATGAAAAATACCAAGATCGGCGGCGGTGTTCGAGCTCAACAGAAAGAAAGAACCCGCCGTACGTTAATTGACGCGGCATTCAATCAACTTAATGCTGAGCAAGGTTTTGCTAGTTTAAGTTTAAGAGAAGTTGCCCGCGAAGCAGGTATTGCTGCAACTTCGTTTTATCGCCATTTTCGCGATATGGATGAATTAGGTTTGGCCATGGTTGATGAAAGTGGTTTGACTCTTCGTCAATTATTGCGACAAGCACGTAAGCGTATTGAAAAAGGTGGTAGTGTACTACGGACATCTGTTACCACATTTATTGAGTTTATTGATAAAAATCCCAAAGTCTTTTTATTACTTCTCCGCGAAAAAGCAGGTACGTCATCGGCTTTCCGCTCTGCTATTGCTAGAGAAATTCAACACTTTATTGTAGAGCTTGTTGATTATCTCGATAATGCTAACCAGATGCCTCATCATTACAATGAGGCTCAAGCAGAGGCAATGGTTACTATTGCATTTAATGCTGGCGCTGAAGCGATTGATTTTGACACCGTACAGCGTGAAAAATTAATTGAAGATCTTATTTTTCAACTTCGAATGGTTTCGCGTGGAGCTTATTATCTTTACCATAAAGAACAAATCAAAAAAGATAATCATTAATTATTATAATCCCAAGCCTATTTCTAAATTAGTAAATTATTAGCAATATTAAAGTTTTATACCATTTATTATATTATTCATTATTTGCATAGGTAAAAATTGAAAGGGATATATTTTAAAACAGTAATTAATTTAATTGCTAAACTATATTTTTATTGCCTTATTTTGTTTTCCTTTTTTCAATTATGCCTATTAAAATGTGGTATTTAAAGAAATCTATTATAGCAAAGAGGACTGTAGGTCTTTAAATATTGCAATATGGTATCCGACTAATAATCGACAAAAGAGAACAGTCATTGGCGATAATGCAGTTTTTTATGGTTTTAAAGTTATTTCTAATGCAATGCATTTTAGTTTTATACTAATTTGTAAATTAGGTGCTATAGATATTTTAGAGCAAGACGCTAAAAGAGAAGAAATAATTTGTAAA
Source organism: Gilliamella sp. X-46 (assembly GCF_057063525.1). Classification (NCBI taxonomy): domain Bacteria; kingdom Pseudomonadati; phylum Pseudomonadota; class Gammaproteobacteria; order Orbales; family Orbaceae; genus Gilliamella; species Gilliamella sp. X-46. Next base: position 270,616 of record NZ_JBXSQH010000002.1, on the reverse strand, counting down.
GGCGGCAGAAATCAAACAAGGATTGAGATACATCGTGAAATAATAGATCGAATAAATGATTTTTTTATCTAAAGTGAATTTAAATTAGGTTCCTTAGTATTTTATAAAATTACTGCGGCAAAAGCCGCAGTAATTTTAATAAATTAATTATTAAAGATTTTGTAGTACTTTTTCAACACTATCTTTAGCATCACCAAATAGCATATAGCTATTTTCTTTAAAGAATAGTGGATTTTGTACTCCTGCATAACCAGTATTCATTGAGCGTTTAGATATAATGACGGTTTTTGCTTTCCAAACTTCAAGAACTGGCATGCCTGCTATTGGGCTATTTGGATCTTCTGCTGCTGCAGGGTTTACCGTATCATTTGCTCCAATAACCCAAACAACGTCAGTATCAGGGAAATCATCATTGATTTCATCCATTTCTAATACAATATCATAAGGGACTTTTGCTTCAGCTAATAATACGTTCATATGACCAGGTAAACGTCCTGCAACAGGATGAATACCAAATCTTACTTCAATATCCATTGCACGCAGTTTTTCTGTTATATTACTTACAGCACCTTGTGCTTGCGCAACAGCCATCCCATAACCAGGAACAATAATAACTGAACGAGCTTCTTTTAATGTTTGCGCAACTTCGGCTGGTTGCATTTCACGGTATTCACCTTGTTCTTCGTCTGATGAACTAGCTGTGCTACCATCGCTACCGAAACCGCCAGCAATAACACTAATAAATGAGCGGTTCATTGCTTTACACATAATGTAAGACAGAATTGCCCCTGATGAACCAACTAACGCACCAGTTACAATTAATAGATCGTTACCTAACATAAAGCCCGCTGCTGCTGCTGCCCAACCAGAATAAGAGTTTAGCATTGAGATTACCACTGGCATATCAGCACCACCAATTGAAGCAACAAGATGGAAGCCAAATACAAATGCAATTATTGTCATAATTAATAGACTAATGAGTGCACCTGTTCCTTTTTTTTCTTCAATGAAGGTATACATTAATATGATCGAAACAACAATCGCAGCTAAATTCCAATAATGTTTATTTGGAATAGAAAGCGGTTTAGAGCTAATACGGCCATTTAATTTACCGAATGCAACAACAGAACCTGAGAAAGTTACAGCACCAATGAATACACCCACAAAAATTTCGACTAAATGTACAGTAAGCTCATTACCATGAAATAGTTGTGAATGATCGTTTAAGTCTAAAAAGCTATTTAAACCAACAAGTACAGCTGCCATACCAACAAAGCTATGTAGTAGCGCAACAAGTTCTGGCATTTGCGTCATTTCAACTTTCTTAGCAAGGTATAGCCCAATTGTTGCACCAATAATCATTGAGATTACGATCCAGTGTAACCCACCTTTGATACTAGCTACTGCTGCAATAAGTGCAATAGCCATACCAATCATACCGTAGATATTTCCTGATTTGGCTGATTCTTGGTTAGAAAGACCACGTAAACTAAAGATAAAAAGTAATGCAGCAATAACATAGGCTGCTTGAATGATTCCATTACTCATGGTTTATTCCCTCCCTTACTTGCCACGTTGAAACATTTTCAGCATTCTTTGCGTAACAAAGAATCCGCCAAAAATATTAATGCTAGCGATTAAAATAGCAACAAAGGCAATTGCTGTACTTAGACCGTTGTCATCACCGATTTGCAATATTGCTCCGACTAAAATAATACCAGAAATTGCATTAGTTACTGACATCAGTGGAGTATGTAGAGAGTGCGTAACATTCCATACAACGTAATAACCAACCACGCAAGATAAAGCAAAAACAGTGAAATGCCCTAAAAAGCTTTCGGGTACAGAATTCGCAAGCCAGAAATAGGCTAGAATGGCTAATGCAAAAATTCCATATTTTTTGCGTGGATCCATTGGTTTTGGTTCAGGTTTAGCAATTGGCTCAGAAGTTTTTTTCTGAGGTTGTGCTGATACTTGAATTGGTGGTGCTGGCCAAGTTATTTCTTTTTCTTTAACCACTGTTACACCACGGATAACAACATCTTCAAAGTTAATATTAATATTGCCATCTTTTTCTTTAGCTAGCAGTTTTAATAAGTTAACAATGTTAGTACCATAAAGTTGTGATGCTTGAGCTGGCATACGATTAGCTAAATCGGTATAGCCGACAATTTTTACATTATTTTCAGTTTCGAAAACTTCGCCCGGTTTAGTTAATTCACAGTTACCTCCAGTTAATGCTGCTAAATCAACAATAACACTACCTGGTTTCATGGATTCAACCATCTCTTTAGAAATAAGTTTTGGTGCCGGTTTTCCCGGAATTAAGGCCGTGGTAATAATGATATCTACATCTTTAGCTTGTTCAGCAAATAGCGCCATTTCAGCTTCAATAAAGGCTGCTGACATTTGTTTAGCATAGCCATCGCCAGAACCGGCTTCTTCTTCAAAATCAAGCTCTAAAAAGTCAGCTCCCATGCTGTTAATTTGTTCAGCAACTTCAGGGCGGGTGTCAAAAGCACGAACAATCGCACCTAAACTTACTGCAGCACCAATTGCTGCAAGGCCAGCAACACCAGCACCAATAACTAACACTTTGGCTGGAGGGACTTTACCCGCAGCGGTAACTTGACCAGTAAAGAAACGACCAAATTGGTTTGCTGCTTCAATAACTGAACGATAACCAGCAATATTAGACATTGAACTGAGCGCATCTAAAGATTGTGCACGTGAAATACGTGGTACACAGTCCATTGCCATTACAGTAATATTTTTAGCCGCTAGTTTTTCTAATAACTCTTTGTGTTGCGCTGGGTAAATATAACTGATGAGAGTTAACCCTTCTTTCATTAATGCGATTTCATCATCAGTTGGCGCATGAAATTTCAAAATTAAATCATTTTGCCAAATGTCTTGTGTATTTTGGATTGTGGCTCCAGCATCAATAAAAGTTTGGTCTTCAAAATGAGCAGCATGCCCAGCACCTTGTTCTACAGAAACTGTAAAACCAAGTTTTAACAGTTGTCCAACAGTTTGGGGAGTTGCTGCAACTCTAGCTTCATTGGCTAACCGTTCTTTAGGTATACCGATATGCATTTTGTTACATCCTTACGTTAGTTTATATAGAGTATATTAATTTTAGCATAAATAGGTATCAGTGCGAGTAGGGAATCTATTTTTTATGCAAGAAATAAGATTTTAATTTATTTTGATGATATTTATTAATTAATATTATTATAAGTTTAGATTTAAGTCGCCATAATGTTAATAATACAGTTTTAATTCTTTCATCGAATTCCGTTACAAATTTACTCTATATTGTTATATAATTGACGATATTTTTGTTTATACCGTAAACAATGGAAGCTCTACGGTATGTTTCGATTTTGTTCTCCTTGAATTGAGGAACTTTTATGATTGATTTTTCCCAATCAGTGCCGGAACTGGTCTCTTGGGCAAAAAAGAATGATTTTTCGATCACTTTGCCAGTTGAAAGGTTAGCTTTTTTATTGGCTATTGCCGTATTAAATAGTGAACGTTTTGATGGTGAAATGACAGAATCTGAATTGATTGATGCTTTTAGGCATGTTTCACAAATTTTTGAACAAAGTGAAGATACCATCACTATACGAGCCAATAATGCAATTAACGATTTAGTGCGTCAGCGTTTTATTACGCGGTTTGCAAGTGATATGACTGATGGCTTTTCAATTTATCGTTTAACGCCATTAGGAATAGGTATTTCTGATTATTATATTCGCCAGCGTGAATTTTCAACATTGCGCTTATCTATTCAATTATCTATTGTTGCACAAGAATTAAAACGTGCTGCAGATGCAGCTGTCGAAGGTGGTGATGATTTACATTGGCACCGAAATGTCTTTGCACCGTTAAAATATTCGGTCGCAGAAATTTTTGATAGTATTGATATCACCCAGCGCGTCATGGATGAACAGCAAGCCGATGTGAAACAAAACATCTCGGCGTTATTAAGTCAAGATTGGCAAGCCGCAATTACCAGTTGTGAAGGATTACTTACCGAAACATCGCAAACATTGCGTGAGTTACAGGATACTTTAGCAGCTGCTGGAGATAAATTACAAGCCAGCTTACTGTTGATACAAGATGCGACGCTTGATAAACCTGAACTAGATAAAATTAACAACGTAGTCATGGATCTACAAGGTAAACTTGACCGCATTATTGGTTGGGGACAAAAAGCGATAGATCTTTGGATAGGTTACGATCGTCACGTTCATAAATTTATTCGGACAGCTATCGACTTAGATAAAAACCGTGTATTTTCACAACGTTTACGCAAATCGATTCAAGGGTATTTTGATTTACCTTGGTCACTCACTTTTGCTAATGCCGAGCGCTTACTTGATATGCGTGATGAGGAGTTAGCGTTACATGATGCCGAAGTGACAGGGGAATTACCAACAGAGCTTGAATTTGAAATGATTGAAGAAATTCAAGAACATATCATTTCGCATATTGAACAAAATTTATTGGTTTTTAAACAAGAAAATAAACCACTTGATATGGGTATTGCCATTCGCAGTTATTTAGCTCAGTTCCCACGTGAGCAGCATTTTGATATTGCAAGGTTATTTATTGATCAAGCTATTCGTCTCGGTATTGCCGAAGATGATCTGCTTGGTATTCCTGCTGAATGGAAACTTATTAACGATTATGGAGCTAAGGTGCAAGCACATGTCATCGACAGATACTAAAGATTTAGAAATAGAACAAACGGCTCATCATCTTGATGATGTCATGGGACGCATTGCGGCAAGTTCACAGGCGTCCATAGATAAATATATGCCTGTAAAATTGGCTCAAGCGATTGCTAATCCTATTTTTCCAGAGCTGGACAGTTTATTACGTTCAGGCCGTCATGTTGGTATTGATGAACTTGATCATCACGCGTTTTTAATGGATTTTCAACTTGAGCTTGAACAATTCTACCAACGTTATAATGTTGAATTAATTCGAGCTCCTGAAGGTTTTTTCTATCTTCGACCTCGTTCAACAACATTAATTCCAAGATCTGTTTTATCTGAACTTGATATGCTTGTTGGTAAAGTTCTTTGTTATTTATATCTAAGCCCTGAACGATTAGCACACGAAGGTGTTTTTACCCTACAAGAGCTATTTGATGAACTAGTTTCGTTAGCCGACGAAAGTAAATTACTTAAATTAGTGAATCAACGCTCAACGGGGTCAGATTTAGATCGCCAAAAATTATTTGATAAAGTAAAAACGGCGTTAAATCGCTTACGACGGCTTGGTATGATTTTTTTTATGGTTGGGAACGACAGCTCACGCTTTCGTATTAACGAAGCTATTTTCCGATTTGGGGCAGATGTTCGTAGTGGTGATGATGCGCAAGAAGCTCAATTACGTTTAATCCGAGATGGTGAAGCAATTAAAATTGAATCGACCTTAATCTTGGATAATGATAACAGTGAAGAACAAGATGATGATGTTAATGAGGAGATAGAATAAACATGATTGGACACGGCAAATTTCACTCATTAACTCTGATAAACTGGAATGGTTTTTTTGCTCGAACGTTTGAGCTTGATCAGCTAGTCACAACCTTATCTGGTGGTAATGGTGCAGGTAAGTCGACCACGATGGCGGCTTTTGTTACAGCATTGATACCCGATTTAACCCTATTGCATTTTAGAAACACCACCGAAGCAGGGGCAACATCAGGCTCACGTGATAAAGGTTTGCATGGTAAGTTAAAACCAGGTGTTTGTTATTCAATACTGGATGTAATTAATTCTCGTAACCAACGAATTATCTGTGGTGTACGTTTACAACAGGTTGCTGGGCGTGACAAAAAAGTGGATATTAAACCGTTTTTACTGCAAGGTTTACCTGTCGTTATTAGTCCTACAGAATTAGTTACTGAACGTTTAAATGATAAACAAGCACGCATTTTATCGTTGCCAGAGTTAAAAGATAAAGTCGAATCAATGGACGGCATTATCTTCAAACAATTTAACTCGATTACTGATTATCACTCAGTTATGTTTGACTTTGGTATATTACCTAAACGTTTACGTTCTTCATCTGATCGTAGTAAATATTATCGCTTAATTGAAGCCTCGCTGTATGGTGGGATTTCAAGTGCGATTACTCGTTCACTACGCGACTATTTATTACCTGAAAATGGTGGTGTACGTAAAGCTTTCCAAGATATGGAAGCGGCACTGCGTGAAAACCGAATGACACTAGAAGCGATTCGAGTTACACAATCCGATCGTGATTTATTCAAACATCTTATTACTGAATCGACCAATTATGTCGCGGCCGATTATATGCGTCATGCTAACGAACGCCGAGTGCATATTGAATCGGTACTTGGCTTGCGTCGTGATATGTTTAAAACGCAAGATCAGCTTATAAGTAATCAATACCGCCAAGTAGAAACGGCGAAAGAACTTAAAGAATATCAAGAAGCGCAAAGCGATTTGGAAACTGATTTACAAGCCGCTAATGATCACCTCAACTTAGCACAAACAGCGCTACGCCAACAAGAAAAAATCGACCGCTATCAAGCAGATTTAGATGACTTAAATTTAAAGCTTGAAGAACAAAACGAAGTGGTACTTGAGGCGAATGAACAATACCAAGTTTACCGTGATCAGGTTAACGAAACAGAGCAAGAAGTCGATGAAATCAAAACACAATTAGCGGATTATCAGCAAGCACTTGATGTTCAACAAACACGAGCAATTCAATACCAACAAGCTTTACAGGCACTAAAAAATGCTCAGTCATTATGTCAGCTACCAAAACTAGGTATTAGCAATATTGAAGATCACTTTGCCGTGTTTGATGAAAAGCAAAGAGAGATCACTGAACAAGTTCTTGAACTTGAACAAAAATTAAGTGTATCTGATGCCGCCATTAATCAATTCGATCGAGCTTATCAATTGGTCGTTAAATTGGTTGGTGATGTAACTCGTAGTGATTCTTTTGTAGCTGCTAAAGAAGCATTAAGACAATGGCCATCACAATGTTATCAAGCTGAAAAAGCAGAACATTTACAGCTACAACTAGATGAACTAGAACAACGCTTTTTTGAACAAAAAGAAGCGGAATCATTATTAACACAATTTTGTAAACGTATTGGCCGACAAATTAATTATGATGAGCTTGACGAATTAAAACAAGAGATCGAATCCCAGTTAGATGAGAATGCTGAGCGAGCTAACGAATCAAGCGAAAAACGTATTGAATTTAGGCAAGAACTTGAACAAATTCAATCGAAAATTGCTGATTATCGACAAAAGGCACCATTATGGTTAAAAGCCCAAGATGCGTTAATTGCTTTGCAAGAACAAACCGGAGAAACGTTTAAGAACAGCCAAGCTGTGACACAACATATGCAAAAGCTGCTTGAGCAAGAGCGAACATTAGTTACTGAACGAGATCAAATTAGCTTTAGACGTAATCAATTAGATGTCCAAATTGAACAACTTAACCAACCTAGTGGTGTTGATGATGGTCGTTTATCTGCATTGTCTGAACGTTTCAACGGTGTATTACTTTCTGAAATTTATGAAGACGTAACCATTGATGATGCGCCTTACTTTTCAGCCCTCTATGGTCCAGCAAGGCAAGCTATCGTTGTACCAGACTTATCATTAGTTAAACAGCAATTAGAAAGTCTTACCGCAAGCGATGAAGATTATCCAGAAGATATCTACTTTATTGAAGGTGATCCTTCATCATTTGATGATAGTGTTTTTGACTGTGAGGAAATGAATAAATCCGTACTAGTCAAAACAGGCGATCGTCAATGGCGATTTTCGAGTTTCCCAAGTGTACCACTATTTGGTCGTGCCGCGCGTGAAGTTCATCTTGAAAAACTATCGGCTGAACGTGATGAATTACATGAACGTTATGCAACGATTTCATTTGATTTACAAAAATTACAACGCATTGAGCAAAATGTTGGACAATTTATAGGACAATATCTGGCTGTTGCTTTTGATATTGACCCTGAAGCGGAAGCACAAAAATTAGCAATAAGACGCACCGAAATTGAGCGTCAATTATCATCTCAAGAAAGCATTGATCAGCAAAACCAACAACAAGTTATTAATTGCAAAGAGCAATTAGTTACCGTCAATAAGCTTGTTGCTCAGATGCACTTACTTGCAGATGATGATTTAGCGGATCGGGTTGATGAATTACGTGAGCAATTGGTTGCAGCGCAAGAATCTGCACAATATGTTAACCGTAATCGTAACACTGTTTCAGAACTTGAACCTTTAGTGGCAGTCTTACAAAGTGATCCTGAACAAAATGAATCGCTTCGTGAACATTACAACACAGTTAAAGCACAGCAACAAACGATTCGTCAACAAGTCTTTGCTTTAACTGAAGTCATGCAACGCCGAGCTCACTTTAGTTATGAAGATTCGGCCGGCATGTTGAGTGAAAATAGTGATTTAAATGAAAAATTACGGTCTCGATTAGAAGTGGTTGAAGCTCAAAGAGCTGAAGCGCGTAGTCAGATGCAGCAGTATCAAGATAAATACAATCAATATAACCAAACGCTTGCCTCGCTTAAAAGTGCATTTGAAACTAAGCGGGATATGTTGCAAGAACTACAAAAAGAGATCGAACAAATTGGCGTAAAAGCGGACGCGATCACAGAAGAACGAGCGCGATTACGCCGTGATGAAGTCCATCAAAAATTAAATAATAACCGCCAACATTGTACATCGCTTGAAAAACAACTGATTATGTGTGAAAGCGAAATGACACAGATGCAAAAACGCTTAACTCAAACACTTCGCGATTATAAACAACTTCGCGAACAGGTAGTACAAGCGAAAGCAGGATGGTGTTTAGTATTAAGGTTGGTTAAAGAAAATAGTGTTGAACGTCGATTGCATCGCCGAGAACTTGCTTACTTAAGTGCTGATGAGCTACGTTCTATGTCCGATAAGGCGTTAGGTTCGTTACGTCTAGCTGTTAATGATAATGAACATTTACGTGATGTATTAAGACTATCAGAAGATCCAAAACGGCCTGAACGTAAAATTCAATTTTATATTGCAGTTTACGCTCACTTACGCGAGCGAATTCGTCAAGATATTGTCAAAACTGATGATCCTATTGAAGCAATTGAACAGATGGAAATTGAATTATCACGTTTGACCGAAGAGTTGACATCTCGTGAGCAACAATTAGCGATCAGCTCAAAAAGTGTGTCTAACATTATTCGTAAAACGATTCAACGTGAGCAAAATCGTATCCGCTTACTTAACCAAGGTTTACAAGCAGTGGCTTTTGGGCAAGTTAATGGTGTGCGTTTAAATGTCAATGTTCGTGAAGCCCACTCCTCACTGCTAGTCGCATTGTCTGATGAGCAAAATGAGCATCAAGATCTGTTTAGTAATAATCGCATTACCTTCTCTGAAGCGTTAGCTAAACTCTATCAACGCTTAAACCCACATATTGATATGGGGCAACGTACTGCTCAAAATATTGGTGAAGAACTACTCGATTACCGAAATTACTTAGAAATGGATGTTGAGGTCAATCGAGGTGCTGATGGGTGGCTACGTGCTGAAAGTGGCGCATTATCAACAGGTGAAGCAATTGGTACAGGGATGTCGATTTTACTGATGGTGATTCAAAGTTGGGAAGATGAATCTAAGCGTCTGCGCAACAAAGATATTTCACCATGCCGATTATTATTTTTGGACGAAGCTGCGCGTCTTGATGCCAAATCAATTGCAACATTGTTCGAGCTATGCGAACGGTTACAGATGCAATTGATTATAGCTGCACCAGAAAACATCAGCCCAGAAAAAGGCACAACTTACAAATTGGTTCGTAAAGTGATCAATAACCAAGAACATGTTCATGTGGTTGGTTTGAAAGGTTTTGCGTAATTTTCTATTATGTTGTAACGTTTTCGCCGACAAATTGTCGGCGAAATTTTATTTTTAACTGCAAGTAGCCTATTAGTATCTTCTTTTACTAAATTATATAAATAAAACGTTATGATAGCCTAAATAAAAGTGACTACTTGGCTAATCTTGCTGATTGGTTTCTTCTCTCTTGTGCCTTTAGGTTCTTTAATGTTTTTGACATTTTCAGTCGCTATAGACGCCATTTTACTCATAGTATCCCTTAAGATTTTGCCATCATCAGTTTTAAATGATGCAAGTTATTCTAGTCCATTTTGATCTACTTCAAAATAGATTGCTTCAACATACGAGCTATACGTAAAAGGTATTATTACAAGAATTATAAGCTGCTTTAAGTTGCTGAAATAGTCTTCAAGGCTTTTTATTGCTGGATTTGATGTGCTTTATAGGATTTAAAAGAATGTTACTGTTTATTGATTTGGTGCGTGGGCGGGACTTGAAAGAAGCTTTTCGATTTCAACCATTATACTTAAATCTATATATTCTAACTGCCACCAATGAAAAATATCCCACATTTTGCAATTAAGTAATTTAGCGGCTCTTTCAAAAGTACAATACGTGGCGGTAATGCCATACGCCCCTCACGTCCCTAATAGATATTTGCGCCAGTTTGCTAGGGTTGCGAATGTTTGGGGATCGACCTAGACTCAAATAATACATTAATATACAGTTAGGTACATTATAGCACTGTGTTTATATACATGGAATGGGGATGGTTACTTTTGGTTTTCTAGATAGGATAAAAGCTTATTTAAGCTATCATTTAGTATGATGTTTATATTTTGTTCAGATATACCTAAATTAATACAATTCGTTGAATATTTATCTTTATTTTTTTCTATATCATTAGCCGCTATCTTTAACCCATTTATAATGCTATTGCCATAAATCATCTTTGCATTTAATAAGGCAGATTGAGGTATACTTCCCCAACAATGGAGCATAAATAAAATATCAATGATATCTTTATAGGGTGGTTGTGTGGCTCTGTCGGCATTAGCTAAAAGCTTAGTGTAGAAACAGCTCTCTTTATCTAAATATGGTATAGGAAATAATTTGCCTTGTTTTCCTGTTAACTGATATTTTTCAAAGCTAACAATTTCAAGTTTTATGGGTTTTGGATTTTCTTTAATAAACGCACGTACAGCATAACGGTCAAAAGATATCTCTCTAATATATTGAAATTCTTTTTTTACCAACAATCCTAAACTATCTGAGGTTACCGTATTTCTTACTGCTCTGTAGGATTCAATAGTAGGGCACAATAAATCTATATCAATTGATTCCCTAAACTCATTTAATTCTAATGCTATTCGAGTTCCGCCACCAAAATAAATATTGTTGTCCACTAAAAAATCGATATTAAAATTATTTAATAAATGGTCTATTATTTGGTGATGAGTTAACTTATATGACATAAACTAAACGCATGTAGGTAGGAAATAGCCATTTCCATACTCTTTAATAAGTTTATGGATTAATTTTTTTTCGTTGGCAGCAAGCTTTACATCTTTAATAAAGCACCATCTTCTTTCATAAATTTTGAAAGCTTCGTCTTCTGGAATTGTTTGCCCTTGATAGTCCCACAAAATTTTATTTAACGCAGGATATCTATTTACTTGGATATTTTGCATTTATTGTCTCGTTAAAATAAAAATCGCATTTAAATAAATTGACGGTGACCATTTAATAGATATGCAGGTTCTCATAATACCCTGTATTTAAAAGTATATAACTGAATATATATGAACACAACTTAATTATGTTAAAATTACAGAATTAAAATAACATTTTAGGGTAAATAAATGAGAGCATTTGCAAAAAATAGCAATAAATATTTAAGCCGTCGCGCCGCTTCAAAGCATAAAGCACGTTTATCAGCAAAATAATAAGACCCTATCGGGCTTTTTTTAATTCAACTCCATAAAAAAGACTATAATTATAAGATGTCTTCATAATAAAGATAACTGTCTCCATTTTTTGTGGAAGCAAGCATTAGCAATTATTCCCGCTTTTGCTTAGATTAGTATCCTTTACTTTAATGTTTTTTCACTGGATACCTATTTTATAGATTTATTAACACTAGTGATTATATACATGAAATTTATTCATCTTTTTTAGTAGATTTAGATTTAATGTCATTAATATAAAGTTTAGGATTATCTAATATTTTTTGTAAATCTTTTAGTTGTATATCTTTTAGTAGCTCATTACTTCGCTGTTTTTGTTTATTTTTACATTGCTTAATACCAAATAAAACAATAGATAATATCATTAAAACTATCTTAAATTTATTCATTTCTATTTAGCTTCTCAATTATCGCCAATCTCACAAACTCAGAACGGTTTTTACTGGCTAGATGACTTCTATCATGTTTAATAAAGTCGTCTATTTCATCAACTATTGATTGTTCAATCGATACAATTAATCTTATGTTTGGTACACCATGAAAATAGCAATTTATCTTTTTCTTTTCTAACGTGTCTTTAAATCATCAAAGTTACTGTACCATCCTCTTTTTTATGGACTGACAAAATTATAATTTTAATCAGTCCAGATGTAATTATATTAATAAAAAGTATTATTTGTAAAAACACCCCATGCAATCAAAGTTATTATATTTTTCTAACATGCCAGAAAATTCTTCAAGCCAAGTCAGCAGGAGGTGGTAAATTTCTGCAATTTTTAGGCTTCCAAACCGCTCACCCTGCTTTTTATGCAAAACCACGAATTGAAATAATTTTTTGACTATCACTGAGCAGGTGATTGTTATTATTAAATGGGTAACCTAAATAGCTATTGTTGAGTAATTCAATCTAATTTTTGTTTTCGAACTATAGCGTAAAAGGTATTATTACAAAAATTACAAACTGCTTTAAGTTGCTGAAATAGTCTTCAAGGCTTTTTATTGCTGGATTTGATGTGCTTTGTTGGATTTAAAAGAATGTTACTGTTTATTGATTTGGTGCCGTGGGCGGGACTTGAACCCGCATGCCCTTAGAGCACTACCCCCTCAAGATAGCGTGTCTACCAATTTCACCACCACGGCGCCGTTTTTATTCTGGAATATCTGATGTCGAATTTTGTTGCACTGGTTGAACAAGTGGTGCTGTTACAGGTGCTGTATTGTCTTCGTTTGATTGTGTTGTTGGTACAACATCATCAATGATGTTAAATTCATTGGTTGAAGTGACGCTAGGTTTGCTACCTAAATTTGATAGTAAAATGCTTATCACAAAAAACAAAATACCCAATAGTGTTGTAGCACGGGTTAAAAAATTCCCACTTCCTGAAGAGCCGAATAAAGTTGCCGATGCGCCTGCACCAAAAGATGAGCCCATATCTGCACCTTTGCCTCGTTGTATTAGAACTAATCCAATGATAACAATTGCAATAATTAAATAGATTATAATTAAAAACTCGTACATTTCAACCTGTCAATTTTATGTGTTATACAACAGAATTTATTGATGCGAAATATTAGCGAAAGACAGAACAACAAGCAAGTAAAATTTAAGATATCATTGATATGTTTTGAACATTTATCCAATTTAATAAGTAAAAACACGCTATTTATAGCTGAAAATTATCTTTTTACATAAAGTATTATTGCTTTATTAAAAAATAAACTCATTGGAACTTTCTTCATTTTATAATTTCACTATTTTTCATAATCGATTGTATGTTTTGGAGGAAAACCAGTATAATGTCGCCATATTTATATAGTTCGCATTGATTTTATGAAATTTATTGTTAAGCTCTTTCCTGAAATCACCATTAAAAGTGATTCTGTCCGTTTACGCTTTATTAAAATATTAACGAGCAATATTCGCAACATTTTAAAGCATCACATCGAAAATGTTGCTGTTATTCGTCATTGGGATTTTATTGAGGTTCGTCCAAAGGTTGAAAATAGCGAGGCTCAGATACTTGAGCTATTAACACGTATTCCAGGTATTCATCACATTCTAGCTGTTGATGAACTTACCTTTGTTGACGTTCACGACATATTCGAAAAAGCATTAAATTATTATGCACCATTAATTGAAAATAAAACCTTTTGTGTGCGAGTTAAACGCCGCGGAAAACATGACTTTACTTCAATTGATGTTGAACGCTATGTTGGCGGTGGGCTTAATCAACATGTTGTGTCGGCTAAAGTGAAATTAACTAACCCTGATATCACCATTAACCTTGAAATTGACAAAGACAAATTACTACTAGTCAAAGGGCGACATGCTGGGATTGGTGGTTTTCCAACAGGCACACAGGAAGATGTTTTATCGCTCATATCAGGTGGTTTTGATTCTGGCGTATCAAGTTACATGTTAATGCGTCGCGGTAGTCGGGTGCATTATTGCTTTTTTAATCTAGGTGGAAAAACTCACGAAATTGGTGTCAAACAGATGGCTCATTATTTATGGGAGCGATTCGGAAGTTCGCATAAAGTGCGTTTTATAGCCGTTGATTTTTCTGATGTTGTGGGTGAAATACTTGAAAAGATTGATGATGGGCAAATGGGGGTCATTTTAAAAAGAATGATGATCCGCGCCGCATCGAAAATTGCTCAACGTTATAATGTCGAAGCGCTTGTCACAGGCGAAGCATTGGGGCAAGTATCGAGCCAAACACTAACTAATTTACGATTAATTGATAATGTAAGTGATACATTGATTTTACGTCCACTTATCACGCACGATAAAGAAACAATTATCAATCTTGCACGTCAAATAGGCACTGAAGACATTGCTAAAACAATGCCAGAATTTTGTGGTGTTATATCCAAAAGTCCAACGGTTAAAGCTATCAAAGAAAAAATTGAAGCTGAAGAGTTGAATTTTGATTTTGCCATTTTAGATAAAGCCGTTGAGAATGCTGAAAATATCGATATTCGTGAAATAAATAAACAAACTAACACCACAATTACCTTGGTTGAAACGGTTACGATGCTTAATCCAGATGATGTTGTTATCGACATTCGCTCTCCGGAAGAGCAAGAAAATAATCCACTCATATTGAGCGACAATGACATCAAACTTATCCCATTTTATAAGTTAGCAACGAAATTTGGGGATTTGGATCAATCAAAACAATATTTGTTATATTGTGAACGAGGCGTTATGAGTAAATTACAAGCACTTTATTTAATTGACCAAGGTTTTAATAACGTAAAATATTTTGCATATAAAACTTAACAATACTTTACTATATTATTGGTATTTTTTACATATATAATGGGCGTTATATATGGAAATTGTATTGGTTATTAAGGTAAAAAGTATCAAAAATGTATTATATAAAGAGGACTGTAATGAGCAGTAAATTACTTGTAGTTGATGATGATCCTGAAATTGCTTTATTATTGCGCGAACTACTTGAATTAGAGGGATATCAAGTTGAAGTAGCCAACAATGGTATTGAAGCTTTAGAGAAGTTTGACAGCACAATAGATCTCATCTTACTTGATATTATGATGCCTGAAATGAATGGATTTAGTGTATTGTCTCAACTTAGAGGTAAGTTTACTGTTCCTGTTATATTTTTAACGGCTAAAGATAATGAGTATGATAAAGTTATTGGGCTTGAACTAGGTGCTGATGACTACATCTTAAAGCCATTTAATGATAGAGAGCTTATTGCTCGAATTAATGCACTTTTACGCAGAACTCATTGGGATAATATTATTGATGAAGATTTAAGTAAACCGAATCAATATACTATTGATAAACTGAATGTAAATCGAAAGCAACAATCAGTCTATTTTGATAACAAATATATCGGATTAACGGGCATGGAGTTTCAAGTGTTAATTAAACTCCTTGAAAATGCAGGTAAAATAATTTCGCGCGATACATTAAGTGAAACAGTTTTAGGCAAAGAGTTTGTTCCACTTGCTCGATCGATTGATGTTCATGTTTCTAATTTACGAAAAAAACTTCCGCCTAGGAGTGATGGTTTGCCGTGGATTAAAACATTACGTTCTAAAGGTTATTTATTTGTCATTGATCAAAATGATGATTTGTTGCAAGGCTAAGATAATATTTATATGAAGGTCAGTTAAAAATGTGGCTTTTTGATCGCCTAACAATTAGAATTTTTACTATATTTTTACTGACTATAGCGTTTTTTCTCATGTTAATTATGGTGTTACCAAGTCTTGATTCTCGAAATTTGACTTATTTGGCAAATAAAGATAAAGAAAGTGGTAACCTATTAGCTAACCAAATTGAACATGATCTTGTTAAAATACCTAAAGATAGCTTTCGGTGGTGGATGCGTTTCATCGTTGCTATGGATAGTCATCAAAAACCAGGGCAATCTTTATTTATTGTTACACCTAATGAACAAATCATTACAGCTGAAACTAAAAATATTGATTTAATCAAAAATTTCAGTGAAAAATCGCATAATGTTGCCGATCCAGCAAGAAAAATCTATGATTCTCAAGAAATTATAGGACCTTTTTTACTTCATTATGCTAATGCAGAATATCAACTATATATTTTGCAACAAGCCACAGATACACAATCTCAATTTGTTAACTTCATCTTTGATCACCCTTTGCTATTATTAACCTTGACTATGCTTGCAAGTTCTCCATTTTTACTTTGGTTATCTTGGAGTATAGCTAAACCAGCACGACGCTTAAAACAAGTAGCAGATCAAGTAGCAAAAGGAAATTTACAAGAAAGGCCAGAGCTTGAACAAATCGGATCGTCTGAATATAAAGCAACGGGGGCTAGTTTTAACCACATGTTAAGGGAACTAAAGCGAATGCAAGATGTGCAACAGCGCTTGTTTTCTGACATTTCTCACGAATTACGTACGCCTTTAACTCGCCTACAACTTGCGACCTCGTTATTGCGACGCAAACAAGGTGAAAGTAGCGAAGTTGTACGAATTAATAATGAAGCATTAAAACTTGATTCAATGATTGGGGATTTGCTCTTATTGGCAAGACAGCAATATGACAATAACGAAATTAGAGAATTTAATAAAATTAATGTACTATTTAAACAAGTGCTTGATAACGCCAGTTTTGAAGCAGAACAGATAGGGAAAACATTTTCAGTCGCAACGCCACCAAATAGCCAGACCATATTATGCTATCCCACAGCCCTATGTAGCGCGCTTGAAAACGTGATTCGTAATGCATTTCGTTATTCAAATAAAGAAGTTATTATCAATTTTACGGTACAACAACAAAAAATAACCATAACCATCGATGACGATGGCCCTGGTGTTTCAGAAAGTGAACTTGAGCAGATTTTTAGGCCATTTTACCGCACAAGCGAAGCTCGCGACCGCGAATCAGGCGGAACAGGGCTAGGGCTTGCTATTGTCGCTAATGCCATCATCCGCGATCACGGCACTGTCAAAGCAGAAAAAAGTCACCTTGGTGGACTGAGAATTGTGATAATATTACCAATTCATAAATATTAAAAATAGAAGAGAAAAGTTTTGTCCACATCAGCTTTAAACATCGTTTTATTTGAACCCGAAATTCCAGCCAATACTGGTAACATTATTCGTCTATGTGCTAATACAGGCTTTAACTTACATATTATTGAGCCTATGGGATTTTTTTGGGACGACAAAAAGTTAAGACGAGCAGGACTAGATTATCAAGAATTTGTGGATGTAAAACGCTACAAAAACTTTAACTGCTTTATGGACGAAAACCAAATAGACCTACAAACTCAACTTTATGCACTAACCACAAAAGGACAAAAACCACATAGCGAAGTCAATTACAAACCAAATGACTTTTTAATATTTGGTCCCGAAACCCGAGGTTTACCTGCAACCATACTCGACTTATTACCCCAAAACAAAAAAATACGCATTCCCATGCTAGCAACAAGCCGCAGTATGAATTTATCTAACTCGGTAGCGGTTGTGGTATACGAATCGTGGCGCCAATTAAATTACTTAGGTGCAAAATAGAGTATTCACTTTCAAAAAAACTAATTCCATAAAAAGTTGGTCAGGAAAGGCATTGATTTTATTGAAGTTTTTGTTTTGCTATTTTTAAGCTAAATCAATCACTTACACAACCTAAGCAAGGTTCCGGCATACAAAAAATCAACAAAACTACGAATAGCATATTTTAATAACAGCCGTTTAATCACCTAAAAATTGGTCAGAAAAGGTACTGATTTTATTAAAGTTTTTATTTTGTGTTTTTTTTATTTAAAAACTCCGCCAAAACCATTCCCCAAAACCATTCCCCAAAACACACCACCAAAAGATCAACATTATACACTTAACAAAAATTTACAAATTTTTAACAAAAAAAGTAGCGCATTATAAATCAACCGGTTATAATTTAAGCGCTTTAAAGCAAAGGAAAGCTCGTTAGTGAGCAGTTAGTTATAAAAAAATGTAAATAAAACAAAAATTTACTTGACAGGACGATCGAAATGCATTACCATGTATGGCACATGGCACATGGCCTGCCAAACCTATGCCCTAAATCTTTTTCAATTTCACTGTAGTCGAAATCAGGCACAGTTCTTATTTTCATCACCGAAGTTATCGAGTTCATCGCGTTTGGCGAGGTTGCCGAATTTATCGCGGTCTTCGGGCTTGGCATTATTGCCGAGGTTATCGTTGTGGTTAAGTTTTTTACTTAGCTTACTTAGTTTTTCTAATTTTTCTATCTTACTTAGGTTAGCTGGTTTATTTAGGTTATCTAAATTACCAAGCTTACCTAGATTCTTGTTATTCTTCTTCGTGCTGCTCTTATTGTCATATACACAGAGTTCTGTGGCATTAACGGCGCATACATCAAGAGTCATTGAAGGTACTCCGCCATATTTAACGTTCGACGGTGGTCGAACAAAGGTAACAGATGCAGACAGTTTGTTGTCTATTAGGTTGCAGGATGGTCGGGTTATCACGCCATCTACTAATCCATCAAGTGCAGCAAATCCGATAAGTTTGCCGTATGTGGGGAGTAATTTAGGCCATATAGCAATGGTCATTCCTTCGTCACAAAGTTCAATTAGTATAAATGATTTGGTTGTTCAGGGTAATTGGGGAGATGATGATGGAGATGGACAGGGTACAAGTGGTGTTACCGCATCGGGGAGTATATCGGTATCGTTTACGGATAAGGATGGCAATACGGTTAATCGTAGTGATGCATTGGATATATGTAATGCTCCTTATAGGGTAAGGTTAGTAAGTACAGAAGGACGTTTAACTACTCAGTATGGAGTGCCAAGGAGTAGTAGTTTTAGTGGAGCTACGGTGGATTATTATATCAAGCCGTATAACACTGTTGCTCGTATTTGTCACGCAAGGCCGAATCTTACTTATGGCATAATCTATCGCGCCGGCCCATCTAACATATGGTCTCCTACAAAAGGTTTTTTAGTTCAGTCAACAAGTCCATCATCTTACAACCGAAACTTTCCGACAATGGGTGCTGATGGGTTGTATTTTGATTTGCACATAGAAGGAGTCGATGCAAGTCAGTTGACGTGGTCTGTTGTCACGAATGGTAGTATAAAAGCAACGGTAAGTTGGAGGCAGCCAAATCAAGGCAAAAACGAAGATGAATGGATTAAAGATAAATCCAGTTATGTCACACGGGTAACGTTAAGCGGTCCTAGGGCGGATAGCACTCAGGTACAGTCAGCTACTCCTAATCCATTGATTGTGCCATCTTTGCCACAGACGTTTGAGTTAGTCGGTAGGGATGGTCGTGGTAATGAGGTGAGGTATGGATTTGTGTTAAAGCAGTGGTTCGTCCATCGGGGTGGTGAATTCGATACTCCGTCTAACCACTCATCTTGGTGTAGTCGTTTGGGTTATCGTATTGCTAGGGTAAGTGATTTAACCAATGCAGTCAGAACAGATTTTCCTAGTATTTCTATTGCCACGCCGTCATCAGGTTATAATGGTTACTCGCGACAAATAGGTGCAGGATTTTTTTCTGAGTGGGGTTGGATGGACAAATACACTAATGCAGGCTTCGCCAACTACTTCTACTGGACGAGTGACTCGGTAGGTAATAATCAGTTCTATGTCAACTCGACCGACGGCTACATCACTTACAACCACATATTCTATAAAAGCAATGGCGTTTGCGTCACACCTTAGCTTTTGATATTTAATCCTTGGGCCGCGGGGGCGGTTATGGTGCTTGAGAGGGCAATCTAACAAAGAATAAAGCCCCCGCGTCAGTTGGGGCATTTTCCCTTCGGGTTGTGCTGTTGCGGCGAAGCCACAATAGCGCCGCCCCCGCCGCCAACGCTGAAAGGTGGTTGGCAGTCCTAGTGATTACACTGTGGCGGTTTAAATGTGTGCTCTATTTATAGTGCAACAAGGTTTCGGACGTTTTGACCTTTAGTGAACAAAATAGCTACAGTGACCACGTCCAAGCAAAGGAAATTAAAGCGAATTCCCTTTGCAATCCCACGCTTTGGCTGCAGAATGTGGCCTGCGGCACTACTCGTATCATCCTGATACTCGCCTCTACGAGGCCATCTTCGCTGTGCTCAGATGTTCAAATTTATTCCAGACAAATTTGTCAGACACACCACAAACACGCCAAACATCCCTGTTTGGCGTGCTAACCTCGCTCTGTTGTCGGCACATTCTGACGCCGGAATAAGACAAATAACATAATCTTAGGTGTTTTGAGTGAATTGTTTTTTGTTAAAAGTAATGTAATTACATCCAAAAAGTGGTTAGGAAAGGTATTGATTTTATTGAAGTTTTTGTTTTTGTATTTTCAAGGAAAATCAATCGCTTAAACAACCTAAGCAAAGCGCCGACATACAACAAATCAACAAAACCACGAATAGCACCCCAATAACAGCAATTTAACCGCTCCAACCCCTTTTTTTAACGACAATTTAAAATTAAATAAAATCAATAAATTATAAAACAGCTCAAAAAAAGAATTTTCAAAGATGAAATTGTTGTTTATCTTTATACAGCAAGATTTATCAAATCTTGAGCTCTACCTTAACGCCGTGTAGGCGGTTTAGAAATTTCCAGTTAAAACGCTCAAACAGAGACCACGCCTTAACGCGTGCAGGCGTTTAATTAAAATAAATTATATAATTATAAAAACATAATATCTTCCAAAAAAGATGGTTGTGTTGTTTGTTTTATTCCGGCGTCAGAATGTGCCGACAACAGAGCGAGGTTAGCACGCCAAACAGGGATGTTTGGCGAGGCTATGCTTCGCTTGGAGCGAATCATAGCCGGTGCGTTAAGACCGAGCGCCGGCGTCGGGCAGCCGAAGGCCACATTCTGCAGCCAAAGCGCGGGATTGCTAAGGGAATTCGCTCTAATTCCCTTAGCTCGGACGTGGTCACAATAGCTATTTTGTCCACCCAAGGTCAAAACGTCCGAAACCACCGCACCTAATTCATTCTATCCACCAACCCAAAAAAAGACCTGATTTTCCGCCAAAAATCGGTCAGAAAAGGTGTTGATTTTATTAAAGTTTTTTGGGCTGTTTTTTAACAAAAAAAACCTTATAAAAACACAATAACCCATCCCAAAAACGATGGTTATGTTGTTTGTCCTATTCCGGCATCAGAATGTGCCGACAACAGAGTGAGGTCGGCACGCCAAACAGGGATGTTTGGCGAGTTCTGCTGCGTCTGGAACGACAAATTTGTCTGGAACAAATTTGAACATCTGAGCACAGCCGAAGATGGCCTCGTAGAGGCGAGTATCAGGATGATACGAGTAGTGCCGCAGGCCACATTCTGCAGCCAAAGCGTGGGTTGTTAGGGAATTCGCTTTAAATTCCCTAACTCGGACGTAGTCACGATAACTATTTTGTTCACCCAAGTCCAAAACGTCCGAAACCACCGCACCCAATCCATCCTATTCACCAAAACAAAAAGGCCTGATTTTCCGCCCAAAAATCGGTCAGGAAAGGTATTGATTTTATTAAAGTTTTTTTGGTGATTTTTAACCAAAAATACCCCAAAACCCAATTAAAAAGCCCGCTTATAACAAGCGGGCTTATACTAATATCTAATTTAATTTTAATTTAAACTACAACAACCTTCAAACTTCCAAATAACTCAAAATACCTTCAGCCGCTTTGCGCCCTTCACTAATCGCCGTTACCACTAAATCCGACCCCCGAACGGCATCGCCACCGGCAAAAATTTTAGCATTACTCGTTTGGTAACCGTTAGCTTCTGGCGCAATGATTCGACCTTGTGCATCAAAATTAACCCCTTGTTCTTCCAACCATGGCATAGCATGTGGCTTAAATCCAAATGCCATTACCACTGCATCGGCAGGGAGGACAAATTCTGAACCTTCAATTATGACTGGCGAACGTCGACCTTTTGCGTCGGGCTCGCCAAGCTCGGTTCGGACCATTTTTACGCCTGTCACTTGCCCAGTGCTGTTAATTTCAATGCTTAGTGGTTGTACATTAAATTGAAACTGTGCGCCTTCTTCTTTGGCGTTTTTTACTTCTCGCTTTGAGCCTGGCATATTGGCTTCGTCTCGGCGATAAGCACAAGTGACTTCGGTAGCGCCTTGGCGAATCGAGGTACGTACACAGTCCATTGCCGTATCACCACCACCAAGCACAACCACACGTTTATTTTTCATGTCAATGTAAGGCGTATCTTGGCTTTGTTGATGTTGCATGAGGTGCTTGGTATTGGCAATTAAAAATGGTAGTGCATCGTAAACACCATTAGCCTCTTCGTTTTCAAGTCCTGCTCGCATTGATTGATAAGTACCTGCACCAACAAATACGGCATCAAATTCATTGATTAAGTCGGCTAATTGCACGGTTTTGCCTACTTCAGTATTTAGTCTGAATTCAATGCCCATTTCGGTAAATATGCGGCGTCGGTTAATGAGTACTTCTTTGTCTAATTTGAAAGCAGGGATACCAAATGTCAGTAATCCGCCAATTTCAGGGTGACGGTCAAACACCACTGGTGTTACACCATTGCGCACTAAGACATCAGCACATGCAAGGCCTGCTGGGCCTGCACCAATAATGGCGACTTTTAGCCCTGTTTGTTCAACATTCGATAGGTTGGGTTTCCACCCCATTTTAAAGGCTTCATCAGTAATATAACGTTCAATATTTCCAATGGTAACCGCACCAAATTCGGCATTTAAGGTGCAAGAGCCTTCACAAAGGCGATCTTGTGGACAGACTCGACCACAAACTTCCGGCAGGCTGTTGGTTTGGTGCGAGAGTTCTACCGCTTCTAGAATTTTACCTTCGTTAACCAGTTTTAACCAATTGGGAATATAGTTATGTACAGGGCAGCGCCATTCACAATAAGGATTACCACAAGCTAGACAACGATCGGCTTGTGCTTGTGATTGCGAGGCAGAAAAGCCCTCATAAATTTCAACAAATTCAATTTTGCGGATGTTTAACGATTTTTTAGGCGGATCAACACGTTGTAAATCGATAAACTGATAAACATTTTGACTCATTTTCGTGTTCTCCTTACTGTGCTTGAACGCGCAGTTCTGCCGATGAGCGACTGCGGTGTCCAAGTAATGCTTTGACATCACTGGATTTTGGTTTGACTAGGGCAAATTGTTTAGCAAAATTGTCCCAATTGGCCAAAATATTTTCGGCTCGTGATGAGTGGGTTAGTTGAGCATGTTCCATAATTAAACCTCGAAGGTGTTCTTCATGAATGGCGTAATTTGCGACGTTTAGCATTTCGACCAGCTCTTTGTTGATGCGTTTGTGTAGTTCGCCATCTTCATCTAAGATATAAGCAAACCCACCTGTCATACCCGCACCGAAGTTGACCCCTGTTTTTCCAAGTATACAAACAATACCGCCTGTCATATATTCACATCCATTATCACCAATGCCTTCAACAACGCTGATGGCACCGGAATTACGTACGGCAAATCGTTCACCTGCTCGGCCGGCGGCAAATAATTTGCCACCTGTTGCGCCATATAAGCAGGTGTTACCCGCGATGGTTGCTTCATGACTTAAAAATGCCGAGCCTTGCGGTGGGCGAATGACAATGCGTCCACCAGCCATGCCTTTACCAACATAGTCGTTGGCATCGCCAGTTAGGGTTAGATCGACACCACCAGCATTCCATACACCAAAACTTTGCCCCGCCGTGCCGTTGAAGTTTAGCGAGATCGGATCGGTGACTAAGCCTTGATCGCCATATTTTTGAGCAATATAGCCTGATAGGCTTGTGCCAACCGAGCGATCGGTGTTTTGAATGTCAAAATAGAAGCTTTTGCTTTGACGGTTATCAACAAATTGTTGTGCTTGTGTGAGGATCTCTTTATTGAGTACCCCTTTATCAAAGGGTTTGTTATCTTCTATGCAGTAAACCGGTTTGCCTTCAAGTGGGGTGGCGGTTTTTAGCAGTCCAGATAGATCTAGTTTTTGTTGTTTCGCAGTGATGCCGTCAAGTTCTAATAATAAATCAGTCCGTCCGATTAAATCGACAATTCGACTTACGCCTAGTTCTGCCATCACTTCCCGTGTATTACGTGCAATAAAGCGGAAGTAGTTCATGGCTTTTTCTGGCAGGCCATGATAGTGCTCGCTACGTAATTTTTCATCTTGTGTTGCAACACCTGTTGCACAGTTATTAAGGTGACAAATACGAAGATATTTACAACCCAATGCGACCATTGGACCAGTTCCAAATCCGAAGCTTTCCGCTCCTAAAATGGCAGCTTTGACAATATCGGTACCAGTTTTTAATCCACCGTCAACTTGTAGACGGATTTTGTGGCGTAACCCATTGGCGACTAAGGATTGTTGTGTTTCAACCAGTCCAAGTTCCCACGGTGAGCCGGCATATTTAACCGACGTTAATGGGCTAGCACCGGTTCCCCCGTCATAGCCAGAAATGGTGATGAGGTCAGCATAAGCTTTAGCAACACCGGTTGCAATGGTTCCAACCCCAGGTTCAGATACTAATTTGACCGAAATCATTGCGTTAGGGTTAATCTGTTTAAGATCAAAAATAAGTTGTGCCAAGTCCTCAATTGAATAGATGTCGTGATGAGGCGGCGGCGAAATCAATGTGACACCCGGTACCGAAAAACGTAATTTTGCTATATACGGTGTGACTTTATCACCAGGTAGCTGACCGCCTTCACCCGGTTTTGCTCCTTGTGCGACTTTAATTTGAATAACATCAGCATTCATTAAGTAACTTGGCGTTACGCCAAAACGGCCTGATGCAACTTGTTTTATGCGTGAAACTTTTATGGTGTTGTAGCGTGCTGGATCTTCACCACCTTCACCTGAATTGGAGAAACCTCCGAGTGTATTCATGGCTTCGGCAAGCGATTCGTGCGCTTCAGGGCTCAGCGCACCAATTGACATGGCGGCTGAGTCAAAGCGTTTGAATAGCGATTCTTCAGGTTCGACTTGTTCCAGTGGAATAGCTGCATCTTTAGGGGGATTGAGCTTTAATAAATCACGTAATGTAGCAATAGGGCGATTATTGACGATATCAGTATAACGTTTGTAATCGTCATAATTGCCATTATTGACCGCTTTTTGTAGTGACTGCACCACATCAGGGTTATAGGCATGATATTCGCCACCATGAACAAATTTAAGTAGTCCACCTTGTTCTAATGGTTTTCTTTTTAACCATGCACTTTTCGATAAGTTAAATTGGTCTTGCGTAAAATCATCAAAATTAGCGCCACTAATACGGCTAGTAACACCTTGGAAACAAAGTTCAACCACATCCTTATGTAATCCAACCGCTTCAAACAGTTTTGAGCAGCGGTAAGAGGCAACGGTTGATATCCCCATTTTAGACATGATTTTGTATAGGCCTTTATTAATCCCATTGCGGTAATTAAGAATTGCTTCGCGATAAGATTTATTTATTGTGCCATTATCGACCATTTGACCTAAGGTTTCATAGGCTAAGTAAGGGTAAATTGCTGTTGCTCCAAAACCAAGCAGTACTGCAAATTGATGTGGGTCACGACAACTTGCGGTTTCAACAATGATATTGGCATCACAACGTAAATTCTTTTCAACTAAACGCTGTTGTACAGCACCCACCGCCATTGGTGCCGGAATTGGTAAGCGATCGGCCGCGATGTTTTTATCTGATAAAATCAGTAATACTGTACCATTACGAACTTTTGCCTCGGCATCACCACATAATTGTTCAATGGCATCACGTAAGCTGCCATCAATGTCATAGGTGATGTCTAATGTTTCTGATTTGTAGTAACGCGATTCTAACGCGGTTAATTGTTGTAAATCAGAATAAACTAAAACTGGATATTTAAATGCCACACGATGCGCTTGACCTTCTGCTTCGGCAAATACATTCATTTCTCGACCGATGCTGGTTGAAAGTGACATAACATGCGCTTCACGTAGTGGATCGATAGGCGGATTTGTGACCTGTGCAAATTTTTGGCGGAAATAATCATAAATTAAACGAGGTCTACTTGATAATACGGCAAACGGCGTATCATCACCCATTGAGCCCGTGGCTTCTTGCCCATTTTCACCGAGTACACGAATGCATTGGTCAAGTTCTTCAGCGCTATAACCAAACTGTTTTTGATAAGTGGCAAGTAACGTGTCGTCGTAATTGCGTGAACCAATGTTATCATCAGGTAGGTTTTCAAATGGTATTAGCTGTTTAACATTTTTTGCCATCCATTCTTTATAAGGATGACGTTTTTGTAAATCGTTGTCTGTTTCAGACGATTGTAGTATGCGACCTTCTTCGGTATCAATAACTAATAATTCACCCGGACCAACACGACCTTTAGTGACGACTTCGTCAGGTTGGTAGTCCCAAATACCAATTTCAGAGGCGCAGGTAATAAGTTTGTCTGTCGTTATTACATAACGTGCAGGACGTAATCCATTACGGTCTAAATTACATGCCGCATAACGTCCATCAGACATGACAATACCCGCAGGTCCATCCCAAGGCTCCATATGCATTGAGTTGAAATCGAAAAAGGCACGTAGGTCTTCGTTCATGTCAGGGTTATTTTGCCAAGCAGGGGGAACAAGCAGGCGCATAGCTCGTACAATATCCATTCCACCAACAAGGAATAGCTCTAGCATGTTATCTAATGAACTCGAATCAGAACCAGTGACATTAACAAACGGTGCGGCATCTTGTAAGTCTGGAATGAGTGGCGTTTTAAATTTGTATGAGCGCGCTTTTGCCCATTGTCGGTTACCTTCGATGGTATTGATTTCACCATTATGCGCCAGATGGCGAAAAGGTTGCGCTAATGGCCAACGTGGCACGGTATTAGTTGAGAATCGTTGATGGAATAAACAAATAGCCGTTTCCATGCGGATATCAGCCAAATCTAAATAGAACCGAGGTAAATCTTTAGGCATACATAAGCCTTTATAGATATTGACCTGATTGGAGAAGCTGCAAACGTAAAATGTATCGTCTTTCACCCGTTTTTCAATTCGACGACGCACCATATATAAACGACGCTCTAAATCGATTTTTGTCCAACCGGCAGGGGCGTTGACAAACACTTGTTCTATTTTTGGTAGTGATGATAATGCTATTTCGCCCAGTACGCTTTTATCAATCGGTACTTCACGCCAACCTAGAATAGATAAGGTTTCTTCAGCGAGTTCTTGTTCAACAATCTCGCGGCTTGCTTGTGCTTCTTTTTCGTCTTGGCTTAAAAACAGCATACCAACGGCGTAATTGGTCGCTAATCGCCAACCTGCATCTTGTGCTACTAATCTAAAAAAACGGTCAGGTTTTTGTAATAAAAGACCGCAACCATCGCCTGTTTTTCCATCAGATAAAATGGCGCCACGGTGTTGCATTCTGGCTAAACCGTGAATTGCTGTACGCACCACTTTATGACTTGGTTGCCCTTCAATGTGAGCAATTAGCCCAAATCCGCAGTTATCTTTTTCATGATGCTGGTTATATAACATATCATTGCCTCTAGTTCATCGCTTTTATAATTTGAAAAAGTATAGGCATTAATCCCATATTGGCTATGAAATTAAAGAAAAATCGTATTTTGGTCAAATAAATATTACTTATAAGTCAATCTTTTAATAACTGTTATTGGCGTTATTAATAAAGCTAATAATGGTAATTATTGCTATGATTTTTAATGGTTTTATAAGTCAATACTAGATTTTGGTAATTTTGGTGGATATGTGGGATATAAGTTCTTTTTCTTTTTTGTTAAAAAGTTTCATAAAAAATTGTCTTTTAGTATAAAACATATCGCAAAATTCAATGGCTATTAGTGGTGGTTGTATACTGTTATAATTTATTATCTGTAAATTTTTAATATCTCAATTATGCAAACGAAAATTACAATTGTAGGCGCTGGCGCTGCAGGGCTTTTTTGTGCCGGCTTGCTGGGGCAAAAGGGCTATGATGTTACTGTGATTGATAATGGTAAAAAAGTAGGACGCAAAATTTTAATGTCTGGCGGGGGGAAATGTAATTTTACTAACTTGAATATTGAGGCTAAGCATTATTTGTCCCAAAATCCGCATTTTTGTAAATCGGCATTAAAACGTTATACGCAGTGGGATTTTATTCATTTGGTTAATCAATATCATATCGCTTATCACGAAAAAGAGCATGGGCAGCTGTTTTGTGACGATTCAGCTCAACAGATTGTGAATATGTTAGTTAAAGAGTGTCAAAAAGGTGGCGTGAGTTTTATGTTGCAAACGCAACTTAATGATATTGAATCTGATACTGAGAAATTTAAATTACATACTTCAAAAGGTGTAATTGAGAGTGATAAAGTTATTATTGCAACAGGTGGATTATCTATGCCTGCGTTGGGTATGACGTCGGTAGGATATAAAATTGCCGAAAAATTTGATCTGCCAGTTGTTGCTGTAAAGGCTGGCTTAGTGCCTTTTACACTGCATAAACCTTTGTTAGATGTGCTGTCAACGCTGTCTGGTATTTCGGTGCCGGTTGAAGTGTCGAACTCAAAAATTTGTTTTAAAGATAATCTGTTATTTACTCATCGGGGATTATCAGGTCCTGCCATTTTGCAAATTTCAAGCTATTGGCAAACTGGTGAAGCAATTAAGATTAATTTGTTACCTGATAGGCAATTCGAAACGGAATTTAAACCATTACTTGAAGCAAATCGCAATCAAAATATAAAAAATTGTTTAGCGCAGATTTTACCTAAAAGACTCATTGAAGCATTAATACAATTAAATTTAGTGTCTGATTTAACGGTGAAGCAACTTACTTCTAAACAGCAACAAAATCTTTATGATACTTTGACGCAATGGTCCATTGTCCCTAATGGTACGGAAGGGTATCGTACTGCCGAGGTAACATTAGGTGGGGTAGGTACTGATGCGTTATCATCAAAAACTATGGAGACAAAAAAACAGCCTAATCTTTATTTTATTGGCGAAGTCGTTGATGTGTCAGGTTGGCTAGGAGGGTATAATTTTCAATGGGCTTGGAGTAGTGCTTTCGCTTGTGCTCAAGCGTTTGATTGATTGTTTTGGGGGTGATTAGATTAATCACTAATTACCCCCATTTGAATACGATATTTTTTGACTTTATATTGTAAAGTTGTGCGTGAAATATTTAATATTTTTGCAGCTGTGATAATTTTACCATTGGCTTGATTTAAGGCATCAATGATAAGTTGTCGTTCATAGTTTTCTACTTGTTGGGTTAAGTTGTTTCCATTTGGTGATGTGTTTTGTGTTGTTTTGTCTGGTTTACTGCTGTTCTCGTCCTGATAAAATGAACTATTGAGATCAAATAGCTCTTCATCAAGTGTGATATGCTGTAATTCACCAGGTTCGCTTTGTAATACCATACTTCTGACTATTGCATTTTCAAGCATCCGGACATTGCCAGGCCAAGGAGCTGATATTAGTTGTTGTAGCGCATGTTCGCTGATACCGCTGATGATGATATTTATATCGTTTTTATGCTTATCAATAAAATAACGCGCTAAAACGGGGATGTCTTCTGTTCTGTCGCGTAAAGCTGGGAGCTTTATTAAACCAACGTTTAATCGATAAAACAGGTCGTTTCTCATTTTTCCTGTTTTTAGTAATTCTGCTGGTGATTCGTTCATCGCTGCAACAATACGAACATCAGAATACATTTCTTTATTACCACCTAGTGGCCAATAGGTCTTTTCTTGTAGGAATCGTAATAATTTGCTTTGCATATCTAAAGGCATGGCATTTAATTCATCAAGAAATAAGGTACCACCATTGGCAAGTTCTAAATAACCTTGTCGAGTTTCTGCTCCTGTGAATGCACCTTTGACTGTACCGAATAATGTGCTTTCAATTAGTGTCGTCGGTAATGCGCTACAATTAAGGGATATGAAGGGTTTTTGTCGGCGTTGGCTTGTTTGGTGTATTAAACGGGCAAATAGCTCTTTACCTGTGCCTGTTTCGCCAACAATTAATACAGGAACATCATTTGCACCTAACACATTGGTTTGATCGATAACCTGTTGCATTTTTTGTGAAACAAAAACGATTTCGGGTAATGGCTGTTCTTTGTTTTGGTATAACTTGCTATTTAGGGTAAAAACTTGGTCTTGCAATTGCCTTACAGTAGATAAATTTCGTCCTATTTCTATTGCACCGATAATTTCTTTATTTGTGTTATAAAGTGGCACTGTTGTGTGCATGTAGTCAACAAGCTTGCCGACATGATTGTAATAGCTTTGGTAATTATCTTGATATTCTTTGCCTTGTTGTAGAGCTTGCAGCATGGTGCTGTCTTCTTTTCTCATCTTTGGATAAACTTTGAGTATTGGTTTGCCAATAGCTTGTTCCATCGGATAACCATCTAGTTCTGCACTTTCTTGATTATAATAAATATATTTTCCTTCCTTATTGATAATGGCTATTGGTTGATGGATTAGATCAAAAAAATGTTTAAATATATCTAGCGATTGTAATAATTCAGGATCGATTGTCATGATATTAGTGCCTTTTAATTTTGAATTATTTTTTAAGTCTTGCTTAGGTTAATTTAAATCCTTTTCAACTCTCACTGGAATGACGAATTTTTGTCATAAAGATATATTTTACACTATATGACTAATTTTGTTTGTGGTGATTATTTTTTAACTT
This sequence comes from Gilliamella sp. X-46, assembly GCF_057063525.1. Lineage (NCBI taxonomy): Bacteria > Pseudomonadati > Pseudomonadota > Gammaproteobacteria > Orbales > Orbaceae > Gilliamella > Gilliamella sp. X-46. Next base: position 239,547 of record NZ_JBXSQH010000002.1, on the reverse strand, counting down.
TATGATTATTATTTATTTTTTATTTGGCATACTGATTGCATTACAGGTAAGAAGCCATTTTTCTTATTCATTATGTTCTTTTTATGTATTAATTAACTGGAGGTCATATGTCTGACTCAATTATGTCAAATTATAACAAAATACGTACAGATCTTGTAACTAAAGATCGTCGTTTTAGTGCTGAAAGTGGCAAACTATGTTTTGATGGTATTAATTTAGAAAAGTTAGCCGAAAAATATCCAACTCCTTTTTATGTGTTTTCTGAAAAGGAAATTGATCGTAATGTGCAAGAAATCAAAAATGCATTTAAAGCGCATCCAAATACAAAAATTTTCTATGCGTCAAAAACCTGTTCTGTAATGGGCGTGCTTAAAGCGATTAAAGATGCCGGTATTTACGCAGAAGCCAACTCAATGTTTGAAGTGCGTAAATGTTTAGAGATCGGTTTTCCAGGTAGCCAAATTGTTTTCAATGGTGTTGTTAAAAAACCTGTGGATTTAGAATTTGCTATCCAAAATGATCTTTATATTATCAACGTAGATAGTTTATATGAACTTGATATTATTGATGACATATCAAGACGTTTGAAAAAAGTAGCAAATGTTTGTGTGCGTGTTGAGCCAAATGTTCCATCAGCAACTCACGCAGAATTGGTAACGGCTTATCATGCTAAATCAGGTATTGATTTAGAACAAGCAGAAGAGACATGTCGTCGTATTTTGGCAATGCCATATGTGCATTTACGTGGTTTACATATGCATGTTGGTGATCAGGTGCCTGAAGCAGAACCTTTTGCTAAAGCAACGAAGGTTTTAGTTGATGAATCACGTCGCTTAGAAGAAGTGCTTGGTATTAAATTTGATTTAATCAATGTAGGTGGGGGGATTCCTGTTCCATATAAATATGATGAAGAAAATGGTAATCCATTAGAAGATAACATGTATGCAGGTATTACCGCACAAGATTTTGCTGATGCTGTTATTAATGAAGTGCACAAGTGGCGCACTGATGTTGAAATCTGTATTGAGCCTGGTCGTAAAGTAACTGGCTCTGCTGGTGTGCTTGTAACTGAAGTAGCCTGCGAAAAATGTAAAACTAATTACGATTTGGACGGTAATATTGAAGAACATGTTGAATGGAAATTTGTTGATGCAGGCTATAGCGTTTTATCTGATAGTCAACATTTTGATTGGTTCTTCTATGTTTATAATGCCTCTAAAATCAATGAAACACATGATGAATACATCAAATTAGCAGGTCCTTTATGTGATGGTGGTGACTATTTCCACGTTGGTGTTAAAGGCGAAGAATTCTTAATGCCAAAAGACACTCAAATTGGCGATATTGTTGCTTTCCTTGATGCTGGTGCTTATACCATCGAAAGCCAAACTGTTTATAACAATCGTCCTCGTACTTCTGTTGTAATGATAGATAAAGAAGGTAAAGATCGATTGATTCGCCGCGAGGACACTTACGAAGATATGGTTGGGTACGACATCTATTAATCATCAATATCTGGGGCATTTTATGCCCCAGATATTATAAAGTGAGGTTATTATGAGTGATTCTAAAGATTCAAGTTTGCTGGGTATTAAAGACATTGTATTTATGAATGTCATTGCAATACTGAGTTTACGACAAATTCCAAATGTTGCTCCATATGGCGCATCAGCAATGGTACTTTGGTTACTTGCCGCATTTTGTTTATTCTTTCCATTAGCGATGGTGTGTGGTGAACTTTCAACCGGTTGGCCAAAAGATGGTGGGATTTTTGTTTGGGTAAAAGAAGCATTTGGTAAACGTATTGGTTGGATTGTTGTTGTTTGCTTTTTGTTTTCTTGTGTGCTTTTCTTCCCATTAATGTTGCAATTTGGTTTTACTGCAATAGGGTATATGTTTAGTGCTGATTTAGCCCAAAACCAAGTATTTATTGGTGTTGGTTCTATGGTTGTCTTTTGGATTTTGACACTAATGAATATTAGGGGAATGCAATGGACTAAAATTATCAATAGTGTTAGTGCATGGCTTGGTGTATTTATTCCTGCTGCTATTCTTATTGTTTTAGCTATTGTATGGTTGTTAATGGGTCATCCAATGGCAACGAGCTATAGCCATGTTAGTGATTGGATTCCTGATTTAAGCAGTTGGGATACTATCGTATTTTTATCAAGTATGATGTTTGCGTTCGCAGGTCTCGAAGTGGCGCCAATGATTGCTGGACGGACACGTGATCCTCAGCGTGATTTTCCAAAAGCGATGTTGGTTTCAGCTGTTGTAATTGTTGGTATTTATATGGTGGGTTCATGGGCAATTAATACGTTGTTACCTGCAGAAGATACTGATATTGTTGCTGGTGTTATGCAGGCGATGGAAGCTGCTGCCAATGAATTACATATGCCTTGGTTATTACCTGTTATGGCAATTTGTTTATTCTTTGGTGCATTAGGACAAATTAACTCGTGGTTAGTAGGCCCTATTTATATGTTACAAGAAGCATCAAAAGAAGATAATTTGCTTGGTGAACGTATAGGTCGTTTACACCCAGTATATAAAACACCTGCTTTTGCTTTAATTATTCAAGCAATTATTGTGACTGTGCTTTGTTTTTCAACATTTGTGTCACCAAGTATTGCAGCGGCATATTGGATGTTAACAGCACTTACAACAATTTGTTATTTTATTCCGTATTTAGTGATGTTTATTGCGTATTATCGTTTACGCTTTACTCAATCTGATGTACCGCGTAGCTTTAAAATCCCAGGTAAGGTTATGCCGATTGTTTTACCTGCATTAGGGTTTTTATCAACGCTATTTGCTGTAATTTTGGTCTTTATTCCACCAGCCCAAATTGATATGGGAGGGTATGTTGAGTATATCGCCAAAATAGTAGGTGGTGCTGTGCTTGCTATTGGTTTAGCTGAGTGGATTTACTATCGAGCACAAAAACGTAACCGTTCGCAATAGTAACAATATATAGAGGAGTAATTGTATGTACAAACCTATATTAGAAATTGATTTGCGTAAATTAAGAAATAATGCTCGTGTTGAAAAAGAGTTATTAGCTAAACACGGCATTGAAGTGATGGCTGTCAATAAAGTTTTTGATGGCTGCATAGAAACCGCCAAAGCTGTGCTTGACGGCGGTATTGATGTGATTGCCGAATCAAGAACTTACAATTTAAAAAAATTGAAAGAAGCTTTAAATTGTAAAACATGTTTATTGCGTAGTCCTTGTTTAAGTGAAATTAGTGATGTGGTTAAATATGCTGATATTAGCTTAAATAGCGAAAAACAAGTTATTCAAGCACTTTCTGATGAAGCGGTTAAGCAACAAAAAGTTCATCAAGTTTTACTGATGGTAGATATGGGAGATTTACGAGAAGGAATTTGGTTTGAACATATTGATGAAATTATTGATACGGTTAAATTAATTCTTTCTTTACCAGGTGTTGAGCTCTATGGGCTTGGCACCAATTTTAACTGCTATGGTACCGTTTTACCAACAGTAAAAAATGGAGTAGACTTTTTACATATTGCGCGTAAAGTAGAAGAGTCTTGTAATATTAAAATTAAATATTTATCGGCGGGTAATTGTACAAGCTATCATTTATTAGATAAAGGTATTTGGCCTGAAGGGTTGAATCATTTAAGAATAGGTGGATTGCATGAGTTTGGTATTGAGTATGTAGATATGAAATATCTTGATGAATTTCATCATTCAAACAAGCCTGTTGATAAAGCATGTAGTAATTTATATAAATTATATGCGCAAGTTATTGAGGTTAATAGCAAGCCAACGGTTCCTGTTGGTGAGTTAGGTGTAGATGCATTTTTAAACAGTAAAACGTTTGTTGATAACGGTACACGCAAACGAGCACTTCTTGCCTTTGGACGGCAAGATGTACCAGCTGAAAGCTGCGTACCTATCAATGATAAGATTACTGTTTTAGGGCAAACGAGTGATCATACTATTGTTGACATCGAAGATGTTTCTGAAACATTACATGTCGGTGATACGATCGGTTTTGAACTTGATTATACCGCTTTACTTATGGCTTGCCAAACAAATGGTGTAGAAAAACGGTTTATTTATTAATTGTGTTAGCTGCTGGGCAACCAGCAGTTTTTATTGATTATTAGGCGGTTTACATGACAACATCAGAATCACAAGAAAACCCTTATCCCAGTAGTTTAAAGAAAAACTTAAAAAATCGTCATCTTTTGATGATTTCTTTAGGTGGTTCGATTGGTACTGGGTTATTTATCGGTATCGCATCTCCACTTAGTACGGTTGGGCCATTAGGAACTATTATCGCCTATTTAATGGCAGGCTGCATAATGCTTTCAACTATGTTATGTTTAGGCGAGCTTTCTTGTGCATTCCCTCATGCAGGCTCTTTTCAACATTATGCGTTAATGTTTATACCCAATCCAATTTGGAGTTATACAATAGGTTGGTTATATTGGTTAAGTTGGGTGTTATCTATGGCTGCCGATTTGACTGCAGCATCAATGATCGCTAACCAAGTTTTTCCTTCCATTCCTATCTATCTTTTTAGCCTTTTCATTTTAGTTATCATTACGTCAGTGCATTTAATTTCGGTTCGTGCATTTGGCGAAAGTGAGTATTGTTTTTCAACGATCAAAGTATTTGCGATTATTGCTTTTATTTGTATTGGTGTTTATTTACTTTATCATCAATATACCCAAACACAGGTATTGCCAACATTCAGAACAGAGAGTGGGTGGTTTCCCAATGGTTTTTTTTCAATTTTTGTTTGTATGACTATTGTGACTTACTCATTTCAAGGCATCGAATTAATTGGGAATGCTGCAGGTGAAGCGCAATCTCCTCAATCAGTATTACCTAAAATTATTACTGGCGTTGCTTTTCGTGTTATTTTATTTTATGTTTTAGCTATTGCCGTTTTAGCCCTTGTTTACCCATATGGAACAGTACATGATGAAATTAGCCCATTTGTATGGGTATTTAATCAAGCTGGAATTACATTTGCTTCGTATATGATGCTTTTTGTCATTTTTTGTGCAGCTATATCTGCAGCCAACTCAGCAATTTACGCTAGTTCAAGAATGTTATGGTCTATGGCTCAAGATAATTTAGCACCAAAATATTTTTCAGAAGTCAATCAACGAGGTGTGCCAACAAAAGGTATATTATTTATTGCTATTATTGCATTAGTCTCTTTGTTTTCTAAGTACATTGCAGCAGAAAAGCTTTATATTTATTTAGTCGCAAGTACTGGCCAAGTTGGGTGCTTTGCGTGGATTATTATTGCTTGGTGCCAGTATCAATTTCGTCACGGGGTGAATAGTGGTAAATATCCTAAGGAGATGATTAAGTTCAAATCACCATTGTTTCCTTGGCTTGCTGTCATTTCTATTATTATGAATATTGTTATTATTGTTGGAGTGTGGTTTGGTGAGTCGGGTTACTTTATTTTGTTGTCAGAAGTGGTATTAGTTATCGCTATTCTTATCTCTTACTTTTTTTATAAAAAGCGAAATCCAATTAAAAGTTATTAATGTAATTTGTATGTAATCACCTAGCAATATTATTTAAGTGTGATTACATACAATCAGTTTTGAATTATTTTGTTTGGTTATTTTAAAAAGGCGGATATTCCCGTAAATACAACTTGTGCGGCAATGGCTGATATGAGTAATCCTGTTAGTTTTGATAGAATCGCAATGCCTGTATTTTTTAATACTTTTGCAATACTTTTGGCGCATAACAGCATAATGTAAATACCCATTGAGGCAACAAATAGTGAAATAGCACCAACCGTATTTGATACAATTCCAATTGAGCTTGTTCCCATAACGATGATGGTACCAATAGATGCAGGCCCCATACATAGTGGGATAGCAAGTGGGACAACGCTAATATCATCATCACTGTTAATTTTGTTTTTTTCTGGCGAATCGTTCATAAGTGCAACTGCGGTGATAAATAATAATGCTCCTGAACCAATGCGAAATGCATCAAGAGTAAAGCCGAAAACGCTAAACATGGTGTTACCAAAAAAGAATAGTACAATACCAATGATAAAAACAGAACAAGATGTTTTGAGTGCAGTTTTGCGTCGTAGCTGTTCATCATATTGTTTGGTGCCACTTAAAAATGCACTCAAGACAGCAGGCGGCGTCATTAATGCAAATAATTTTACTGTTGTGGACAAAATAGCAAAAATATAGTCAATCATAGCTTATCTTTTATATTAATTTTTTTAACTACGTTAATTTGTCAACGTTATTGCTGCGTTGACATTATTTTTATCATATATAAAAACGGTCACCATAAAGGTGACCATCTTAATCTGATATTTTTATTGATAGCCAATAAAAAATTAGTTAAGGCGCTCTTTAATTCGAGCTGCTTTACCACGAAGTTCGCGTAAGTAGTAAAGTTTAGCTTGACGTACTTGACCACGACGTTTCACAGTAATTGAATCAACAATTGGTGAGTGAGTTTGAAATACTCGTTCAACACCTTCGCCATTCGAAATTTTACGTACTGTAAATGCAGAATGTAAACCACGATTACGAATCGCAATGACGACACCTTCATAAGCTTGAAGACGTTTTTTATTACCTTCAACAACCCATACTTTTACTTCAACCGTGTCACCAGGGCGAAAAGACGGGATGTCTTTTTTCATTTGTTCTTGTTCTAATTGCTGAATAATTGCATTTTTCATAATGTTATCTCTTATGCTAGTTACACTGAAATATTAATCGCTTTGTTTATTACTGTATTCATGTTTAAATTCAGCAAGTAAACATTGCTCTTCATCAGTCAGAGCTAGATTTGCAAGAAGATCTTCTCTTCTTAACCAAGTTCGTCCTAGTGATTGTTTTAATCGCCAACGACGAATCGCTTCATGGTGACCAGACATTAACACATCAGGCACCGCCATTCCATCTAACACCTCAGGCCGAGTATAGTGTGGACAATCAAGTAAACCGTTAGCAAAAGAGTCTTCTTCTGCTGATGATTGATGATTTAATACACCAGGAATAAACCTTGCAAGTGCATCAATCATTGTCATCGCCGGTAATTCACCGCCACTTAACACGTAATCCCCAATTGACCATTCTTCATCAATTTCGGTTTGGATAACGCGTTCATCTATGCCTTCGTATCGTCCACAAATTAAAATTAATTTTTCATTTTGGGACAATTCGCAAACACCTTGTTGGTTTAATTTGCGCCCTTGTGGGGAAAGATAGATTACTTTTGTATCGTCCCCAGCTACTGCTTTTGCCGCATGAATTGCATCTTTTAGTGGTTGTACCATCATTAACATGCCTGGACCGCCACCATAAGGTCTGTCATCAACAGTCTTATGCTTGTCATGCGCAAAATCGCGCGGGTTCCAATAATCTATTGTTAACAGTCCGTTTTTAACTGCTCGACCAGTCACACCATAACAGGTAATGGCTTGAAACATTTCGGGAAAAAGGCTAATAATGCCAATCCACATAGCTTTACCTTACCGATTAAAAAGCAGGATCCCAATCGACCACAATCGTTTTTGTTGTTAAATCTACTTGTTTAATAAATTGATCTTCAACAAAAGGAATCAAACGTTCTGTTGCTCCAAATGCATCTTTTAGATTTGCTTTAACGACCAATACATCATTAGAGCCGGTTTCCATTAAGTCTGTTACCAGACCTAAATCATAACCGTTAATTGTTTTAACTCGACAATCAATGAGATCTTTCCAATAAAAATCACCATTGCTAAGCGCTGGTAATTTTTCTGCATCAACAAATACTTCAGCATTGGTTAATGTATTAGCCTGATCACGATCATCAATGCCTTTGAGTTTCACAATCATGTCATGATTATGCGGTTTAAAGCTTTCTACGATTACTTCTTGCCATTGTCCAGCACGCTGGATATACCAAGGGGTGTAATCAAAAATGTTATCTGGAAATTCTGTAAACGAAAAAATCCTGAGCCACCCACGAATGCCGTAGCTTGAACCAAGTTTACCAACAACAATGAGATTCTCAGTATTCATCATTACAGGACTATTAATTACTAAATTAAGCAGCTTTTTGTGCTTGTTTGATCAATGCGTTAACACGATCAGAAACTGTTGCACCTAAACCAACCCAATGATTTACGCGATCAAGATCTAAACGTAATTCTTCTGCTTTACCTTGTGCAATTGGATTAAAAAAGCCAACGCGCTCAATAAAACGACCATCACGTGGGTTACGGCTATCAGTGACAACTACTTGATAAAAAGGGCGCTTTTTAGAGCCACCACGAGCTAAACGAATAGTTACCATAACATCCTCTTAAATTAAAAAATAATCTTTTTTCTGCCCAACACGGACAAAATCAAAGCCCCAGAATTATACTCTTTCTAGCAAAAAGTGCAATGGCTGTTTCTTATCAATACCGGTAGTAGCTTAAAAAGTATATTTATTGAAAAATAGAATAAATAAACATCCCAACAACTGACCTTGTCGGGATTTTTAAGTCCTAATATCCAATGTAAATATAGGAAAAGCGTTATTCTATATCCATCAATGTAGCACTAAGGCCTTTACCATGCATATCAAGAGCTAAAGAGCATGTAATGCAACCACTTAATGCTTCATAACTACAGGGTTAACGTTGTTCTAGTTTGAACATGGGAATATTGCTATTATCCTCTTTAAATGCCTTTCATTAAAGTGGGTAGTATATTTGATTAGGAAAAAAGAAAGGCAATTATCTTAACAAGCCGAAAACACGTTATAATCTTATTAAGAATAATCATATTAATGATTAATCAATAATTTTTTATGTATACATTATTTTTTTGTTTTTTTCTTTATAAAAGCCCGTTTTAAGACATCAAAGAAACCAAGTGATCTGACCATTTTTTGCCCGTCAACATAAACTCGAATGGCTTTTAATACTTTTTTGGGCTCTTTAGATGCAAAGGTAAAAGTTCCATTTTTCTTTGTCTGAATTGAATAACGGGGAATCCATTTGCCACCCAATAGTACTGATGCAACAACATAATCGATTTCATTCCACGGTATTTGAATATATTTGCGAGGGTCATGCTGGTGGTAAAATTCAAAGGCTTTGTCACCAATCATAATGTTGCCATACTCTGAAAAACCAACGAAAGCAGTTGCTTGAATGGTTAAGTCTACTTTAGTGTTTAATGATTGAGCCATTATTATCCATAAGTAAGTTTGTGTTTTGTAAATTATACTACTATTTAAACCATAAAGTGGGTTGAAAATAGCTACTTTATTGAGGTTTTATAAAAAAGATGACGATATATAAAAAGCACTATATATAAAAATATAGTGCTTTTTAAGAAAATTTTATAAAACGTTATGTTTTATAAAAGGCCAATTACATGGCCAACGACACCAACAATAAATAATCCAAGGATAATTAAAATTGGTGATACTTTTTTGCGAAGTAGCCACATACATAAGAAAGTTAATAGTAATGGTACTAACCCTGGTATCAACTGATCCAAGTTATTTTGTAAGGTGGTGACCTTTTCTTGGGTTAGTGATAATCCGCTTTGCATTTGTTGTAACGCTTTTTGAATGCCTTCTGCGCCTATTGGTAATGTATTCCAATCAATAAATGCACCTTTATCTAATTTTACAGTCGAGACAATAGGTTGGAATTTTATTGATACCCACCTTTGTACTAAGGCAGCGAGGATAAACATCCCTAAAATAGAGGCTCCTTTAGTAATTTTTTGCAGTAAACCGCCCGATAAATTATCAGTAATTTTAGAACCTGTACGGTAACCAAATTCTTGGGTATACCACATAAAGGAACATCGAATAATATTCCATAATAAAAAGAATAAAATAGGGCCAATGTAATCACCAGTTATTGCTAGTGAAGCACCCAGAGCTCCAAGCATTGGTCGAACGGTAAACCAGAATACAGGATCACCAACTCCCGCTAATGGTCCCATCATTCCCACTTTTACCCCTTGAATAGCAACATCATCAACGGCTGCTCCATTGGCTCGTTCTTCTTCAAGAGCAAGTGTTACGCCTAGCACTGGGGAAGCTAAATATGGGTGGGTATTAAAAAATTCTAAGTGGCGTTTTAGTGCCGCTGAACGATCTTCTTTAGTAGTATATAATTTTTTGATAGCAGGAATCATTGAATAAACCCAACCACCATTTTGCATACGTTCATAATTCCAAGAACCTTGAAGGAAAGTTGAACGCCAAGCAACTGCTAAACGATCTTTTTTACTTAATTGAATTCTATCAGTCATTTTTTTCTCCAAGTTTCTAGTAATCATTTAAAATGTCATCAAGTGGGTCACCTTTACTGCCACCATTTGATGAATTGCCGCGTTCAGAAAGATTGAGATAAATCAATGCTAATGCAATACCTAATGCACCAAGTGCAATTAGCGTAAGTTGTGATATGGCCGCTACCACAAAACCAATAATGAAAAATGGCCATACTTCGCGGTTTGCCATCATGTTGATTACCATTGCATAACCGACAGCAACAACCATTCCACCACCAATAGCCATTCCCGTTGTTAGCCATTCAGGCATTGCTTCTAGTGCGCCTTTGACGGCTTCAGCAGGAATAAAGAGTAATGCTGCTGCTGGAATTGCGATTCTTAAACCTTGTAAACAGATACCTAAAATTTGTAATGATTCAATTTTTCGGAAATTGCCTTCTTCTGCTGCTGTATCCATCATATGCACTAACGGGACGGCAATGGTTCGAACTACCATAGTTAAAAATAGCCCTGCAACTGCTAAAGGAATAGCAATAGCAATGGCGGTAGATACACCAGCAACGCCTTGTCCACCTAATACTAAAATAATAGACGAAGCAATAGAGGCAAGCGCTGCATCCGGAGCAACAGCTGCACCAATATTAGCCCAACCAAGTGCTATCATTTGCAATGAACCACCTAGTACAACGCCAGCTTCTAAATTACCTGTTACTAGTCCAATTAACGAACAAGCAACTAAAGGTTGATGGAATTGGAACTGATCTAAGATGCCTTCCATTCCTGCTAAAAAGGCGATAACTATCACCAAAATAATAGCAACAATTGATAATGTCATAATATAACCCCTTAAATAAACTAATTTTTTTGTTCAGCTAATTCTTCTTTCGCTTTTTTTAGCAATTCGTCCATATTGCTATTAGAATCGTTAGGTACTTTGCGAACATCAAATTTCACATTTTTTGCTTTCAATTTTTCAAATGTTTTAACATCTTCAGCATTCATTGATAGTACTTTATTTACCATAACTTTACCTACTGAATGTGCCATTGAACCTACATTAATAACATTAATATCGACACCGCCTTCTATAGTTCTTAGTACATCTTCTGGGTTTTCAAATAGTAATAATGCCTTGGTATTACCAAAACGAGGATCGTGAGAAACCTCAATAATTTTTTTGATAGGAACGACATTCGCTTTTACACCAGGAGGTGCGGCTTCTTCAATGAGTTTTTTTCTTAACTCATCTTTGGATACTGAATCAGAAACAACGATAATACGATTAGGGTTGGTTGATTTAGTCCAAGCTGTAGCAACTTGCCCATGCAATAAGCGAGAATCTATACGTGCTAATACAATTTTCATTTTTCCATTACCCAGTACAGTGCCTTCTGGAATGGTTGATGATTGTTTAGTTGATTGAGTGTTGGCAGTTGGTGTGGCGACTGTTGTGCGTACGCCTTCTTTGGCTGGTTCAATAATTGCTGCTGCAATTTCTTTTGCTGTTTCCATCGAAAATCGAGAAGAATAAGCTTCAATTAGCATGGGTAGATTTAACCCTGCTACAATAGCCCAATTACTATGTTCTCCGCACAAATTGTTAGCTTGATTAAATGGTGTTCCCCCCCATAAATCGACTAAAAAAAGTATTTCATCTTGATTATCAAATGTAGCTATTGCTTCAAGCATTCGTTCTTTCAAACTTTCTGGACTATCACTTGGATGCAAGGTAACTGCTTTAACATTTTCTTGCTCTCCAAATATCATTGTTCCTGATTGTAGAATACCTTCTGCAAACTCACCATGAGTTGCAAGGATAATTCCAACCATATAACTACCTCCTAATTTTTATATTAATTACATAATATAAAGCCTATAAAATAAAAATACCTAGTTATTTTACACTACAAATAAACTAAGAAATATGTGTTTATTACATTTTGGTAAAAAAATTAAGCTTTTATTGTTCATTAAAGCTAATCTTGTTTGTTTTGTAATGCTTGGCGAATAAAACCATGTTCTTTTATAATTTTTTGTTTGGCCTGTTCTGCATTTATATCTAAAAGAATCATTAAAATGGCAATTTTACAGTGTTTTTTACTTTGGTTTAATGCTTGAATAGCAACTTCCCGACTACAATCAGTGGCTTGCATGACTATTGATATTTGTCGTTCAATGAGTTTTGCATTGGTTGCTTCAACATCGACCATGAGATTGCCGTACACTTTGCCTATTTTAATCATGCTGGCTGTGGTTAGCATATTTAGCACTAATTTTTGTGCAGTTCCGGCTTTCATTCTTGATGATCCAGTAATTACTTCAGCACCGACAATAGGGGTGATTGCTATATCTGCTATGTTGATCATCGGGGCTTTAAGATTGCAGCATAAACTGATGACAGTGGCTCCGATTGATTTGGCATATTTCATACCGCCTATGACATAAGGGGTGCGCCCACTAGCTGCTATGCCGACTAAAATGTCATTTGCGCTAAAATGGATATTTTTTAAGTCATTAACTGCTAATTCAGGGGTGTCCTCGGCATTTTCAACTGCTTTAAAAATAGCTTGTTTTCCCCCAGCAATTAACCCAATAACTTGTTCATGTGGGGTGCCATAAGTTGGTGGGCATTCACTTGCATCTAAAATACCTAATCGACCAGAAGTCCCTGCACCGATATAGATTAATCGCCCTTTATTTGAAAACCTTTGACTAATTGCATCAACAGCTTTTGCTATGTTTACTAGCTCCTTTTCAACAGCAAGCGCGACTTGCTTATCTTCATTATTGATGATTTGAAGTATTTCCAACGTTGAACAGTCGTCTATTTTTTCACTATTAGGATTACGACTTTCAGTTAACATACCAGATAGGTTAATTTGTTGCATTTTTTCTTAATCCTAACCATAACAAAAATATCACTATAGCAAATAAACTACCAAAGCCAACACCGATAGTAATAACTGATAATTTCTTGTATATAGCTAATGCATAAAGTCCTAGCATTAGCATCATTGCCGTATATTCGCTTAAGTTTTGTACCGAAATGATACTGCCAGCACCGACTAAATCTTTACCTATTTTTTGAATAAAAGCATTCAATGGTACTAAAAAGAAGCCACCTAATGCCCCAATGACAATAAGTAAAATATAAGATGCAATGATATTGCTTTGCAATGTGAAGGCGATTACTGCTATGCCCATCATTATCCCTGCTGGAATGCAACGTAACGTGTTCTTGATTGAAATAAATGTACTTGCCAGCCCGGCTCCAATAACAATGCCGATAGCGACAATCGCGTTTAGATTTGTTGGTGTTGCATTGTCGTGTATGTTTAAAATAGCAGGAACCCAACTAATTAACAAAAAGCGTAAAGTAATACCCGCTCCCCAAAATAAACTAGTACCTAATAATGTGAATAAGACATGCTCATCGGTGAAGATAATTTTAATTGTGTTTGCAAAATCTTTTATCATACCCATAAATTGCCATGGAATATTTTGTCGTGCGGCAGGTAATTTAGGAATAAAAAGGTTAGCAATAATGGCTAGCCCATACATTAATACACAAATCAATATAGATATGCTTACATTAAGATCGGCAATATGACCACCCGCTAGCGAGCCAAGTAAAATTGCCGCAATGGTTGATGCTTCAATTAAACCATTTGCTTTAACCAAATTATCGCCCGTGGTGAGTTCGCCTAGAATACCATATTTAGCTGGAGAGTATGCCGCTGCACCTACCCCAACTAAAAAATATCCAGCAAAAGGACTAATGTTTAAACAGATACAACCAGCACCGAGTAATTTTATACTATTTGAAATCATCATAGCCTTGCCTTTTGACATGCTGTCGGCAAATTGACCAACAAAAGGGGAAAGAATGATGAATGGCAGCACAAAACTAATTTGTAATACTGATTGGTTCCAAGCTGGATAATGTAGATTTTTTATGAGAGCAAGGATAGCAAAAAAGATGGCGTTATCGGCAAATGCTGAAAAAAACTGCGCCAGCATGGTTGCGACCATGCCTTTGCTTAAAAGAGAATATTGATTCATGTGGTATCCTTTTATTTATTCGTCAGCCATTTTTCGTAGTGTAATAAAGTCGATTTTACCTGTACCAAGTAGTGGTAATTCTTTAACTACACGAATATCACGAGGAATAGCTAATGCAGGAATACCAAGTTCTTGAGACACTTGGTTAAGTTGCTCTCGATTTAATTTGGTCGAAGTAGTAAATAAAACAATAGCTTCTCCTTTTGCTGCATCGGCTTTAACTGTTGCGCCGTGCATGGCATCAATGTCGACTTTTTTTGCCAAGGCTTCAACACTTTCTAATGAAACCATCTCTCCCGCAATTTTAGCAAATCGTTTTAAGCGCCCTTTAATTGTGACAAAGCCTTCGTTATCAATAGCAACGATATCGCCGGTGTCATACCAACCTTTTTCTGATTGTCCATGTTCATCGATTGCAATTGGTTCTTCAAGTTTGCCTGGATTTTCAACACGTAAATAGCCTTTCATCACATTAGGGCCTTTAACTTGCAATTGACCGCCATCACTAATACCTGGAACATGAATTAATCTTGATGTCATACCTGGCAATAATCGACCTACTGTACCGGATTTAAACGCCATTGGGACATTAAGTGCCACTACGGGCGCACACTCAGTAACACCATAGCCTTCTAAAATACGGATACCATATTTATCTTTCCATTGCTCACGTACTGTGTCTGATAATTTTTCTGCCCCAGCAACAACATAGCGTAAACGCATAAAATCATATGGATGTGCGTAACGAGCATAGTTTGCTAAGAAAGTCGGCGTACCAAATAAGACAGTGCAATTTTGATCATAAATTATTTCAGGCACCATACGATAATGTAATGGATTTGGATATAAAAATGTGCGGCTACCAGAAAACAGCGGTAAAAACAATCCAGCAGTAATACCAAAAGCATGGAATAACGGTAGTGCAGACATAAAGCGATCGGCTGGCGTTGGATCAATAACGGTTCGAATTTGCTCAACATTAGCAAGCAAGCTACCATGACTATGGGCAACACCTTTAGGATTACCTTCTGAACCCGATGTAAACAAGACGAGAGCTTCGTCATCACTTGATTGAGAGCGTTTAACCAAACGAGGGATATACTGATGAACTGCGACATAAAGTTTATCTGTAAGAGTTAAACTGTTACGTAAATCTTCAAGAAAACACCATTTAACATCTTTTATTTGTTCAAGGAGATGATCAAGCTTTCCTTTTT
The DNA here is from genome assembly GCF_057063525.1 of Gilliamella sp. X-46. Classification (NCBI taxonomy): domain Bacteria; kingdom Pseudomonadati; phylum Pseudomonadota; class Gammaproteobacteria; order Orbales; family Orbaceae; genus Gilliamella; species Gilliamella sp. X-46. The sequence continues at coordinate 223,996 of NZ_JBXSQH010000002.1, read as the reverse complement.
GAATAAATTTTCGTGAAGTAATGATAGTTTTAATTTCAGCAGCTGCAATTGCACAAGTCAGCCCTTTGGTACCAGCAGTATAATTGAGCATAGCTGGAATTCGGTTTTTAACCGATAAACCAAAAATTGTCGCAACGGTAATGGTTGCATTAGGTAATAAGACGCCAACACGTTCTTTTTTCTGAGTGATTTTAGCGACAATACAGCTAACACCAATGATTTGTTTTAATAAATTACGATAAGATGCTTCATGAGTTGTCGGATCTTGGACCATTCGCGATTTGACACCATAGCGGACTTGCGCTTCAAGCAAAGCTTCAAATAGCGTTAATTTGGGGCGGCTTGCCATACGCGCATTCATCATAATTTGATGAAGTTTTTCTCCTGCAATATAACGTCTTTCACTAGCCTTAGGCGCATCAGGCATAGCTATAGATGTCGGCTCAAGCACATGAATGGTTATTTTAGGAAATAAACGACGTTTAAATAATCCTTTTAAACGACTGGTTAAAGTAAATTCAGCTCCTTCAATCCAGACAGGTACAATTGTTGCTTGAGAACGGGCTGCAACAAAAGCAGCACCATCATAAATTTTCATTAATGAGCCAGTTACAGTAATTCTTCCCTCAGGGAATATGACTATTGGGCGGCCTTTTTCAACTTCGCGAACTAATCGCTTAATTGCCATTGGGCTCAATGGATCCATAGGCACAAAATCAACATAATGCTTTGCTAAACGGACCAACCAGTGATTAATATAGCCAGCATAAATAGCAAATACTGGTCTTACAGGTAAAAACATGCCGATTAGGATACCATCGAGGAAAGATACATGGTTAGGAGTGATAAGAAGTCTATCTTGCTTTAAATTGTCAAGATTGCCATGAATTTTGACATGGAATAAAAACTTTAAAAAAAATTTTAATATTTTAAATAACATCTGATTTCTCAATTATCGTACAAAATTGTACTCTGTAATAATAGTGAAAATATATAAAATATACAAGGAGGTGTGTTTTTTAATATAAAACAAATTGTTAGAATTTAATTAATAATGATTCTTGATTTAAAAAATAGATAATGGATACTAACTATAAAATAAATATAAAAAGCAATTAAGGAACAAAAATGCTCATTTTAACAGCTAAAGATATTGAACAGTTTTATACAATGAAAGATGCGATAGCAGCAGATAAGCAAGCTTTAAAAATTTATACACAAGGGAACTGTGATGTGCCATTGCGAATCAATTTTGATATGCAAAAAGGCCAATGTTTGTTTATGCCAGCACATATTAAAGGTAGTGATGTTGTGGGTATCAAAATTGTTTCAGTTTTTCCTGAAAATTCTAAGTTAGGCAAGCCATCAGTACCTGCTCAAGTTTTAATGTTAGATCCACAAACAGGTGAAGTTTGTGCCATGTTAGATGGTACTTTTGTAACCCAGCTTCGTACAGGGGCTGTTCAAGGTGCGGCAACTGATTTATTGGCGCGTAAAAATGCTAGTCGTGCAGTGTTGATTGGTACTGGTGGGCAGGCGATATCCCAACTGGAAGCGATGCTAACTGTGCGTTCACTGACTGATGTTGCTATTTTTGATATTGATACTCAAAAAGCAAAACAATTTACGAATGATATGAAACAACGTTTCGCTCATTTTTCGACTAATCTTTATTTTTCACAAAATTTGGATGAAGACATTAGTCAAGCCGATATCATTACTTCGGTTACAACATCAAAAGTTGTTACGTTTAATGGTGATAAAGTAAAATCCGGTACACATATTAACGGTGTCGGTGCTTATACACCAGAGATGCACGAAATTCCGAAGAGCATTGTTGAAAAAGCTAATATTCGAGTGCTTGATACCAAAGAGGGGGTGTTTGCTGAAGCAGGTGATATTATTGATCCAATTAAACAAAAATTAGTATCGGAAGATGATTTTTTAGAGTTAGGAGATTTAGTGCTAGATCCAACTCAATGTCGCCAAAATAATCAACAAATTACTTTATTTAAAACGGTTGGAACTGCAGTATTAGATGTGTATATTGGTTACGATATCTATCTTAAAGCCAAAGAAAAAGGAATTGGCACATATTTATAGTAATTACTTGTGGGATTAAGGTGCTTTTTTGTCAAAAAATTTCAGGTAGCTAAGCTTTTTTAGTATAAAACTAGCTTTTTAGTTCTGCTTTTTGTGAACGCCCAAGTAATGCCATTGCTGCTTGTTTTGGATCTTTATTCTCATAAAGGATTTGATAAATTTGTTCCGTGATCGGCATATCAACATGATATTTTTGAGCTAGTAGCCAGACTTCTTTGGTGTTATTACGACCTTCGACAACTTGAGCAATAGCATCTTGGGCTTCCTGAATTGATTTATTTTGACCAAGTAAAATTCCAAAACGGCGATTACGGGATTGATTATCTGTACAGGTTAAAACGAGATCGCCCAGCCCAGCCATCCCCATAAAAGTTGCAGGATCTGCACCTAATGCAGCTCCTAATCGCATCATCTCAGCAAGGCCACGGGTAATTAATGCTGTTCTAGCATTGGCACCAAAACCAAGACCATCAGATAATCCAGCACCAATGGCTATAACATTTTTGATTGCACCACCAAGTTGTACTCCAATAAAATCTCTGCTGCTATAAACACGGAAACTTTTACTACAATGGAATAGATGTTGTAATTCTGTTAAGAAGTTCTTATCCGTTGAGGCAACAGTTACTGCTGTGGGTAATCCTGACGCCACTTCTTTGGCAAACGTTGGACCAGAAATAACGGCTAATGAAATTTGATTGCCTAAAATTTCTCTTGCGACATCTTGCAATAATCGACCGGTATTGACCTCAAGTCCTTTTGTTGCCCAGACTATTTTAGAATCTTGCCGTAAAAATGGTTTGATTTGAGTTAAAATACTTGCAAAAGCGTGACTTGGTACCACAATAAGTAAAATAGATGCAGCTGAAACTGCTGTTTTTAAATCGCTTTCAATTTGTAGCAAATCAGGAAAAGGAATATCAGGTAAAAATTGTTTATTTTGCCTATCATGCTGCAAAATGACCATTTTATCAGGGTTATGACCCCATAATAGAGTTGAGTGGCCATTTCGTGCCAGTAAAATAGCTAAAGAGGTTCCGTAAGATCCTGCGCCAATTACTGTAACTGCAGCATTTTTTTTCATAATAATCCAATAAACTTATCGTTAACTAACTAAAATATAATAATTATTATTGTAATGTTTCAGTAGATTTGGCTTGTTGTTGCTGTTGTTGAAGATAATTAATAAATAATGCTTCAAAATTTACTGGCTCTAAATTTATTTGAGGGAATGTCCCTTTATTGACTAAACTAGAAATGACCTCACGTGCGTAAGGGAATAAGATGTTTGGACAATAGGCACCTACACAATGTTGAATTTGACCTTCATCAAATCCGATAAGTGAAAAGATACCCGCTTGAGTCACTTCACAAATATATACTACTTCGTCTTGTTGTTTTACTGTTACAGTGACGCGAAGCGCAACTTCATACACATTTTCGCTTAGCCCTTGTGAAGATGAATTTAATTCAATATTTAATTCTGGTTGCCATTGTTTTGTAAAAATTTCAGGAACATTATTAGTTTCAAATGAAATATCTTTAGTATAAATACGTTGAATAGAAAACTGTGTTTCAGGTTGTTGTGTATTGTTTTGTTCTGTCATGATAACACCTTATTTTAAAATTATATTATTTTCTAACTAATGGTAAATTTTCGCCATTCCATCCAGCAATGCCATCTTTTAAAGCATGCACATGTAAAAAACCTTGTTTGACCAGTGACTCACCAATGCCAACGGATGATAGGCCATTTTCATCAATTAAAATGATGGGAATTTCTTTAAATTTTTCAATTGATTTTGCACTCGCGTTTTTTATATCTATCGGTAAAATATTATAAGATTCAGTAACATGACCTTTTTTAAAACTATCACTAGATCGAATATCAATAATAACCGCGTTTTGTTTGTTGATCATATGAATAGCTTGCACATTATTTATAATTTGGACCTTAGATAATTTACTTTTAATTGTTAATACAATGATTGCAATAAATAAAACGATCCAACCTAATGAAAGCAAAAGATGATTTTTTATAAAAGGTATAATTTCGAGTGTAATAAATTCCATACTTGTATGATTACCTAATTTTTTCAATTTTAAGGTGAGATTATAACGATAATGCGTAATGAAATATAGTGCCAATAATTGAAAAATTGTTTTATAGTGAATTGTTTTATTTTAAAAGGTTATAAAATGTGTTGGATATAAGGAAAAATTTTGATGCAATTTAGAGTGCCTATCTTACTATTTTTATTATTTTTTTTTGTTTCTTCTGTGATTGCTAATGGTAATTACGATGTAGTTTTAGAGCAAGTTAGTGGTGAAAAACATGCTTCACTTATTGAACCTTCGAGTTATGATCCAGATTTGACTTGCCGTGATTTTTTACGTGAATTTGATGATGCTGCACCGGATTATTTTCAATATGAACGTTGTGATGTTGATGATTATGGGCAAACAAGATCGATTGAAGCCATTTATAAAATAGAAGGAAAAGATGCAAAACAAGCTCAAGAGTATTTAACTCAGAAAATGGGAATGACTGAACTAAAGTTGGTTTGTTGCCATTGGGAAATGGGCGGTCAGAATGTAACGATAATTAATCCAAAAGATAATATGTACTATTATGTTGTATTGGTTTCAGAAGAAACCGTTGAACATGATCAGGATAAGGTAACATTTTACTTAATTGTCTCTGGTGATAGATCTCCAGTGTAGTTTTGGGAGTATTATTCGGCAAGTGATCTGCAGCGTGGTAATTTATCATCAATTCAAGTGTAAATATTGTCGATTTAGACGATTAAACGATTGTGGAAGTATGATGAATTATTTTGGTGCATTAAGTTGGTGCTTATCTAACCATTATGGTGCAACATTAAGATCTATGTTACTATTTGTGATGCTTGCTTCATGAATGCACCGTTGAAAAATTGGCATTATATTTGCATAGGTTATAACAGTTTGGCAAAAATGCCTTGAAAACTGAACAATTATTATTTGTCCTTAATGGAGAAGATACATGTCTACACAAAAAGTTTTAACACTAATTAAAGAAAACGACGTTAAGTTTGTTGATTTACGTTTTACTGATACTAAAGGTAAAGAACAACACGTGACAATTCCTGTTAGTCAAATAGATGCCGATTTTTTTGAAGATGGCAAGATGTTCGACGGTTCATCCATTGCTGGGTGGAAAGGGATTAATGAGTCAGATATGGTGTTAATGCCTGATGCTTCAACAGCCGTAATCGATCCATTTTTTGAAGATACAACGTTAAACCTTCGTTGTGATGTATTAGAGCCAGCAACTTTACAAGGGTATGATCGTGACCCTCGTTCAATCGCTAAACGTGCCGAAGAGTATCTAAAATCATCGGGTATTGCTGATACTGTGATTTTTGGGCCTGAACCGGAATTCTTCTTATTTGATGATGTTCGTTTTGGTTCACCAATGTCTGGTAGTTTTGTGCATATCGATGATATTGAAGCGGCTTGGAACTCTGGTACAAAATATGAAGAAGGTAATAAAGCGCATCGTCCAGGCGTGAAAGGTGGATATTTCCCACTTCCACCAGTTGATTCATCGCAAGATATCCGTTCTGAAATGTGTTTAATTATGGAGCAGCTTGGCTTAGTGGTTGAAGCTCACCATCATGAAGTTGCAACTGCGGGTCAAAACGAAATTGCATGTCGCTTTAATACGCTAACTAAAAAAGCTGATGAAGTGCAAATCTATAAATATGTCGTACAAAATGTGGCTCACGCTTATGGTAAAACAGCGACATTTATGCCAAAACCAATGTTTGGTGATAATGGTTCTGGTATGCACTGTCACCAATCATTAGCGAAAGATGGTGTAAATTTATTCGCTGGGGATAAATATGCAGGTCTTTCAGAAATGGCATTATTCTATATTGGTGGTATTATCAAACATGCTAAAGCCATCAATGCATTTACTAATCCTGCAACTAACTCTTATAAACGTCTGGTACCGGGCTATGAAGCACCAGTTATGCTTGCTTATTCTGCACGTAACCGTTCTGCATCAATTCGTATTCCTGTTGTGACTAACCCTAAAGCTCGTCGTATTGAGGTTCGCTTCCCAGATCCAGCAGGTAACCCGTACTTATCATTTGCTGCGCAGTTAATGGCTGGTTTAGATGGTATTATTAATAAAATTCACCCTGGCGATGCGATGGATAAAAACTTATACGATTTACCACCAGAGGAATCTAAATTAATTCCTCAAGTTGCAGGTTCGCTTGAAGAGGCACTTAATGCATTAGATGCAGATCGTGAGTTTTTAACACGTGGTAATGTCTTTACTAATGATACTATTGATGCATACATTGATTTAAAACGCCAAGATGTTGATCGTGTACGTATGACGCCACATCCGGTTGAATTTGAATTGTACTATAGCTTATAAATTATTTTTTATATAACTTAGTGTGTTACCCACCGCTTATTAGCGGTGGTTTCTAATCAGGACGGAAATCCAACGATGACATTTAATAATGAATCTGATGCTAATCTTGTTCTTGATTCTATGATTACAAGTATTTTATTACTTGATACAAAGCTCAATATTCTCTATGCCAATACCGCTGCACAGCAGTTATTAGCACAAAGCTCTAAAAAATTATTAGAAAGTTACTTTCCTGATTTATTGGGGTATTTTTCTTTAGATATTAATTTGATGCTCAGTGCATTAGCTCAAAATCAAGGTTTTACAGATAATGAAGTTAATTTAGTTATTAATAATGAATTACATATTTTATCGTTGACAGCTCAGCTGTTAGTTAATGGTCGAATTTTGATTGAAATGGCACCGTTAAATAATCATAAACGCCTTAGCCAAGAACAATTACAACAAGCTCAACAAAGTGCCGCTCGTGAATTAGTTCGAGGACTTGCTCATGAAATTAAAAATCCATTAGGTGGGCTCAGAGGTGCAGCTCAGTTATTATCACGAGAGTTACCTAAAAATGAATTGCAAGATTATACAAAAATCATTATTGAACAAGCAGATAGATTACGTAATCTTGTAGATAGATTATTAGGTCCGCAACAACGGTTGCAACAAAAAGAACAAAGCATTTACCAAGCAATAGAGCGTATCTATGCTTTGCTGTGTTTGGAAAAGCCCATCAATATTGAAATTTTACGTGATTATGATCCAAGCTTACCCGATTTTATTCATGACTCTGAACAAATAGAACAAGTAATTTTGAATATTGTTCGCAATGCTTTGCGGGCTATTGGTTCGAATACTGGCACAATTACCATTAGGACAAGAACAGCTTTCCAAGTTACTTTACATGGACAACGTTATCGGTTATGCGCTCGTATTGATATCGAAGATACGGGACCAGGTGTGCCAGTTCATATACAAGATACTTTATTTTACCCTATGGTGAGTGGGTATAAAGATGGTACAGGTATTGGGCTTTCGATTGCTCATAATATTGTTGATCAACATTGCGGTAAAATTGAATTTAATAGTTGGCCTGGGCATACAGTGTTTTCTGTCTATTTGCCAATTAAGCAGTGAGGTAAATTAAAATGAATGTTTGGATTGTTGATGATGATAGTTCAATTCGTTGGGTATTAGAAAAAGCATTAACTCATGCCAATTTCAAGTGTGTCAGCTTTTCAACTGGTCAAGATGTGATGGATGCTTTGATCACTTATGCTGAAAAGCCAGCGGTATTAATATCAGACATCAAAATGCCTGGGATTGATGGTTTAACATTGCTCCACTATGTTAAAGAAAAATTACCTCATTTACCTGTTATTATTATGACTGCACATTCGGATCTTGATGCGGCAGTAAATGCCTATCAAAAAGGTGCTTACGATTATATCCCAAAACCCTTTGATGTGGATGAAGTTATACAACTGGTTGAGCGTGCAATTTCACAAACTCAAAGCAATAAAACCAGCAATAATACAACAGCAAAAGCATCAACAGGTATTATTGGTGAAGCACCTTCAATGCAAGAGGTCTTTCGTATTATTGGACGATTATCTAAATCGTCAATCAGTGTATTAATTAATGGTGAATCAGGGACTGGTAAAGAATTAGTTGCTAAAGCACTACACACCCACAGCCCTCGTTCACAATCCCCTTTTATTGCATTGAATATGGCGGCGATTCCTAAAGAGCTGATTGAATCTGAGCTTTTTGGGCATGAAAAAGGCGCATTTACAGGTGCTGCTCAAATTAGACATGGGCGTTTTGAACAGGCTAATGGTGGTACTTTATTTTTGGACGAAATTGGTGATATGCCACTTGATGTTCAAACCCGATTATTAAGGGTGCTTGCCGATGGGCAGTTTTATCGTATTGGTGGCTATTCTCCCGTTAAAGTTGATGTGCGTATTATTGCCGCTACACATCAAGATTTAGATGCAAGAGTCAGGGAAGGCAAATTTAGAGAAGACTTGTTTCATCGTTTAAATGTTATTCGTATATTACTTCCACCTTTACGCGATAGAGCGCAAGATATTCCAAAACTTGCTGAACATTTTTTACATACAACGGCAAAAGAGCTTGGAGTAGAAAGTAAAATACTAAGCTTAGAAGCATTAGATGTATTATGCCAATTTAATTGGCCTGGTAATGTCCGACAGCTTGAAAACACCTGTCGTTGGGTTACAGTAATGTCTTCAAATAAAGAGGTTTTTGTTAAAGATTTACCTCCAGAGTTGTTGCAGTTATCAACAACTAAAACCATTGCTACAAATGAACATATTACATTATCTGCTAGTCACTTACCACAACAACAAACAGATTGGAAAATGTCACTAGAACAATGGGCAAAACAAGCGCTTACAAGTGGCCAAACGGGCATTTTAACTGAAGTAATGCACGATGTTGAATGTATCTTATTAAAGAGTGCGCTCAATTTTACACGGGGACATAAACAAGATGCTGCTCATCTATTAGGATGGGGACGTAATACATTAACTCGTAAGCTTAAAGATTTATCAATTAATCCAAATCAGGAATTCTAACTATTGATATTCACTATGCTACCGAAATAAATCGGTAGCTTTTAGTCTGGTTATTATCGTTTTACTTCTATTTAGTCTGTCTTTTATTGCATATTATGGTTTTAAACACTTAAAGTTCATTGAACCTTATATCTTTTTTAGTTACAATCTTAATGTAAATGATAATTATTATAATTTATCGTTTTGTTGATTTTTATTTAGGCTGATAATTAGGAGTTATAATGTATTCATATATCAAAGCTAAATCCGTAGTTTTACTTACGGTATTACTTGTTTTAGTTGGATGTGACAATAAAAAAGAACAGCAACCATCTGTAAAAACGGTTACCATTGAACATTCTCAAGGCAAAACTGAAGTACCTGACAACCCTAAAAAAGTTGTTGTTTTTAATACAGCAACGCTTGATATTATGGATGCATTAAATATTCCTGTTACAGCAGTGCCTCAATCAGACGTACATTTCCCAACTTTCTTATCCAAATATGACAGTAAAAAATACACTAATGTGGGTACTTTATTTGAACCAAATTATGAGGTTTTAAGTTCTATTCAGCCTGATATTATTATTGCTGGTGGTCGAGCCAATGATGCTTATAATAAATTAAATGATATCGCGCCAACGATTTCGTTAGATATTGATTACAACAATTTTTTAGGAAGCATAACGCAAAGAACCCAACAATTAGGTGATATTTTTCATAGGCAAAATGAAGCTAATAAGTTATTGGCTGATTTTAATCAAAAAATAGAACAACTAAAACAAAAAACAAGCACGGCAGGAAGTGCATTAGTTATCATGGTTAATGGTGGCAAAATGTCTGCTTATAGTGAAAAATCTCGTTTTGGTTTTGTATTTGATGTATTAGGATTCAAACCAGCCACAACTTTCCAAGAAGCAGGACGCCACGGTAATGCTGTGACTTCGGAATTTATCTTAAGTGTTAATCCAGAATGGTTATTTGTTTTAGATAGAGATAATGCAATTGGTAATAAAGAAGCACAATCAGCACAGCAAGTATTGAATAATGAATTAATTCAAAAAACCTCAGCATGGCAGCACAATCATATTGTTTACTTAGATTCAACATCGATCTATATTTCTGGCGGTATTCAAACTTATAGCCATTTAATGGATCAAATAGGTGTTGCTTTGCAAACTGAACCAGCTCATTAATGTAAAGCATGATTAAATCTTTTTATTTTATTGCAGGCATTTTCATTTTATTGATCATGACTGCAATAAGTTTGTTTATTGGTGCTGGGAATGTGACGCCATTGGATTTATGGTCTGATAGCAACATGTGCGAAATTTTCTTTGTTAGCCGTGTACCTAGAACGGTTGCTTTATTATTAGCAGGTAGTGCCATGAGTGTTGCTGGCTTAATAATGCAACTATTAACTCAAAATCGATTTGTTGAACCCTCTTTAGTTGGCACGACGCAATCAGCGAGTCTTGGTTTATTAATTATGATGGTGTTAGCTCCTAGCGCAAGTGTTATGACTAAAATGACTGTTGCCAGCTTATTTGCAATGGTTGGTACGATGGTTTTTATGATAATTTCTCGTAAAATCATTTTTAAATCAGCATTGATGGTGCCTCTTGTTGGTATTATGTTAGGGGCTGTTATTAGCGCTGTTACTACATTTTTTGCTATGTATTTTGATTTGCTACAATCACTAGGAGGATGGGAATCCGGTGATTTTTCTGGTATTTTGCAAGGTCGTTATGAATTATTATGGTTAGTCGGCGGATTAACGCTACTTGCTTGTTGGAGTGCTGATCAATTTACCGTTGTTGGCTTAGGTCGAGATTTTTCCATCAATGTTGGGCTTAATTATCGTAGAGTTATGTTGACAGGACTCATTGTTATTGCATTAATCGGTGGTATTGTCGTTGTTGTGGTCGGTGTTTTACCCTTTCTTGGATTAATTGTACCAAATATTGTCAGCTTATTATTTGGTGATAATGTTCGTAAAACCATTCCATGGATCTGTTTGTTTGGTAGTGGGCTGGTTTTAATTTGCGATATCATTGGACGAATAATTCGCTATCCTTTTGAAATTCCTGTGAGTGTTATTCTTGGCGTAGTCGGTGCTATTATTTTTTTAATCTTATTGAGTCGAAAACGCCATGTTAATTAATCAAAAACGTTATCTTTCAAGTCAAAAAAGAGTCTTTTGGTTATTTATAATTGCGTTAATTTGTATTACTTGCTTTATGACGATAGGCCTTAAAGGTAATATTAGCTATATTTTGATGCATCGAACTTGGATTATGCTGACGATGATTTTAGTTGCTTTTTCGGCAGCAACATCAACATTGCTTTTCCAAACTGTCACGAACAACCGAATATTAACTCCTTCTATTATGGGGTTTGAATCGCTGTTTGTATTAATACAAACTCTTGTGATCTTTTTTATTGATACACAAGGTATTCCCTATATTGGTATGGTTGGTAGATTCATCTTTGAATCACTTTTATTAGTCTTATTTTCATTATTTTTGTATCGAGGATTATTTACTAAGCTAAAGCAAAATTTACATTTGGTATTATTAATTGGTATTATTTTAGGAACATTATTCCGCAGTTTATCTAATCTATTACAGCGTTTAATGACACCGTCTGAGTTTGCGATATTACAAAGCCGCATTTTTGCAACCTTTACCCGTGCCGAACCGATATTGATCGTCTTTTCATTAGTGATTATTGTTATCATCGGTTTGTTTTTATGGATAATGCGATATCAGTTTGATGTTTTGGCTTTAGGGCGTGATAATGCGATAAATTTAGGTATTGATTACCAAAAAAGTATTACGATTATTTTATTGTTAGTCTCTGTTTTGGTCTCAATATCTACAGCATTAGTTGGACCTTTTACTTTCTTAGGGCTTTTAATTGCTAATTTAGCTTATAGTGTTAGTGGATCAAGCAAACATCGTTTTTTACTTCCTACTGCTTTTTTATTAGGTGTTATTTTTCTTGTTGGCGGGCAGATGTTCTTAGAGCGGATATTAAATATGGTTGGTGCATTATCTATTGTGATTGAATTTATTGGCGGTTCATTGTTTATCTTCTTATTATTGAAAAAGGTGCCGATGTGATAGAAATTAATAATATTAGTAAAAACTATCAAACAATACCTGTATTAAAAAACGTCAACGCGACAATTTCAAAAGGTGGCATTACTGCAATCATTGGTCCAAATGGAGCAGGTAAATCGACATTATTATCGATCATAAGTCGACTTTTATCTGCTGATAAAGGGCAAGTTAAAATTCAAAATATGGATGTTGTGAACACACCAAGTGATAAGTTGGCCACCTATTTATCCGTATTAAGACAAGAGAATCGTTTTACTAGCAGATTAACTGTTTTTGAATTAGTTGGATTTGGGCGTTACCCTTATAGCAAAGGGCGATTAACTGCTGATGATTATGAATATATCCACCGAGCTCTTGATTTTTTAGATCTTACGCAATATAAAGATCGCTTTTTAGATGAGCTTTCTGGTGGGCAAAGGCAACGTGCTTATGTTGCCATGGTGTTATGCCAAGATACGGAATATGTATTACTTGACGAACCACTCAATAACCTTGATATGAAACATGCTGTCGCAATGATGAAGCAATTACGCCGTGCTGCCGATGAGCTAGGTAAAACAATTGTGATCGTTATTCATGATATTAACTTTGCATCCGTCTATTCAGACTATATTTTAGCCATGAAAAATGGAGAACTGGTATATCAAGGTAACCCACAACAGATTATGGATGCTATTATTTTAGAAGATATATTTGATACACCGGTCAAAATTGAAAATGTTCATGATCAAAATATTGCTATTTATTACTAATGATTAATACGTTTATTATTATGGATATGATTTAGATATTAACTAAATTTTATTTTTTGGAGATTAATCATTTTTATCTTTAGGCTTTTTTATAAAACGTGAAATCAAGCTAACTTATTGAGTAAAATTATAATTATTATTTACAAATTATTTTGATTCAGGTTAAATAACTAACTATATTCTAGTTGGGATAGCGTTATGAAATTAGAACAAATCGCACTTTTAGCTGGTGTTTCAAGGACAACTGCAAGTTATGTTGTTAATGGAAAAGCCAAAAAGTACCGCGTTAGTGATAAAACAATCGAAAAAGTAATGGCGGTTGTCAAACAGTATAATTATCGACCTAATGCAGTAGCAGCAGGGCTTAGAGCAGGTAAAACGCGAACTATCGGCATTATTATTCCCGATTTGGAAAACAACAGTTATACTCGCATCGCCAATTATTTAGAACAATTAGCCAGAAAAGAAGGATATCAATTATTACTGGCATGCTCAAAGGATAACCCACAAATTGAAAAAGAATGTGTCAAGCATCTTCAACAACGTCGTGTCGACGCGTTACTGATTTCATCGTCATTCGTTTCTAATCAAGATTGTCTTTTTTATGATGACTGGCAAAACGAAAAAATTCCTCTATTTGCGCTAGATAGAGTATTGTCTACATCGAAATTTAGAAACATTGTAGGTGCAGACAAACAAGACTCAAAATCGCTAGCTCAAGCATTCAATAACTTTGTACAAGATTCTGTCGTATATATCGGGGCTTTGCCTAATTTATCTGTTAGTCAACTTCGTTTAGATGGTTTTAACGATATCAAACTTAATCATTGCAATAAAGTTGATTTTTTATATGCAAATAATTATAGTCGTCACGATGCTGATTTTGCTTTTAGTCAATGGCTAGAAAGTCACGCAATGCCTAATGGCATTTTTACAACTTCTTTTTCTTTATTACAAGGAACCATTGATGCAATTTTAAGAAAGTTTGGACGTTTACCCGAAACCTTAACAATTGCTACTTTTGGTGATAACGAACTGTTAGATTTTTTGCCATGTAAAGTAATATCACTTTCACAAGATCATAAAGAAGTTGCTAGCGTCACAATAAAACTATTTTTAAATTATTTGCATAATCAAAACTATCAATCTGGTACCACAATAATCCCAAGACGCTTAATTTATAGGGGTAGTTTAGGTCGTAAATAAATTGATAAATAAAAATTTTATTATTTATTTTAAATTAGTTTAAATAAAAACAAGATCCAGATCACAAATAAATTATTAATAGACATAATTTATTGGATAATTAATGTTAATCAATTCATTATTGCTGAAACGATTCAATTAAGGTTAATTAAAGGATTTGCTTTTGTGCGAATTTTTAAATCTACCTACATTTAACCCAGAGGTATTTATGATATGTTTCATTTAGTTAAAGAGAATATTCATTTAAATGAACAAGCCACTAATAAAACTGAAGCGATAAAAAAAATTGCTGCAACCTTAACTAATGCAGGATTTGTTGAACAAGGTTATGTCGACGGAATGCTTGAACGAGAATCTCAAGCGGCTACCTATCTAGGTATAGGTCTTGCTATTCCTCATGGCACAACCAAAACTCGCCATTTAGTCAAAAAAACAGGGGTGCAAGTCTTTTGCTTTCCTAATGGTGTTGAATGGGGAGATGAGGGGGAAAAAGCCTATCTTGCAATCGGTATTGCTGCAAGTTCTGATGAACATTTAGAATTGCTTCGACAATTAACCCATATACTTAGTGCAGATGGTGTTGAAGAACGAATTAAAAAGATCCAAACTGCCGACGAAGCCATTGCCATTTTAACTGGCAAAACAAGTGCTCAAGACAGCCAATTTACTATTGACTCATCATCATTGCTACTTGATATTCCCGCAGATAGTTTAACTATGATGCAAGCATTGAATGCCTCACGTTTGAAACAACAAAATGCGGTAAATGCAACTTTTATTACTGACGTGTTAGACAGCAAGCCAAATTACCTTGGAAGCGGTGTTTGGTTAAATGATAGCAAAAATGGCAATATAAAAAATGCCATTGCCATTAGCCGTACAACTAGCAATCTAAACGAAATCGGAAACCCGGTTAAATTACTTATCACAATGTCTGTTGTTGATGATGCTATTTCTGACGTTGTCAGTAATATTGCCTCTTTAGTTTACAATCAAAAACTAGACCAACTAGTATCAGCTAATGCTGATAAACTCATTAATTTGTTGCTTTCTGAGCAGCAGGTATCAACTTCAAATTCTGCACTACAGACAAGCTCAAATAACGACGGGCTCACTTGTGAATTTATTGTTCCTAACGAAAACGGCTTACATACCCGTCCATCGTCGGTTTTAGTCAAACTCGTTAAAGAATTTAACTGCAAAGTGACTGTTGCTAATTTAGACGGTAAAGGTGAACCAGTAAGTGCAACGAGCTTAATGAAAATTGTTGCACTAGGTGCCAAAAAAGGCAGTCGATTACAATTTACCGCCGTTGGAGATGATGCCGAACAAGCACTTGAAGCAATTGGAAAAGCGATTGAAAGCGGTTTAGGTGAGGGTGTTTAAATGACTTATCGTATTGCAACAATTACATTAAATCCTGCTTATGACCTTTTAGGTTTTTGCCCAAAAGTGGAGCTTGGCGATGTTAATTTAGTTCAAACTAATGCGTTACTTGCTGCTGGTAAAGGCATCAATGTTGCTAAAGTTTTGTCGGATTTAGATGTTCAATTAACCGTTGGTGGTTTTTTAGGTAAAGAAAACCGTGATGGATTTAATTTATTATTTAAATCATTACATGTGGTTGATAAATTTGAAACAATTGAAGGCCGTACACGTATTAATGTCAAATTGACCGAAGAAAATAGTGAAGTAACAGATCTGAATTTTTCGGGCTTTACTATTAGTGAGCAAGATTGGCAAAGCTTTGTAAAAAATTCTCTTGAATGGTTAAAAAACATTGATATGGTTGCTATCTGCGGTAGCTTACCTGCTGGGGTATCACTTGATAAATTTACAAATTGGATGGAACAAGTTAAAGCGATTTGTCCAAAAATTGTATTCGATAGTAGTCGAGATGCATTGGTCGCAGGATTAAAAGCAAAACCATGGTTAATCAAACCAAATGATAAAGAGCTTGAAATGTGGATAGGTCGTAAATTATCGACATTGGATGATGTAAAAAAGGCTGCTATGGAGTTAGTTAATGGCGGCGTTGACAATGTTATCATTTCGCTTGGAAGTAAAGGTGCATTATGGGTCACTAAAAATGAAGCATGGTTAGCAAAACCACCTAAATGCCAAGTGGTTAGTACGGTGGGTGCTGGCGATTCAATGGTCGCTGGTTTAATGTATGGTTTAATCACTGAGCAATCAATTAAAGACACTTTAGTCTTTGCATCAAGTGTTGCGGCTCTATCGGTTGGACAGGCTGGTGTGGGTATTGCTGAGCGCCAAGCTGTAAATAATATGCTAGAAAAAATTGAAATAATTGCTGCATAAGGAGTATTCATGAATATATATATTATTGAAGGTAGTCATGCAGGTCCAGTTAATGGACGTTTAGCTAAAGCAGAATTAGCTTTAGCGGCAAATGCCTTAAATTTAAACATCGTTGACACTGCTGCATCAGCAGATATTATTGTTGCTGTCGGTTCGGGAACCATTAGTGATAAATCTGTGGTTGGCAAAAAAGTGTATGTGGTTGAAGAGTTAAATCAACTTTTTGCTAATCCAAAACAGATTTTAACTGATGCACAAAGTAAAGCGAGTGTCTATGAACAATCTGCTGAGGTGGCACCAACAGCAATGCCAAGTCATGGTGTAAAACGTATTGTTGCTGTTACTGCTTGTCCAACAGGCGTTGCTCATACTTTTATGGCGGCAGAAGCCATTGAAGAAGAAGCCAAAAAACGTGGTTGGTGGTGTAAAGTTGAAACTCGTGGTTCAGTTGGTGTTGGTAATGAATTAACGCCAGAAGAGGTCGCATCTGCCGATGTGGTTATCGCTGCTTGTGATATCGATGTCGACTTAAGCAAATTTGCGGGTAAAAAACTTTATCGCACCAAAACAGGTCCGGCCCTGAAAAAAACAGCACAAGAATTTGATAAAGCATTTGAAGAAGCAACCGTGTATCAACCAAGTGCTAATGCTTCGGTAGCTAAATCTAATAAAGAAAAAAAAGGATTTTATCAACACCTTTTAACGGGTATTTCGTACATGTTACCAATGGTTGTAGCTGGCGGTTTGATTATTGCTCTATCATTTGCATTGGGTGAATTTCGAGATGTACCAAAAACGGTTGAGGTCTTAGAAAATGGCGTAAAAGTAGTAAAAGAAATATTAGTTAACGAGCTTGTTGGAGAGCCGCACTTAAAACAAATTGGCGATATAGCTTTTAAACTTATGATTCCACTATTAGCTGGATATATTTCTTATTCTATTGCTGATAGACCAGGACTTGTTCCTGGACTTGTTGGAGGAATGATAGCTGAGTCAACCAAGGCTGGATTTTTAGGAGGTATTTTTATTGGTTATTTTGCCGGATATTTTGTTTTGCTCATGACGAGATATCTGCGATTACCAAAAAGTATGGAAGCGTTAAAACCGATTTTGATTATTCCTTTATTAGCAACCCTAATAACAGGTCTTACGATGGAATATACAGGGATCCCTATCTCATGGTTAATGGCTTTCTTGAATTCATGGCTAGATTCGCTGAATTCAAATCCAAATACTGCTGTGCTTTTGGGGGTAATTCTAGGTGGAATGATGTGTACTGATATGGGAGGACCTATTAATAAAGCAGCATATTTATTCGGAACAACATTAATTTCACAACATCAATATATGCCAATGGCAGCCGTTATGGCCGGCGGCATGGTTCCACCTTTAGCAATGGGACTTGCAACACTTATTGCACGCAAGAAATTTGCTAAACCTGAACAAGAAAGCGGTAAAGCTTCATTGGTATTAGGCTTATGCTTTATTTCAGAAGGAGCAATTCCATTTGCTGCGCGCGACCCATTACGTGTTATCCCATGTTGTATTATTGGTGGTGCTATTACTGGTGGTATGGCGTTAGCCTTCGGTTCAACATTAATGACGCCGCATGGTGGTTTATTTGCTTTAGCAATTCCGGGGGTTGTTAAACCAGTGGTTGGCTACTTATTATCTATTGTTGTTGGTGCCGTTATTGCTGGTGTGGCTTATGCATTTATTAAACAACCAGAGCCAGAATCAACTAATGAAGTTGAAACAGTTTAATAACTTATATCAACAAAAACGCCATCAAATGATGGCGTTTTTTTATTCTTCAAACTACTTCTTAACCCAACGTTGCAAATCTTTAGGAACAAAGTTATCCATTTTTTCAAGCATACTTTCAGGGTTATTATCAACAATTAATGTGTTGTAAAAGGTCTCACGGACAAAACCTTCATTCACCACATGCTGTAAAAAATTGAGCATAGGCTGCCAAAATTCAGCTGGATTAAATAAAGCCACCGGCTTTTCGTGATAACCGATTTGCATACCCGTCCAGACTTCAAAAATTTCTTCTAGCGTACCTGTTCCGCCCGGCATTGCAATAAAGCCATCGGCAAGCTCAGAAAGTCTTGCTTTGCGCTGATGCATATTATCCACCACTTCTAAACGAGTGATACCGTGGTGAGCCGTTTCGGCTTTGACTAAACGTTCAGGAATGATGCCAATTACCTCGCCTCCATGAGCTAAGACTGCGTTAGCAATAATACCCATTAAGCCTTTATTACCACCACCATAGATTAAACGCCTGTTTTGCTCAGCTAATATTTTACCTAATTGTTCAGCATGAGTCCGATATTCTAGACGACTACCATCGCTTGCACCACAAAAAACACAAATATTTTTTTTCATCAATTTTATTCTACCTTTTATATCTCTTACCTATTATTTTAACACAGTAATCACAGAATTTGCTTACAAGCTGAGCAGTTGATTCTGTTTAGTGTTTTAAAGATTGACATTGTCATTATAAATAGTTAATATTCTGCGTGTTAAGTGTTCCTCCATAGTTCAGTCGGTAGAACGGCGGACTGTTAATCCGTATGTCACAGGTTCAAGTCCTGTTGGAGGAGCCAATTTCCGAATCCTTAAAACCTGTTTATAAACAGGTTTTTTTTATGTCAATAATATACGTATTGATTCCTTTCATTGTTGCAGTAAATACGCTTAAAACCACATCTTTTATTAGGTATTTATCTAATTTATATATCATTATTATAAAAATATATTTGGAGAGTATCTAAGTTTAGTGATAATTTTTTAACATTTTTATTTAAATCAAATTCAAAATATGTCAAAACTAGAAATTCATTTAATTTGTATAACATTATCGACCTTATTTGTCTTTATTTTTTGGTTTTATCCTATTTCTAATGCAAAATATACGATAAACGACCAAGGAGCAAATGGTAATTACACTTATTCCGTCAACACAAAAAAACACGGTGCTAAAATCAAAATGATAGTGAGTGAAAAGTCTTTATTCAACATGCATGAAAATAAAAGCGATATAGCTGATTTATAGCATCTTGGGATTAAAATTACTGATTATGATCAAACGCTATTACCCAACAATTTGATTAATTTATCATTAATATTAGAACCGAAAATCTACCTTTTATCGAAATTAAACCAGTAAAAGCAATTCGAAGTTGTGTTAAGCAACAACTCTCTCCATTGAACTCATTAATAATAGCGAGTTTATTGCTCAGCTAAAAAGGTATTTTTTGTAAAAATATTTAATAACATATTAATTTTATTTGTTTTTGTTAAAAACAAACGTCTCCAAATCAAAAATTCCTACTTTCCCTTAGAAAAAATCGCCTATGAAATTTTTATTATTAGCAACTTCTTTAATAAACATAGATTTTTTTAGTTTTAAAGTTTTTTCATAAAAAAAAACGTGATCTGCCTCAATTTTTGAGTATACTATGCGTCTCATAAAACCCTAGTTTTTTTGAGGATGTTAGTTTGAGTACTGATAAACTTGTGGATTCCAATTCTCCCGCACAAATGACGAAAATTGCCGAAGATATTGGTAATTACAAAGTAAATAAGCCCCTATGTAGCACAATTTTATCTGCGATTCTTGCGGGTGTTTTTATCTCTATTGCTTTTGTGTTTTATATTACCGTAACAACCGGAACCGCAACCGTCGCTTTTGGTTTAGCAAAATTGGTCGGTGGTATCTGTTTTTCATTAGGACTAATGCTGGTTGTTTGTTGTGGTTCGGACTTATTTACTTCAACCGTATTAACCATTTTACCTAAAATGACTCACAAAGTGAGCTGGGCGAAAATGATCCGTAATTGGATTTTTGTCTATATCGGTAACTTTATTGGTGCTATACTGTTTGTCACAGTTATTTGGTTTTCTGGTCAGCATATGGTTGCTAATGGTTTGTGGGGATTGAATGTTCTGCAAACAGCTGATCATAAATTACATCACACCTTTATTGAAGCTGTGTGTCTTGGTTTTCTCGCTAATTTAATGGTTTGTTTGGCTGCTTGGATGAGTTATGCTGGACGTAGTTTACTCGATAAAATGCTCATTATGGTATTGCCTGTCGCTATGTTTGTCGCTAGCGGTTTTGAGCATAGCATTGCAAATATGTTTATGATCCCCATGGGCATTGTCATTAACAATTTTGCTTCTCCTGAATTTTGGCAAGCAGCTGGTGTATCACCTGATGCATTTAAAGAGCTGACAGTAACGCATTTTGTATTTAATAATTTAATTCCAGTGACAATAGGGAATATTTTAGGTGGTTTAGCTGTGGCGCTACCTTATTGGGCTTTATATTTACGTAAGCCGCATTGATTTTATAATCTTTACCCTCATATATAAGAGGATAAATAGATATTTTTGTAAACCTGAGGTGAAAAACTATGAGTAATTTAAACGAAGTACAAGCAGCTGCTTGGAAAGGCTTTAAAGATGGTGATTGGCAAAATAATGTTAATGTCCGCGATTTTATTCAAAAAAACTACACGCCATATGAGGGCGACGAGTCTTTCTTAGCTGGCGCAACCGAAGCCACAACTAAGTTATGGGATAAAGTAATGGAAGGCATTAAAATTGAAAATGCTACCCATGCCCCTGTGGATTTTGATACTAGTGTTATTTCGACAATTACTGCTCATGATGCAGGTTATATTGAAAAAGATTTAGAAAAAATTGTTGGTTTACAAACTGAAAAACCACTAAAACGTGCGATTATTCCGTTTGGTGGTATCAAAATGATCGAGAATTCTTGTAAAGCTTATAACAGAACTCTTGATCCTTTAGTTAAAAAAATCTTCACAGAATATCGTAAAACACATAACCAAGGTGTTTTTGATATCTATACTCCAGATATTCTTCGTTGTCGTAAATCTGGTGTTATCACTGGTCTTCCGGATGCTTATGGTCGTGGTCGTATTATTGGTGATTACCGTCGTGTTGCACTTTACGGTATTGACTACTTAATGCAAGACAAATTTGCACAATTCAATTCATTACAAGCAGATTTCGAAAACGGTGTTGATTTAGCAATGACTATGCAACGTCGTGAAGAAATCGCAGAACAACATCGTGCGCTTGGTCAAATTAAAGAAATGGCCGCTAAATATGGTTATGATATTTCAGCTCCAGCTAAAACTGCACAAGAAGCAGTACAATGGACATACTTTGGTTATTTAGCTGCGGTTAAATCACAAAATGGTGCAGCAATGTCATTAGGTCGTACGTCGACTTTCTTTGATATTTACTTCCAACGAGATCTTGAAGCAGGATTAATTACTGAAAAAGATGCGCAAGAAATTGTCGACCATTTCGTTATGAAATTACGTATGGTTCGTTTCTTACGTACTCCTGAATATGATGAATTATTCTCTGGCGATCCAATTTGGGCAACTGAATCTATCGCAGGTATGGGGGTTGATGGTCGTACTTTAGTTACTAAGACTTCTTTCCGTTTCTTAAATACTTTATATACAATGGGTCCATCACCAGAACCTAATATGACTATCCTTTGGTCTGAAAAATTACCAAGTGGATTTAAAGAGTTCGCATCTAAAGTATCAATTGATACTTCATCATTACAATATGAAAATGATGATTTAATGCGTCCTGACTTTAATAATGACGACTATGCTATTGCATGTTGTGTAAGCCCAATGATTGTGGGTAAACAAATGCAATTCTTTGGTGCTCGTGCAAACCTTGCTAAAACACTTCTATACGCAATCAACGGCGGTGTGGATGAAAAATTAAAAATGCAAGTTGGTCCTAAGGAAGCCCCAATCACTGATGAGTATTTAGATTTCGATACAGTATTTGCCCGTTTAGATCACTTTATGGATTGGTTAGCAAAACAATATGTAACAGCATTAAATGCTATTCACTACATGCATGATAAATATAGTTATGAAGCATCATTAATGGCACTTCATGACCGCGATGTTATTCGTACTATGGCATGCGGTATTGCGGGTCTTTCTGTTGCTGCTGACTCACTTTCTGCGATTAAATATGCAAAAGTGAAAACTATCCGTGATGAAGATGGTTTAGCGACTGACTTTGAAATCGAAGGTGAATATCCACAATTCGGTAACAATGATCCACGAGTCGATGATATTGCTGTTGATCTAGTTGAACGTTTCATGAAGAAAATTCAAAAACTTAAAACTTATCGTAATGCAATTCCTACTCAGTCAGTATTAACTATTACTTCAAACGTTGTTTATGGTAAGAAAACGGGTAATACTCCAGATGGTCGTCGTGCTGGTGCACCATTTGGCCCAGGTGCTAACCCAATGCACGGACGTGACCAAAAAGGTGCAGTGGCTTCATTAACATCAGTTGCTAAATTACCATTTGCCTATGCTAAAGACGGTATTTCTTATACTTTCTCTATCGTTCCAAATGCATTAGGTAAAGATGATGATGTGCGTAAGCGCAATTTAGCTGGCTTAATGGATGGTTACTTCCATCACGAAGCAACAATTGAAGGTGGTCAACATCTAAATGTTAACGTATTAAATCGTGATACATTATTAGATGCAATGGAGCACCCTGAAAAATATCCACAATTAACTATTCGTGTTTCTGGATATGCTGTACGCTTCAACTCATTAACTAAAGAACAACAAAATGACGTAATTAATCGTACATTTACGCAAGCAATGTAATTGAGTTAATTGATTAACTGAATCAAAATAGCGTCCTTTAAGGGCGCTATTTTTTTTATCAAATTTAAAAGAATATTGATGACAACTTTAATTAAATATCAATATGATGAGAATAATTGAATATTGTTAATATTTATTCGGTATAATTAAACAAAATATAATTAGGGTCGATTAATATAATTGGTGTAAGCCAAATGCTATCGGCGTTAAAATTATTAAAAGCAATATGAGCAATGATTAGAGATTATCTATGGAACAACAAAATATTATTATGACAACCAAATCACCTATTAAAGGTCGTATTCACTCTTTTGAATCCTTTGGCACTGTTGATGGTCCAGGAATCCGCTTTATTGTTTTTTTTCAAGGTTGTTTAATGCGTTGTTTGTATTGCCATAATCGTGATACTTGGGATTTAAAAGAGGGAAAAGAAGTTACTGTTGATGAATTGATGAAAGAGATTGTTTCTTACAAGAGCTTTATTATGCCTAATGGTGGTGGTGTGACGGCTTCTGGTGGTGAGGCAACGTTACAAGCTGAATTTGTTACAGAATGGTTTAAAGCCTGTCATCAAGAGGGGATCAGCACTTGTTTAGATACAAATGGTTATGCAAGACAGCTCGATCATGTTGTTGATGAACTTTTAGATGTCACTGATTTAGTTATGCTTGACTTAAAACAAGTCAATGATGATATTCATCAAAAATTAGTCGGTGTCCCTAATAAGCGGGTTCTTGAGTTTGCCAAATATTTACAAAAAATCAATAAACGAACTTGGATACGCTATGTGGTTGTTCCTGGATGGACCGATGATGATGATTCAGCACATTTACTGGGGCAATTTATTCAAGGGATGGACAATATTGAGCGTGTAGAATTGCTTGCTTACCATAAAATGGGGGCATATAAATGGGATACGCTTGGTGATAAATATAAATTGGAAGGGGTTGAAGCACCACCAAGAGAGACTCTTGATAGGATAAAAGGCATCATAGAGAGTTATGGTCATTATGTGACTTTTAGTAAATAAAAAAATAACCGGTTGATAAAAGGCACAATGAATTGCGCCTTTTTAGTATCCATTAAATTCTTTTGCGTTTTATTGCTCGCATAACAAAAATCCCACCCTCCAAAGCTAGAATACCAACTGATAACCAAATAAATCCATATGATACAATATGCTTTGATGAGACTGTTTCGTGTAAAAACACTATTGAAATAAGTGTTAGTAGTATGGGTTCTACATATCCCAGTAAGCCAAATAATCCCATGGGCAATAAACGACTAGCAACGAAATACATTGCAAAAGCAACCGCAGTGATGATACCTAACATAGGGATATAAATATGAAAATGAGAAATATCACTGATTACTTTGCCTAAATGGTAGTTTAAAGCACAATATATAAGGCACCCTAGGAAGATAAACAAAAAATCAGAAAACGTGCCAGAAATGCCATCTATTTGCAATTTTCGCCTTACTATAAAGTATATTGGGTACCCTAGGGCAATAACAGCTGTTTCCCATGAAAATGCCCCAGTAATGTAGATTTCAATAGCAACGCCTAATACAGCGAGTCCAACGGCTATTTTTTGCAAAAAGCTGAGCTTTTCTTTATAAACGATCTGTCCAGAAATCACCATCGCTAGCGGTAATAAAAAATAGCCTAGTGAGGCTGATAACCCATGCCCATTAAGTGGTGCCCAGATAAAAATCATCATCTGTATTGTGAGCAAAGCCGAAGAGAATAATAATCCTAATAAAAAGAGTGGCTGTTGTTTTATTCGTCTAAAAAGTGTAGTTATAGCTGACCACTGTTTTCCTACAATGATCAATACAACTATTGCAGGAAATGAAGTTAATAATCGCCAACAAAAAATATCAACAACAGATAAGGGATGTAACAAAACGGGATAGTAATAAAGTAACCCAAATAAACATGATGCAAGTATTGAAAGTACTACACCTTTTATCATTTTTTCCACCGTTGTTAATAAAAAAGCGCTAACAAGTAGCGCTATTATCTACATGAGAAAGAGTGTTTATTTAATAAACTCAACACCATTCATATAAGGTACTAAAACTGATGGCACTTTAATTGACCCATCTGCTTGTTGATAGTTTTCCATAATTGCAACAAGTGTACGTCCTACAGCTAAACCAGAACCATTTAGCGTATGTACTAAATAGGTTTTATTGTCAGCTTTATTACGATAACGAGCTTGCATACGTCGGGCTTGGAAATCCCACATATTTGAACAGGAAGAGATCTCACGATAGGTATTTTGAGCCGGTACCCATACTTCCAGATCATAGGTTTTGCATGAACCAAAGCCCATATCACCAGTACACAGTACAATTTTTCGATATGGCAGTTCAAGTAATTGTAGTACTTTTTCTGCGTGAGCAGTTAGTTCCTCTAGCGCCTTCATAGACTCTTCAGGCTTAACAATTTGAACCAACTCTACTTTATCAAATTGATGCATACGAATTAAGCCGCGAGTGTCTTTACCATAAGATCCCGCCTCAGAACGGAAGCAAGGAGTATGTGCTGTCATTTTTAATGGTAATACACTTTCATCAAGAATTTCATCGCGTACAAGGTTAGTGACTGGCACTTCAGCTGTTGGAATTAACGCATAATTGCTGCTGTCTGCTTCTTCATCTAGTGGTTTAGTATGAAATAAATCACCTGCAAATTTAGGTAATTGTCCTGTACCAAAAAGTGTTGCTTGATTTACAAGATACGGTACATAAATTTCGGCATAGCCGTGTTGTTCGGTGTGTAAATCTAACATAAATTGGGTGATAGCACGATGCAAGCGTGCTATTTGTGATTTCATAACCACAAAACGGGCACCTGTTAGTTTTACTCCAGCTGCAAAATCAAGCCCACCAAAACGTTCACCTAATGCAACGTGATCTTGAACTGGAAAATCAAACGTTCTTGGTGTACCAAAACGTGATATTTCGACATTATCATTTTCATCTTTACCATCAGGTACAGAATCGTCAGGAATATTCGGGATAGTAGAGGCAATATCTTTAATTTGATTGAGTAATGTATCAAGCTCTGTTTTTGCTCTATTAAGTTTTTCACCTAGTTTGTTGACTTCTTCACGAACAGTTGTGATATCTTCACCACGAGCTTTTGCTTGACCAATAGCTTTTGAGCGAGCGTTACGCTCAGCTTGCAAGTTTTCAGTTTCAACTTGTAATACCTTGCGCTTTTCTTCTAGATGACGAATAGCATCAACATCTAATTTAAATCCACGACGTGCTAATTTATTAGCGACAAGATCCAATTCATTTCGGAGTAAATTTGGGTCCAACATACATAATGTCCATTATTAATTAGGGAATATCTTTCTACTTTGTTGTTATTCTAATATAGATAACAGAACATATAAATCAAAAGTAGATTGATTTATTGATATTAAAATTTGTGAGCTTAGTATACTAGAATTATATCGGGATTCAACCTAAATGGCGCACCCGAAGGGATTCGAACCCCTGACCGCTCGGTTCGAAGCCGAGTGCTCTATCCAGCTGAGCTACGGATGCGTGTAAGTTCGTTAAAAAAATGGTGCATCCGAAGGGATTCGAACCCCTGACCGCCCGGTTCGTAGCCGGGTACTCTATCCAGCTGAGCTACGGATGCGTTTTGAATTTATTAAAATGGTGCATCCGAAGGGATTCGAACCCCTGACCGCCCGGTTCGTAGCCGGGTACTCTATCCAGCTGAGCTACGGATGCATATTTTAATTTTTTAAATGGCGGTGAGAGAGGGATTCGAACCCTCGATGCAGCTTTTGACCGCATACTCCCTTAGCAGGGGAGCGCCTTCAGCCTCTCGGCCATCTCACCAAAACATCATGACTTTGCTTGAACAACAAAATCATAATGTGTGGCGCACATATTACTTTTTACAAAAAATAAGTCAAACATTTTTTTATTTATACGTGCTGGTTGTTTATTTCCTGCCCAATATTACCATCAGGATTTGGGTGATTCATCGTTTATTTCTTGTGGTTGATGAATTCTGTTATATATTTCTTCTCTATGAATAGAAACTTCTTTTGGTGCATTAATACCAACTCTGACTTGATTACCTTTTACGCCCAAGATGGTAATAACTACATCGTCACCAATTATTAGTGTTTCACCTACTCTCCTAGTTAAAATTAACATTAGATCTCCTAATATCAGTTAAGTATATATCCAACAATTTTAAGATATAGCTTCGTTAGCCTCCATCTATAAAAACAGAAAGATGGAATTTTAAAGAAAAACTCTAATATTTAATTATCAAACATTTGAGTATATATGGCTAACTTGCTTGTAATTTGCTACTGATTTCTTTTTTCACCGAAGATAACGCTTCTGGTAACGCTGAGAGATCCGTTCCTCCTGCTTGAGCAAAATCAGGTCGCCCACCACCTTTACCACCTATCTTTAATGCTAATTGAGAAACTAATTCGCCTGCTTTAACAATATTGACTAAATCATTGGTTACACCAGCAGCTAAATTAATTTTGCCATCATTAACGGCAGCTAAAACAATTACACCTGTTTTTAATTGATTTTTAAGATCATCAATCATTGTCCGTAATAATTTTGCTTCGACGTTATCCAGTTTAGCAATAAGCAAATTTTTGTTATTTATTGTTTCACATTGATTAAGCAATTGTGTACTTTCTTGGCTAGCTTTCTGTGCTTTTAATTGTTCAATCGTTCTTTCAAGCAGCTTAGTTTGATCAAGTAATTGTTCAATGCGTGTTATAACTGCAGATTTGTCACTTTTAACTAATTGCCCAATTTGAGTTAATAGATTAGATTCATTATGTATCAGATCCATTGCATTTTGTCCTGATGTTGCCTCGATACGGCGTACACCAGATGCAATGCTTGACTCTGTTATTATTTTAAATAAACCAATATCGCCAGTTCTATCTACGTGAGTACCACCACACAGTTCAATTGAAAAATCGCCCATTGTTAGAACTCTAACAATATCTTCATATTTTTCACCAAATAAAGCCATAGCACCTTTATCTTTAGCCTTATCAATTGGCATTAGCTCAATATCTACTGGTAAATTACGACGAATTTGCTGATTAACTAAGTTCTCTATTTCAATAATTTGTTCTGGTGTAATGGATTGATTATGTGAAAAGTCAAAACGCAGATAGGTATCATTAACTAAAGATCCTTTTTGATGAACATGGCTACCTAAAACACGTTGTAAAGCCGCTTGTAATAAATGTGTAGCGGAATGATTACGGCGAATACGTTCGCGTAACTCGATATCAATAGCAGCAGTGACATTATCGCCAATTTTTAAAGAACCTTTAATTATTTTTCCTAAATGGCCAATACTTTTACCATATTTTTGGCTATCAAAAACGCTAAATTCAAGATTAGCTGCTGTTAATAAACCTTTATCACCAATTTGACCACCTGATTCTCCATAAAATGGTGTTTTGTCTAAAACGACAATCGCTTCATCGCCAGCACTAATATTTTCAACTTTCTGGCCATTTTTAAATATAGCAATAACTTTTCCTGAGGCTTCTGTTGCTTGATAGCCTAAAAACTCAGTTTTATCATCAAGTTTAATAACATTGCTATAATCGACATTAAATGAGCTTGACTCGCGGGCTCGTTTTCTTTGCTCTTCCATGCATTGATTAAAACCCGCTTCATCAATAGTGATATTTTTTTCGCGACATACATCAGCCGTTAAATCTAACGGGAAGCCGTAAGTATCATAAAGTTTAAATGCAATATCACCAGGTAATATTTGACCAGTTAGCTTTGCTAATTCTTGATCAAGTAAAAATAACCCGCGCTCTAATGTTTTTAAAAACTGCTCTTCTTCAATTTTTAGCGCATCTTCAACTAATTTTCGATTAGTTTCTAGTTCAACCGCTGCGCTTCCCATAACATCAATTAAGGGTTTAACAAGTTTGTAGAAGAAAACATTTTTTGCACCTAGCATATGCCCATGGCGCACAGCACGTCGAATAATACGTCTTAAAACATAACCTCTACCTTCGTTTGAAGGTAAGACCCCATCCGAAATTAGAAAAGCACAAGAACGAATATGATCAGCAATAACGCGTAGAGATTTACTTTCTAAATCTTTAGTTTGAATAACGTGGGCTGCATCATTAATTAATTTTTTGAATAGATCTATTTCATAATTAGAGTTGACATGTTGCAATACTGCCGCAATACGTTCTAGTCCCATACCAGTATCGACTGATGGTTTAGGTAATGGTTCCATTGTACCGTCAGGATGGCGATTAAATTGCATAAAGACAATGTTCCAAATTTCGATAAATCGGTCACCGTCTTCTTCAGCGCTACCAGGAGGTCCTCCCCAAATATGATCGCCATGATCATAGAAAATTTCGGTACAAGGGCCACAAGGTCCAGTATCTCCCATCTGCCAGAAATTATCTGAGGCATACGGGGCACCTTTATTATCACCAATACGAATTATGCGTTCTTTAGGTATTCCTATTTCTTTTTCCCAAATTGCATAAGCTTCGTCATCTGTCTCATAAACGGTAACGGTTAATTTATCTTTAGGTAGATTAAACCACTCTTTGCTAGTTAACAATTCCCATGCAAAATGTATGGCATCATGCTTAAAATAGTCACCGAAACTAAAGTTTCCTAACATTTCAAAAAAAGTATGGTGTCGGGCTGTATAACCAACATTGTCTAAATCATTATGTTTACCACCAGCACGGACGCAACGTTGTGATGTTGTTGCTCTAGTATAAGAACGTTTATCAATACCAAGAAATACATCTTTAAATTGATTCATTCCAGCATTAGTAAATAATAATGTTGGATCATTGTGTGGAACAAGGGAACTACTTGCGACAACTTCATGTCCTTTGTCACGGAAAAAGTCAAGAAAATTTTGACGAATTTCTGCTGTGCTTTTCATTTATGCTTCCATATAAAACGATAGATATTTAAATGTAGTAATATACCTGTTACAACAAAAGTTGAAAAGTAAATATTCTTATATTGGGGTGGAGCTAATTAATACTACAAGTAAATAAGGAAAAAAGAATTAGTGAGCTTTTATTTGTAATCGGTTTTACTAAATTGTATATATTCTATTCTAGATATTATCACTATTTAAGTCAATAAATTGTACACTGCTTTAATATCATCTTGTGTATAACCTCTTGCCATTAAAAATTGAATACCTTTTTGTTTTTTATTGTTATTTTTAGAATCAATTTGTTTTAGCTTTTTTAGCAATTGTTCATATGCTAGATTGGCCCAGTTGATATTAGCCATTTGCAATAGTTGTTGAGTTAAATGAACGGATAAACCTCTTTGTTTAAGTTCCATTGCAATTTTATATTTTCCATAACCTTTATTGGCACGCATAACAATATATTTTTCAATATATTGCTCATCATTAATCCAATTTTGATTAATACAATGCTCAATTACATCTCGTATTTCTGTTTTTAGTTTGGCTAACAGATCATGATATTCTTCATCTGTACTTTGTTGTTTCTTTGCAAAAAAAAATGTTATTTTTTGGCTTAGCTCATATGAAGAGTGATCGCGCTGTGCAAGTAACTGCACAGCTTTATTTAGGATTAATTTATTGAGTTTTTTCTCATTATTCAATGCTTTCATCCTCAGATGAAATATTTTCGTCATCAGCTGTAAAAACTGCTGGACTATTTAGTAATAAATCACGTAGTTTGATTTCGAGTTCTTTAGCAATTTCGGGATGTTCTTGTAAAAACTTAATTGAGTTAGCTTTACCTTGCCCCACTTTCTCGCCATTGTAGCTATACCATGCTCCAGCTTTATCGACCAATTTGTGTTTAACCCCTAAGTCAATTAGTTCACCTTCTTTTGAAATCCCACAACCATACAAAATCTGGAATTCAGTTTGTCTAAATGGTGCAGCAACTTTGTTTTTAACCACTTTTACTCGAGTATCGCTACCGATAATATCTTCGCCTTCTTTCACTGAACCAATACGACGAATATCAAGACGAACAGAGGCATAGAATTTAAGCGCATTACCACCGGTTGTTGTTTCAGGATTACCAAACATTACACCGATTTTCATACGAATTTGGTTGATAAACACAACTAAACAATTGGCGTTTTTGATGTTTGCGGTAAGCTTACGCAAAGCTTGTGACATTAAACGAGCTTGTAATCCCATATGAGAATCGCCCATTTCTCCTTCAATTTCAGCCTTTGGTGTTAAAGCAGCAACGGAGTCAACAATAATTACATCAACAGCACCAGAACGAACTAAAGCATCACAAATTTCAAGTGCTTGTTCACCAGTGTCAGGTTGAGAAACTAATAGATCATCAACTTTTACACCTAATTTTGCAGCATAAATTGGATCGAGAGCATGTTCAGCATCAATAAATGCACATGTTTTACCTTCTTTTTGAGCTTGTGCTATAACCGATAAGGTGAGTGTTGTTTTGCCGGATGATTCTGGTCCAAAAATTTCAACGATTCGACCCATTGGTAAGCCGCCGATACCTAATGCAATATCTAGCCCTAAAGAACCAGTAGATACCGCATCCACATCTAACGTTTGGGTATCCCCTAAACGCATAATTGAACCTTTACCAAATTGTTTCTCGATTTGACTTAATGCAGCGGAAAGTGCGCGTTGTTTATTTTCGTTCATATTATAAAATTCCAATGAGTTAGGATACGGATATATTATACTGTATTATTATACAGTATCAAGTTTTTTTTATACACAAACAGTTATTTAGTTAGTTATGGGAGCTTGTTCACAGTTTTTTTACCAATAGTCCATTTGGTGTAATAATTGAAACTAACAGATGGTGATGAAATATTAATATTCAAGATTAAATTTATTGGATTATTCTACTCATTTTATGATTATAATACTCAAACAAATTTAAACAAATAATGATTGTTTAAATATAAATAAGAAAAGCGGTGTATTTTATAAAAATTGTTATATATAAAATCTAATAATAATCAAATTTTACTAATTTAATTCAGTAATACTTACAAAATATTCAATTTGACAAAATGAGATTTGAAGTGTTTTTAACCTAATTTTATTTGTTTAAGTATTTATACTTAAGTTTAGTATTAATTTGAAATATCTTTATAGGTTAAATATACATCAGAAAAAGGAAAATAATGATTATTGATAGACAACATTATGTTTTATGCTCACACTGTGATTTGGTCATCGAATTATCAGATATAACGATAGGGCATAAAGCTGTGTGCCCACGTTGTAATACAACGTTAGCTAAAAATAATAGTAATATGAAGTTTAGTGCAGCTATGTATGCAATATGTTCATTAATTATGATTATTGTAGCTTATGGTTTTATCTTTATTGATATCCGTATTGTGGGTAATTTCATCGGTGTTAGCGTATTAGATATTCCTAAAACCCTTTTTTCTGATAATTATAGCTATATTTCAGCACTTTTTATCTTGTTTGTTTTACTTTTTCCTATATTCAATTTATCAATTATTGTTTTACTCTGTTCCAAACTACAGTTAACAAAGTATCGTAAACGAGATCTGCTTGTTGTTTATGAAAAGTGTCAACATTGGTGTATGCCTGAAATATTTCTTACTGGTATTTTAGTTAGCTTTGTTAAATTAATGAGTTATGGCAGTATTGGTGTGACAGGTACATTTTGGGCGTTTTGTCTATTTGTCTTTTTTTATATAAAGTCTTTAGTGATTTTTTCACCGGAAACAATTTGGGACGAAATTCATCGTAGTAATTTTGCTACCGATATACCAAAAGTTGGTAAAACTGGCATTTGTCAAAATTTAAAACTATGCAAATGCTGTCAGGCTATATTGCCAGTGCACTATGTAAAATGTCCAAGGTGTAAACAAAAAAGCAAGGTCAGAGATCTTGATAAAATACAATGGACCCTAGCCTTATTGGTTACTTCATTAATTCTTTACATTCCCGCCAATTTATTTGGAATTATGATAACTGTTGTTTTTGGGGCGCCATCAACTTCCACTATTATGGATGGCGTTATTTATATGTGGCAAGCCGGCGATGTACCTGTTGCACTTGTCATTTTTATTGCGAGTGTTGTTATTCCAATCTTAAAGATTATTTCACTTAGTTGGCTTTGTTATTTTGCATTAGCAGTAAAACGAAAAAACAAACATAATTGCTTAAAAATGAAAAGATTGTACACTGCAGTTGAGTTTATTGGTAAATGGTCAATGATTGATATATTTGTGGTTGCTGTTATTTGCTCTTTAGTTAGAAATCAGCAAATGATGGGCGTTTACCCAGATATTGGTGTTACATTTTTTGCAACTGTCGTTATTATCACGATGATTGCATCACAAAAATTCGATCCTCGGTTAATTTGGGATCGTCCGCAAAAAAGAAAATAGATTAATAGGAACAATATGGCAACATCAAGTAAATTAGCAAAAATAATTAAAATTAGAGCTATTTCAGCTATATGGATTATTCCGATTGTTACTGCAATTGTGGGTATTTGGATAATCTATGCCCATTTTGCTGATAGAGGTACCTCGTTCACATTGCTCGCAAAAGACGCAAGTGGCATTATTGCAGGAAAAACGGTAATTAAAAACCGTAGCGTTGATGTTGGTATAGTTGATGAAGTAACTTTATCTGATGACTACAAACAAGTGGTAATAAAAGGCCGTATTTATAATGACATGGTTCCGTTACTTAAAAATGACTCAATTTTTTGGGTTGTTAAGCCTGAAATTGGTCGTGATGGAGTGACTGGACTAGGTACTATCTTATCGGGCGTTTATATCGAATTAGTTGCGGGAAGCGATACGCATAGTTTTCAACATAAACCTTTCGTGCTTTCTGATACACCACCATTGTCTGATCCAAGTATTAAAGGAATTCGTTTAAATTTAGAAAGTGAGCAAAATGGTGTGATCCCTCGAGGTGCTTCTGTTATGTTTCATGGCTATCGTGTAGGTAATGTTGAGACATCAGAATTTGATATTGAAGCACGTAAAATGAAATATCAAATATTTATTACAAAACCTTACGATGTGCTAGTAACACAAAATGTTCGTTTTTGGAAAGAAGGGGGGATAAATTTAACACTTTCATCTCAAGGTGCAAGCCTAGATGTACCTTCTTTAGATGTGTTAATGTCGGGGGGAATCAGTTTTGATTTACCAGATGGTTCTAAATTAGGTGCTCCTGCCGAACAAAATGCAGTTTATAAATTATATGAAGATAAAAAATCTATTAAAGATTCGCAATATACTGAATATAAAGAATTTCTTGTTATGCTTTCCGATTCTATATCTGGATTATCAGAAGGTGTACCAGTTGAATATCATGGTATTAGACTAGGTACAGTATCTAAAGTACCATTTTATACTGCAGAAATGTTAAAAAGATCCTCAATTTTAAATAAAAGGGTACCAATATTAATTCGAATTGAACCAGATCGCTTATCTGAATTAGTTGATGAAAAAATTGATATTGCCGCATTGATTATGAAAGAACAAGAAAATGGATTAAGAGCTTCACTAAAAACATCAAACATGTTCACCGGTGCGATGTATATAGATCTTGATTTTTATCCTGATCTGAAAAATAAATATGATCCAAAAATGGCAAAACAATTTGGTTACGATACTATTGAGGCGACTTCAACAGGAATTGCTCAAATTCAATCAAAAGTTATGCAGTTATTAGATAATTTTAACAATTTGCCTATTAATAATACGGTATCACAGCTTAATCACTCGCTCGCTTCAAGCCAACGCTTAATGGATTCATTAAATCGAGTTATGGCAAGTAAAGAGATGCAGAATATGCCAAAAGATCTGCAAAAAACATTACGCTCATTAAATGAAACAATGAAAGAATTACAACCAGGTTCTGAGCTCAACAATCAAATGAAAGAGAGTTTACAAAAAGTGCAACAGATGATGGATGAACTCACTCCATTACTCAATACGCTTAATGATAAGAGTAATGCACTAATTTTTTCTGCTCCATCGAAGAAAGATCAAGAACCCCAAGCAAAAGGTAAAAAATAATGAACAGAATATATAAAAAGTTATTTATAGCTATATTTATACCATTATTTGCCATATTAGTGGGTTGCTCAGCTGGTAACTCAAGTAAAAGTTATTTTCAACTCACTAGCAATTTACAGATTCCTGTATCGCAAAATATGAAAACCACGAATCAATTTATTTGGATTGAGTCGATTGATGTGGCGAGTTTTTTAAATAAACCTGGCATTGTATTACAAACCGATAATATCAAATATGAAACAGCAACGAACCATTTATGGATATCGACGCTATCTCAGCAATTACAAGACCGAGTAACGCAGGATTTAACTGCTATGTTACCCAATTATTTAGTGTCCAGTAAATCAATTACAACACCAACAATAACGGTAAAATTATTTATAGATAGCTTTCATGGCAGTTATATGGGGGATGCGATAATTAAAGGCCGATGGGTTGTTACTGACCGTAAAAATAATATTGAAATCAAACCATTTGAGCGCCATATTCCTTTAGCAACCAATGGTTATGATGCTTTAGTTAAAGCGTTATCAAAAGGATGGCAAGATGAAGAACTAGACTTTGCAAACTCAATAAAACATTAGTGTTACACTGACATTCCGTCAGCACGCTGACGGAATGTCTAAACTTAAATGGCAATAGATCTTAGTGACAATTTAAATTGACTAAAAACCTTATCATCAATGTCCACCCATTTACGAACACTATTGATAAAAGCGATTTTTTGGGCATTTACCAGATCATCTTTTAAAATCGTTTTTTCTAACAATTGATTGTGATCCAGATAAAATTGCCGCATGGTTCCAGCTAATAATCCCGATTCTTTTTTAGGTGTAACCCATTGATCATTAATCAATAGCGCGATATTACCATTAACAAATTCAGTTATCTCATTGTATTGATTAAAATTAATATATTCTTTTCCTACAGTTAAATCCGGAAAGTGCTCACGATTTGATGTTTTATGATACAAATAGACATTTTGGTTATCAACGCACTGTGTTGCAAGTTGAATTTCATTAATTTCTATCGGCCTGTTAATGATCTCTTTACTAATAGTGTAATGCCCATCTTTTTGCTGTAAGATTCTCACTTTATAAAGGTTGTTAGGCACTGAATTTGCTAACTTAATAAGTTGCAACTTAATTGTATTAATATCACAGTTAAAATCAAAATAATCAGCTGATTGAGCAAGTCTGCTTAAATGTTCATCTAATAATAAAAATTGTCCTTTTTCAAGCAACAACGATTCAATAATATATTTTGGGATAGAAGTAGTGCGATTTAAAATGGCTGTTTTCGCTAAGATCTCACTATATTCGTCTTGAGATGTTGAATCCCAAGTGATTCCACCACCAACACCATAGTGCATTTGTTTATTGTGTATGGTTAATGTACGAATTGGGATATTAAATATAGCTTTATTCATATAAGGTTCAACATAACCAATTGTCCCACAGTAAACTCCCCTGTGGGAGTTTTCAATATCTGCGATAATTTGCATGGTACTGGTTTTTGGGGCACCGGTAATTGAGCCACAAGGGAATAGGGCTTGAAAAATTTGATATAAACTGACATCTTCCTTCATTTCAGCTTGAATCGTTGAAGTCAATTGCCAAACGGTTGGATATTTTTCCGCTGAAAATAATTTCGGAACTGTCACCGTTCCTGGTTTTGCAATGCGACTTAAATCATTACGCAACAAATCAACAATCATCATGTTTTCAGCTTGATTTTTTTCAGAAAATAATAACTTTAATTGTTGTTTATCTTGTTGAATATTTAGGCCACGTGCTGTGGTCCCTTTCATTGGTTTTGTCGTAATAATGGTATTGTCTAACTTAAAGAATAATTCTGGTGAAATCGATAAAATATGATAATCGTCAAACTCAAGATAAGCGCAATAATCAGCCTGATTGTTTTTTTGTAGAAAATGGTAATAATCCATAGCGCTTTCATTAAATGGTGCGGTAAATTGAATGGTATAGTTGGTTTGATAAGTATTACCTGATTCAATTTGTGATCGAATAAAGGCAATTTTTTGATTATATTCATCTCTTGATGTATCGCTTATTAAATCAAAGCTTGGAGGTGTATAATCATTTAGTTCTATTTGTTCAACGATAGAAAAATGATCAAAAATACCAAATAACAATAGTGGTATACCTTGATGGACATCATTATTATGTTTTGTTTTATTTTCATTATTTAGCCCCGTTGCACTTTCATAAGCGAGATACCCAACCGCATAAAAACCTTGTTGCGTAAATTTTTCGATTAAATCGAATTGTTGTTGAATTGTCGAGTAATCATTTGATCTTAAAATGGCAATAGGATTGCAAAAATATTTATGCTGACCTTCAAAATCTATATAAATTTTCATATTAAGATTGCTCATGGACAAAATTATTAATCATTTGTAAACCTGATTCGGTTTTTATCGCTTCAGGGTGGAATTGAACTGACTCAATGGGTAACGTTTTATGACGTAATCCCATAATCAACCCTTGATTGTTTCTAGCGGTTACAATCAGGTGAGAATCTTCTTGTGAAAAATTATCACATGCAATTAATGAGTGATAGCGAACCACTGAAAGCGGGTTTTTGACTCCTTTAAATACCCCCTGACCATCATGCATTATTTCATCAACTTTACCGTGCATCGGTGTTGGTGCTTTGGCAATGTGGTACCCATAATATTGTGCAATGGCTTGATGTCCTAAACAAATTCCCAATATCGGATAAATATGAGCAAATTCGGCAATAATAGCAAGTGATATTCCTGCATTAACTGGTGCCCCTGGGCCAGGAGAAATGATAATTTTAGAAAAGCTTAGTTCTTTTATTTGTTCGATTGTTAGTTCGTCATTTTTGATAACTTTAACTTCGGCGCCAACTTGGCATAAATAATCGTTAATATTAAATGTAAAAGAATCATAATTATCTATTAATAATATCAAAATACAGTCCATTAATTACAAAACATATTGATTTAAAAACCGGTAACTGTAACAGTTAAAATCCAGTCGTAACAGGCTTTATTATATCGTTAATACACTTAAAAGAAGAAATCATTGCGATTTTACCCTCTTTTTATCTCTCTTTTATACTTAAACAATATTTTTAATGAAACTTTTTTACAAAAAGCAGTTTTTCTGTGATTGATTTCACAAAAACATACAACTCTACTTGTATGGTAGTATTTGAGTTGTTATTTTAATAACGTCTAAATTTACACGAGAGGTATTGAATGAAAATTGTAAAAGCAGATGTTTTTGTATGCAGTCCAGGAAGAAATTTTGTCACATTAAAAATAACCACCGACGAAGGAGTTTATGGTGTTGGTGATGCAACGCTTAATGGACGTGAATTGGCCGTAGCTTCTTATCTTAAAGATCATCTGTGCCCTCAACTAATTGGGCGTGATCCGCATCAAATAGAAGACATCTTCCAATATTTCTATAAAGGCGCCTATTGGCGTCGTGGTCCTGTGACTATGTCAGCTATTTCGGCCATTGATATGGCTCTGTGGGATATTAAAGGAAAATTAGCCAACATGCCTCTTTACCAGTTATTAGGAGGCGCGTCGCGCACAGGAGTTATGGTTTACTGTCATACTACTGGTGCAAGCATTGACGAAGCATTAGATGACTATGCTAAACATAAGGAAATGGGGTTTAAAGCAATTCGTGTGCAATGTGGCATACCGGGTATGAAGACAACCTATGGTCAAAGTAAAGGGAAAAACCTAGCTTATGAACCTGCCACTCGTGGCAACTACCCAGAAGAACAATGTTGGGCAACAGAGAAATACCTCGATTTTATGCCTAAATTGTTTGATGCCGTACGAAATAAATTTGGTTTTAATGAGCATCTACTACATGACATGCATCACCGTTTAACACCAATCGAAGCTGCTCGTTTTGGAAAAAGTATAGAAGATTACAGGCTGTTTTGGATGGAAGATCCGACACCGGCCGAAAATCAAGAATGTTTTCGTTTGATACGCCAACATACAGTCACTCCAATTGCAGTTGGTGAAGTGTTTAATAGCATCTGGGATTGCAAACAACTTATTCAAGAGCAATTGATTGATTATATTCGAACTACAATTACCCATGCTGGCGGTATTACTCATATGCGCCGTATTGCTGATTTTGCTGCACTTTATCAAGTAAGAACAGGATCCCACGGACCATCTGATTTATCCCCTATTTGCCATGCAGCTGCACTGCATTTTGATATGTGGGTACCTAATTTTGGTGTGCAAGAATTTATGGGTTATTCAGAGCAAATGCTAGAAGTCTTTTCACCAAACTGGACTTTTAATGATGGCTATATGCACCCAAGCGATAAACCAGGCCTTGGTATAGATTTCGATGAAAAACTTGCCGAAAAATATCCATACAAACCAGCTTACTTACCTATTGCTCGTTTAGAAGATGGTACGTTGTGGAATTGGTAAATTATAGGAGGTTATATGAAAAGTATTGTAATCAAACAACCTAATGAATTGGTAATTGAGGAACGAGAAGTTCCTCAGCCTGCAAATGGGGAAGTAAGAGTAAAAGTAAAATTAGCAGGTATTTGTGGTTCAGATAGCCATATATACCGCGGACATAACCCATTTGTTAAATATCCACGAGTTATTGGTCATGAATTTTTTGGTGTGATTGATGAAGTTGGTGAAGGGGTTGATAGATCTAGAATTGGAGAAAGAGTATCTGTCGATCCAGTTATTAGTTGTGGGCACTGCTATTCTTGTTTAGTAGGTCGTCCTAATGTTTGTACATCTCTTACTGTATTGGGTGTTCATCGAGATGGTGGATTTAGTCAGTACGCAGTAGTTCCAAGTAAAAATGCTTATGTTATCCCAGATGAAATTAGTGATGAGTTTGCAGTGATGATTGAACCATTTACTATCGCAGCAAATGCAACCAGCCATTTAAAACCAACTGAAAATGATATTGTACTAATTTATGGTGCAGGCCCAATGGGACTAACTTCAGTACAAGCGTTAAAAGGAGTTTATAACGTTAAAGAGGTCATTGTTGTTGATCGAATTGAAGAACGTTTAAATATGGCAAAAATTAGTGGTGCTGACAGAGTAATAAACAATACCTCTTTATCTTTAAAAGATGAGCTGGATAAGCTCAGTATTAAACCGACGGTTATTATAGATGCAGCCTGTCATCCATCCATTTTGCAAGAAGCAATTAGTATTGCATCACCAGCAGCAAGAATCTTGATTATGGGGTTCTCAAGTGATGCCTGTCAGATAACTCAGCAAGGTATTACAAGTAAAGAATTATCTATTTTTTCATCTCGATTAAATGCTAATAAATTTCCAGTTGTAATTGATTGGCTTAAGAAAAAATTAATTGACCCGCAAAAGTTAATCACACATCAATTCGATTATATGCAAGTCATTCAAGCGATAGAAACTTTTGAAAAAGATCAAAAACAGTGTTGCAAGGTGTTACTAACTATTAGCTAGGAATTTTTAAACACATTTTTATTGATGATCTTTTATATATAAAATTATAAGGCGAGTAAAATATGAATAACATAGGAAAGATTAAATGTGAAAGAAATGCTTCAGATTTAGTTAAAGCGGCTGTTTCTGGATGGCTTGGAACAGCATTAGAATTTATGGACTTTCAATTATATTCTTTAGGCGCTGCACTAGTATTTCGTGAAATATTTTTCCCCGAACAATCGGCAATTATGGCACTAATCTTAGCTATGGGAACCTATGGGGCAGGATACATTGCCCGAATTGTTGGTGCTTTTATCTTTGGACGAATGGGAGATGCAATTGGTAGAAAGAAAGTATTATTTATTACAATTACTATGATGGGTATTTGTACAACACTAATTGGTGTATTACCAACTTATGCTCAAGTAGGTATTTTAGCTCCTTTAATGTTGGTTCTCTTACGAATAGTTCAAGGTTTGGGTGCTGGTGCCGAAATTTCAGGGGCAGGCACTATGCTTGCAGAATATGCACCTATAGGAAAAAGAGGAATTATTTCTTCATTAGTTGCAATGGGCACTAATTGCGGTACATTGAGCGCTACCGCAATTTGGGCAGTTATGTTTTTTTGGTTAGATAAAGAACAGCTAATTGCATGGGGATGGAGAGTACCTTTCCTTGTAAGTGCGATCGTTATGATTTTTGCGATATGGCTTAGAATGAACTTAAAAGAAAGCCCTGTATTTGATGGTGTTAATGATGTAAATACCCAATCAATTAATGACAAACAACCAATCAAACACATTTCATTAGTTGAAATGATAAAAAGTAAATCATTTTGGCTAGCAACTGGTTTACGTTTTGGGCAAGCAGGAAATTCAGGGTTAATTCAAACTTTTTTAGCAGGTTACTTGGTGCAGGCTTTATTATTCGAAAAAGGTATACCTACAGATGCTTTAATGATTAGTTCTATTGTAGGATTTGTTACTATTCCTTTTTTAGGGTGGTTATCTGACAAAATTGGTCGACGAATTCCATATATTGTTTTGACTGTTTCTTCAATTATTCTTGCTTATCCAATGCTATCTATTGTTGTTGATAAAAGTTATTCAGTTAGCACTATAATGTTATGCTTAATTATTATTCATAACATTGCAGTACTAGGGTTATTTGCGCTAGAAAATATTACTATGGCGGAAATGTTTGGTGCTCGTAATCGCTTTACTCAAATGGCAATATCTAAAGAATCCGGAGGTCTTATTGCAGTTGGGTTTGGTCCTTTATTAGCCGGAATTTTCTGTAATATTGTCAACGATTGGTGGCCAATTGTTGTTATGATCATTGTTTATTCTTGTATTGGTCTGATATCAGCGATTTTTATGCCAGAAATTAAAGATCGTGATTTATCTGATTTAAATGATGCTGCATTATAATTTAAGGTTTTGAAGGAAAAATAATGAAACTATCAAATCTAACTTTATCACAACTACCTGAAAAGGTAGTTGTACCGAACTATGATAGAAATAAGCTTAAAACTAAAATAGTTCATCTTGGTTTTGGTGCTTTTCATCGTGCTCATCAAGCCGTTTTTACTGACATTTTGGCAACAAAATATGGAAGCGATTGGGGATATTGTGAAGTTAATTTAATCGGTGGTGAAAAACAAATTGAAGATTTAAAGCAGCAAGATTACCTATTTAGTGTGTGTGAAATGGCTTATGATAATTGGAATTCACGAGTTGTCGGGGTTGCCAAAGAGGCATTACATGCTGATATTGATGGTATTGCAAAAATATTAGAAGTTATGACACGCCCTGAAATCGCTATCATTTCAATAACTGTGACTGAAAAGGGATATTGTTATTTACCGTCAACGGCATCAATTGATCTAAATAACCCGCTGATTAAACACGATATTGAAAATGCAGCTAAACCGAAAACTGTTCCGGGTCTGATCGTTGAGGCATTACGTTTACGTAAAGAAAAAGGTTTAAAACCGTTTACGGTAATGTCTTGTGATAACATGCCAGAAAATGGTCATGTGACACGTAATGTTGTTTTGGCGTTAGCCAAACAACGTGATCCAAGTTTGGCTAGTTGGATCGACCAAAATGTGACATTCCCATCAACAATGGTTGACCGAATTGTACCTGCCGTGACACCTGAAACCATGGAAAAAATCCAAAAACAACTGGGTGGTATTGAAGATCCGGCTGGGGTTGCCGGCGAGCCATTTAAGCAATGGGTTATTGAAGATAACTTTGTTGCTGGCAGACCCGAGTGGCAAAAAGCCGGTGCTGAACTTGTTAGTGATGTCTTGCCTTATGAAGAGATGAAGCTACGTATGTTAAATGGTAGTCACTCGTTTTTAGCTTATTTAGGCTATTTAGCAGGTTATTTACATATTGATGAATGCATGCAAGATCCTAATTATGTGAAAGCTGCAAGACATTTGATGATAAATGAACAAGCAAGCACATTACGAGTAAAAGGAGTTGATTTACAGGCTTATGCCGATTCGTTGCTTGATCGTTATCGCAATACAGGTTTAAAACATCGTACTTGGCAAATAGCCATGGATGGTACTTTAAAATTACCCCAACGTATGCTCGATTCAGTCCGTTTTCATTTAGCGAATAACACACCTTTTGATTGTCTAGCTTTAGGTATTGCAGCTTGGATGAGATATGTAAGTGGGACTGATGATGCAGGTAAGATGATTGAGATAAGTGATCCAATTGCTGATAAGTTGAAAGAACTAGTAGCAAACAGCCAAGATAATCAAGAACGGGTAAAATCGCTATTGTCATTATCACATGTATTTGGTGATGATCTACCTAACAATAAATGTTTTGTTGAACAGGTAACTAAAGCTTATTTAGCTTTGCGGGATACTGGCGCTAAAAAGTCAGTTGAACAATTAGCAGAAAGTTTTTAAAGTTTTTTTTAAACATTACTAACACAACTAACATAATTAATAAAAACAAAGTGTAATTACCTGCAAGGGCGTTACACTTTTCACTTGTACTCCAATTTAGTACAAATAACCTTTCTATATTTATTTCATTGAAATAGCAACACATTTCAAACAAAAAATTAAGGCGTAAGTGTTTTTTAAATTCAACGGAAGGCAAGTAGCCTAACGAAGAATGTAATCGTTTATGATTGTACCAATAGGCATAAGCCGAAAAAGCGCGTTGTAACTCAGCCGTTGAGTTTAAGCGATTAACTCTTATTCTTTTTGTTGATGTGGCACCCTATTATACAAATAAGTCAAATTCTATTAATAATACATTTTCAACAATCGCGCAAAATGATATTCACACACAAATTAATTCATTAGTAGCATCAAATGAAGATAAAATAAAGATTCGCCTTGACACTCAAAATTTACTTGATTGTGCGCATGAAGTTTGTGAAAAACACCTTTACCATGATGATATAAAACAAGATTTTATTGATGATATTAATAATTTTGCCACGCACATTGTAAATCAAGTCGAAAGCGGAGCGATGAGTTATGAACAAGGCTCAGAAGCGATAAAATCTGAAGAAAAGAGTTTATGGGATCAAAGTATTCACTGGATAGGTCGGGGACTAAGTGTTTTAGGTGGTGCAGGCTTGATGGTGACGGGGGTTGCAATGTGCACAACTGGTATGGGTTGTATACTTGGCTCATATGTAGCAGCGCATGGAGTTAATAGTATTCAAGAAGGGATAACCGATGAAGATGGTTTTTTAAAATCAGTGTATCAAAATGCGGCGGTAGGATTAGGAATGTCTAAAGAGGCCGGTTCTTTGGCTTATGATTTAGTTGATATCGGTATATCCGTACATGGTAAACTTAAATTAGTTCCTAAAATAGATAAAAGTTTTGCAATTAATCAATTTAATCGCGCTAATTCAGCAAAATTCAAATTATTTCATTATGGTAGAAAGGATTTGACACGAGCATATAGACAGATGAATAAATGGTTGTTAGGTTCTGAAATATTTAGTGATGGTATATCATTATATGAAATTTATCAAGAGGCTGAAAATATATTAGTTAAAGATAATGAAAGTAGTGAGACAAATTTATATATTTCAAAACCAGAAAAGATTGATAATATAG
The DNA here is from genome assembly GCF_057063525.1 of Gilliamella sp. X-46. Lineage (NCBI taxonomy): Bacteria > Pseudomonadati > Pseudomonadota > Gammaproteobacteria > Orbales > Orbaceae > Gilliamella > Gilliamella sp. X-46. The sequence goes on along the minus strand of NZ_JBXSQH010000002.1, from coordinate 179,084 downwards.
AGAAAATTGTAGATAGTTGTACAATAGTAATACGTGTTACAGGTAGTGAATCTGATGTAGATGACCAACCTAATTACTCGTTGTGTACGCGCTTGGATGGTACTACATATCGGCAATATTTTGATGGCCATATTGAAGAAGGTTCTATTGAATAACAGGAATAACACAGATGATTATATTGATTTACATTGCGTATTACTTTTTCTCTATTTTGCCTATTATTATTACTTATCGCTTTAGAAAATATACAATAAGTGATTATCAATATAATAAAAAGTTGAAATGGCAAAGGTGCATTATGTTGGTTTTCAATTATATTGCTGCAGCTGTTCAAATTATAATTGGATATGAACTTAAACGTATCGCTCGTTCTAATCAAGATTATGGTCCTCTTTTATTATCAGCATTTATATTTCTAATTGTTTATAGTCTTTTTCCAATATCCTGGTTAGAAAGCCCAAAAGAGTATTTAAAAAAGAAAAAGAAAAAATGGAAATAATAATGAATTTAGTGAAGTTAGCTTTCCACCATTAACAACTGTCGCATTACCTTCCAAACAAATTGTAGAAATTCCTCACATTGTTTACAGTAATTTGAGAAACGACTGTAATGAATATACATAAAAAAACAAAATTAACGCCTTATCACAGACAAGAAATATGGCGCTTATATCATAAAGAAAAAATAACGGTCACCAATTTGGCTAAACGCTATAACAAAATCTATCCGGGTGAAATACTACACGTTGATACCAAACGTTTACCTGTACTTAAAAATGAAACAAAACAGCAAACTCGATAATACCGTCTATTGATATCAATTTGATGTTAATTGGTTTTTTACATAAACATGGTGCGATCCTAAAACTTTTTCACAAAAATGACGCTGTCTTGATTTGTTTAGATAAACTGCGTGATAACCAGCGTATCAATCAAAAATCGACAAAAATCACCTGCAACGACAATTTGATGTAGGTGATAAAGAACAAATTGTTGTTGCGGATTTAACCTAATGACAAAGGGTAGCGGAAGCGACATTTAAAACAATTAAAACGGAATTTGTAAAAGGCCAACGTTTCAACTCAACGGCTGAGTTACAATGCGCTTTTTCGGTTTATGCTTATTGGTATAATCATAAACGATTATATTCTTCGTTAGGCTATTTGCCTCCCGTTAAATTTAAAAAACACTTACCCCTTAATTTTTTGTTTGAAAATGTGTTTCCATTCTAATCAAAAAAACTTTTCTTATACCTAAAAATATCCTACTATTCTCCCTTATTTTGTTCCTTACCATAAGAATGATATATGTTTAAATCTGCCGACTTAAATATTTCAGAACCAGTTAATCAACAAATTTACCGTAAATTAAGAAAAGCGATTATTACTTGTCAAGTATTGCCTGGTGTTTTACTGTCAGAAAAAGAAATTTCTAGTCAATTTAGTGTTTCAAGGCAACCGGTTAGAGAAGCGTTCATTAAATTAGCTGAAGCGGGACTTGTGCAAATTCTTCCTCAACGAGGAACATTTGTTACAAAAATATCGATTAAAAAAGTTATTGATGGCCAATTTATCCGAGATGCTGTTGAGTGTGCAATTATTAAACAAGCTGCACTAAGGATTAGTGAGGCAGATATTTTATTGCTACAAAAAAATCTTGATGAACAAAAAGAAGCTAATAAACATAAGAATATTCATTATTTTCTTGAAAAAGATGATGAGTTTCATCAAATTTTAATGAATGTGATAGACTGCCAAATGGCTTGGGAAAGTGTCGAGAACATTAAAGCAATGATGGATAGAGTCAGATTTCTTTCATTAGAACAGATTTCTCCGCCAGAGGATCTTGTTAAACAACACGAAAAAATTCTGATAGCTTTAAAAAATCATGATCCTGAGCTTGCTGCTATAGCTCAACATGAACATTTATCGGCTATTTTAGAGACAATAAAAATAGTGTCTAAGCAGAAAAATGAATGGTTTGTTGATTAGTATTTATTAAAGCTATGGATTGTTCTTTTTGTTGTAAATAAATATGTCGTTTATCTTTTTTATAACTTGATTTATTTGAATGATTATTTATTTTTACGCAAATAGCCTAAAGCGCCAGCAATCTTTATTGTCCATATTCCATTTTTAAACATTAAAGGAAACGTTGCTCGACTGCTTGCATTAGGTCCTGGGTTTTGTTGCACTATTTCGATTTCGGTATCAGTTACTTTACTGATAATAGCTACATGCCCATAGCTAGACCAATTAAGGACAACAATATCATCCACCTGCGGTTTAGTAGGTGAGCCATTGTGGAATTGTAATAAATTGCGTTGTCGATTAATTTTGCCATCAGCAACTAATGGATCAAAGAAATCTTTTGCATGCCCATAGCTATTAGGCATTTTGTGATTAAAGCGTTGATAATAATAGCGTTTAATAAATTCAACACATTGATATTTCAAACCTAAGTTATAGCCGTCTTTAGCAATATTTCTTCCACTTACATTATTGATGCTACCGTTATAATAGACTTTCACACCATTAAATTCGTCAACGACTTTACCAATTTGGGGGTTATTAATTTCAACATTGGCAAAAGCACACGAATAAAGTATATAGTAGCTTAATATTGATAATAGCAAAAATAAGAACAGACTTTTTTTATAGTTTAATAGCATTTTTTATTTCCATTGTTTTTATAATCTATTATTAATTCTAATTGTTATTTTATTAAAAAAACAAAATAAAAAAAATCTAAATAATAACAACTTAATAGTAATATTATTACGTTATTTTATATTAAACGTACTAGTGTAGTAATTATGAGTACAATAACATCTATTTTTGTATAAGTTAGTGACTTATGATCATGAATGATTATTTTCTGCTGACAATTTGTATAATCCTATTCATCATTACGATAACTATGTTTGAGTTAATAATAGCGGAGGGATTGTAGGATGATTAAGAAAGTTAAAATAAATGTGAAAGGACGAGTGCAAGGTGTTGGATTTCGTTTTTTTACATATCAGCAAGCGCAACAGCTTGGTTTGGTTGGATATGTCCGGAACTTAGATAATGGCGAGGTTGAAATTATTGCTCAAGGTAATAGTTTACAAATAGCAAAATTAACACAATGGATTGAAAATGGCGGACCTGCTTCGTCACGTATTTCGCATGTAAAAATTTATGAATTATTGCCACAAAACGATTTAACTTCTTTTAATGTTCGATATTAATTTAACGAAAAATAAAGTAAAATATATAAAATTTTGAACATTCGAAATAATAATTTCTTATTAACGTGATTAACGTATGTTATGAATAAAAAAAATCTGATCTGCCTTTTACTTCTTATTGCTGTTATCGGTGTTTATTACAATTATCAAAAAGGAGATGGGGTTGCAAGCCAATCTACCCAAGATATATCAGATAAACCGATTTATCAAAGTGATGAGATGTTGACAGATATTTACGACTTATCAGGTGAACTTGTGTATAAAATTGAGTCGAGTCATGTTAGGCATTATGATGATTCAGATAATACTGAATTTGATTTGCCTAATTTCACCATTTATGATCAACAGAATGTAGCTACATGGCATATTAAAGCAAAGAAAGCGACGTTAACGAGTAATAAATTTTTGTACCTTTATCATGATGTACAGTTAGATAATTTGACACAAGAAGCTCAATTAAAACAAGTGAAAACAGATAATGCAGTGGTAGATTTAACTTCACAGTTAGTTACATCAAAAGATCCTGTCATCATTAATGGGGTGGGGTTTTATTCAACCGGTATTGGTTTAGCTGGCGATTTACGTGCAAAAACGGCTAACATACTTGAAAATGTAAAAACATATTATAACACCGAGGCAAAATAAAACATGAGTTCGCTAAAAAAAATTGTTTGCTCCTTCATTTTATTGCTACCTATCTCTTTAAGTAGTTTTGCAAATGAACCGATTACGCAATCAGAAAATCCTAAGATATTTGCCGATAATAAACCCATTGCAATTGATGCTGATAATCAACAAATTGATATTGAAAATAATACTATTACATTTATTGGCAATGTGGTGATTGTTCAAGACGGATTAACCATAAAAGCGGATAAAGTTGTTATCACTGAAATGCAAGATACAGAAAAACAAAAAATTACAGCTTATGGTAATCCAGTGAATTATAAGCAAATTTTGCCTCAAAATAATAAAGTTGTCACAGGACATTCTTCACAAGTGATTTACAATGTCAAACAAAATAATATTGTTTTACAAGGTAATGCTGAATTATTTCAACAAGATAATCATATTATTAGTGATCAGATTACTTACGACGTCAAAAAACAGCAAATATTTGCACAGCCAGGTAAAAATGGGCGAGTAAAAAGCACTATCATCCCAAATCAAGTTAAAGAGATGAACAAGTAAAATGTCAATTTTAAAAGCGGAAAATCTAGCCAAAGTATACAAAAAACGACGTGTTGTTGAAGATGTCAGTTTAACCGTTAATTCAGGCGAAATCGTTGGACTATTGGGGCCTAATGGTGCTGGTAAAACCACCACTTTTTATATGGTGGTTGGTATTGTGACCTTAAATGCGGGTAAAATTTACCTTGATGATCATGATATCAGTATTTTACCTTTACATGAGAGAGCACAAAAAGGCATCGGCTATTTACCGCAAGAGGCCTCTATTTTCAGAAAATTGTCTGTAATTGATAACATTATGGCAATTTTAGAAACGCGCAAAGATATTGATAAAAATGAAAAAATTGACCGTGCTGAAGAATTACTTGAAGAGTTCCATATTACGCATATTCGTGACAGTATAGGGCAATCTTTATCAGGTGGTGAAAGGCGACGAGTTGAAATTGCTCGCGCGTTAGCGGCTAATCCTAAATTTATTTTGCTTGATGAGCCTTTTGCTGGTGTCGATCCGATTTCGGTCATCGATATCAAAGGTATCATTAAACATCTCCGTGATCGGGGTTTAGGTGTATTAATAACTGATCACAATGTGCGTGAAACGTTAGATGTTTGTGAGCGTGCTTATATTGTAAACAAAGGACATTTAATTGCTGAAGGTTCGCCTAATGATATTTTAAGTAACGAATATGTAAAACGCGTTTACTTAGGAAACGAGTTCAGGCTATGATAAAACCTAGTTTACAACTGAAAGTATCTCAACAATTGTCTATGACGCCACAATTACAATTGGCGATTCGGTTACTACAGTTGTCAACTTTAGAACTCCAACAAGAGATTCAAACTGCTCTAGAAAATAATCCATTGCTTGAAATTGCTGATCAATATGACGAAATTAACGTTGAACAAAGCGATGACATTGAACATATTGATACGCGGGAAGCTTTAGATAGCCGAGAGATCCCCGACGATATCCTATTAGATGCATCGTTAGATGATATCTATACCGCAGGAACCCCATCAGGAACGAATTCAGATTATCGTCATGATGAGTTACCTATTTACCAAGGTGAAACTCACGAAACATTACATGATTATTTAGAATGGCAGCTTGAACTCTCTCCATTTAGTGATACTGATAGGGCTATAGCCATTTCGATTATTGAAGCTATTGATGAACGGGGCTATTTAACGGTTACCACAGAAGAAATACTTGAAGGGCTGGGTAATGATGAAATTGAGCTTGCTGAAGTTGAAGCCGTATTAAAGCGCATTTTAAATTTTGATCCGATTGGCGTTGGGGCCAGAACTTTGCAAGAGTGTTTGTCTATTCAAGTGCAACATTTAACACCACCGTTATTTGTTCATCAACTAATTGATAAATACATCGATTTATTGGCTAGTCATGATTATAGAACATTAAAAAAAATATTAGGCGCTAGCGATGAGCAGTTAAAAGAAGCAGTCAATTTTATTCAAAATTTACAGCCATATCCTGGTGATTCAGTTAATACTACACCACCAGATTATGTGATCCCTGATGTTTTAGTAAAAAAAGTGAATGGAAACTGGGGTGTCGATTTGAATAATGACACCATGCCGCGCTTACGTATTAATCAGCAATATGCTGCAATGGAAAAGATAGCAAATGAAAGTGATAGTCAGTATATTCGATCACATTTGCAAAATGCGAATTGGTTTATTAAAAGTATTGAAAATCGTAATGAAACATTACTTAAAGTAAGTCAATTTATTGTTGAGCATCAGCAAGCATTTTTTGAACACGGTACTGAATACATGAAACCAATGATTTTGTCTGATGTTGCAACGGCAATTGATATGCATGAATCAACGATTTCCCGTGTGACAACACAGAAATATTTACAATGCCCTACAGGAATATTTGAATTAAAATTCTTTTTTTCTAGTCATGTAAACACAGAATCAGGTGGTGAAGCCTCATCGACGGCTATTCGTGCTTTAATTAAAAAATATATATTAGCAGAAGATAGCAAAAAACCGTTAAGTGATAGTAAATTGGCCGCAATGCTTGAAGAGCAAGGTATAATTATTGCTCGTCGAACTGTAGCAAAATACCGCGAAGCCTTATCAATTCCTTCATCAAGCCAACGTAAACAGCTTTAAATTTAAAACTGTTTACGGCAACGGATTATTTTAAATGACTTTTTCAGTTTCAATAATCATCATATCCGTAGTAAAAGAACCATCAGCTTGAAGTTCAAAATAACTTTTTGTATCGTCAGCTGCTGTTTCTTGGTAAATTCGTATTGCCTCAATTAACTGTTCAGGAGTACGCATTCGTTTAACCCATGTATCAAAAGAGAGTGTTAAACGGTGGCGAGCTATATTATTAATGACAAAACCTGATTCAGTTAAAAAGGTTAACCACTCACCGGGGGTATAGTCGCGAACGTGTGATGTGTCACGCAAGGCTTCAACAGTTTGTAGCCAAATATCTAGTACAGGATGACCAGGTGAAACAACATCCATAATAATTAATTTACCACCAGGTTTAGTTATGCGATGGAGCTGTCGAATACTTTTGCCCACATCATGCCAGTGATGTGCTGAATAACGGCTGACAACAATATCAAATTGATTATCAGCAAAAGGTGGATATTCAGCATAACCCTGCTTAACGGTTATATTTTGTAAACCGCGCTCTTTTGCTGTTTGCTCTACAACCGATAACATTTCATTTGAAAGATCATAGGCAGTAACATGTTTAACATATTTTGCTGCAATAAAACTGACATGACCTGCGCCACATCCCATATCAAGTAGACTTGCCTCGGAATGTGGTATAAGTAGGTTAGATAAATATTCAAGATCAGGCCCTTGAGCATGTACTTTACTGGTTAAATAAGCATTGGCTTGTTCGCCAAACTGCTGTTTTACATTGTCATGATGTGTTGCCATTGTTTATTCTCATTATTGGGCGCAAATAAGCGCCCAAAAGTTAAAGTTAAGCTAAAAATGAAGGGATTTTCTGTTCAAAGTCGCTAATCGCTTCTTCATGTTGTAAGGTTAAGCCAATATTATCTAACCCATTTAACAAGCAATGACGTTTAAAAGCATCGATTTTAAATGTATATTGCTTGTCGCCGGCAATAACAACTTCATTGACTAAATCAATGGTAAACTCAATGCCTTCATTGGCTTCGACAATTTTAAACAGCTCATTGACATCCTCTTCGGATAAATTAACCAATAATAACTGATTGTTAAATGAGTTATTGTAAAAAATATCGGCAAAGCTTGAACCAATAATAGTCTTAAAACCATAATCAGCTAATGCCCAAGGGGCATGTTCACGAGAAGAACCGCATCCAAAATTTTCACGTGCTAATAAAATGCTGGCACCTTTATAGCGGGGTTTATTCAAGACAAATTCAGGATTAGGCTGTTCGCCAGCATCATCTAAAAAGCGCCATTCATGAAAGGCATGTTGACCAAATCCAGTACGTGTTACTTTCTGTAAAAACTGTTTTGGAATGATTGCATCTGTATCAACATTAGCCGCATCCAAAGGAACAACTAATCCGGTATGTTTTGTAAATTTAGCCATGACAAGTCTCCTTAAAACGGTTTGCGAATATCAGTAAAATGACCAGTAATAGCCGCTGCAGCAGCCATAGCAGGGCTGACTAAATGTGTTCTGGCATCCCGCCCTTGGCGGCCTTCAAAATTACGATTACTAGTTGATGCGCAGCGATCCCCTGGTGCTAATTTATCGTCATTCATTGCAAGGCACATTGAACAGCCCGGCAACCGCCATTCAAAACCAGCGTCGATAAAAATTTTATCTAATCCTTCGGCTTCGGCTTGTTCTTTGACAGGACCTGAGCCTGGCACGACTAATGCTTGTACACCTTCTGCCACTTTACGACCCTTAGCAATTTGCGCCGCTGCGCGTAAATCTTCAATTCTCGAATTTGTACATGAGCCAATAAACACTTTATTGATCTTAATATCTGTCATTTTGGTGCCTGCGGTTAATCCCATATAAGTTAATGCGCGTTCTGCGGAATGTTTCTCGATAGGATCAGAAAAAAACTCGGGATTGGGTACTGTTGCATCAATGGACGTGACTTGACCCGGATTTGTTCCCCAAGTGACTTGAGGTGCAATATCTTTACCTTCAAGTGTGACCACGGTATCAAACTGCGCACCGTCATCGGTTTTTAGAGTTTTCCAATAGGCAACAGCTTTTTCAAAATCTTCCCCTTTTGGTGAAAATTGACGACCTTTTAAGTACTCAAAAGTCACTTCATCTGGCGCAATAATGCCAGCTTTAGCCCCCATCTCGATTGCCATATTGCATAATGTCATGCGTCCTTCCATTGATAATGATTTAATGGCATCACCACAAAATTCAACCACATGCCCAGTACCACCAGCACTAGTGGTTTTACCAATAATCGCTAATATAATATCTTTGGCCGTGATTCCTTCAGCTACTTGACCTTTGACCTCGATTTTCATGGTTTTAGCCCGACCTTGTTTTAAGGTTTGAGTGGCTAAGACATGCTCAACTTCAGAGGTGCCAATCCCGAATGCTAGTGCGCCAAATGCACCATGAGTTGCGGTATGTGAATCACCACACACAATAGTCATACCGGGTAAAGTCATACCTTGTTCAGGACCGACCACATGGACAATACCACGTAATGGGCTTTGTAAATCATATAACGAAACACCAAACTCTTTGGCATTTTTTGCCAGTTCAGTTAATTGAATGCGAGCCATTTCGCTGCAAGCATTTAAATCATTACTTTTGGTTGAAGTATTATGATCCATGGTTGCAAAAGTTTTATGAGGCTGACGCACTTTACGATTCATTGCACGCAAACCATCAAATGCTTGTGGAGAGGTGACTTCATGCACTAAATGACGATCAATATATAAAATAGGTGTTTCGTTTGGTGCTTCATAAACGACATGTGCATCATATAATTTTTGATACAGTGTTTTTGACATTGCATATTCCTTATTATTTTTACAACAAGTACTAACGAATTAGTTTATCGCATTATTTTATTTACGGTTGTAATCAAACCATGCGGTTAAATCAACTTACAAATAATATCACCCATTTCATCGGTCGATACTGGCTGTTCTTTTTGGGCTAGATCAATAGTACGATAGCCTTGCTCTAATGCTTTATTTACGGCTGTTTCGATAGCTGAGGCAATATCATCTCTTTTTAAGCTATAACGTACTAGCAATGCTAAAGATAGAATTTGTGCTGCTGGATTGGCAATGTTTTTACCAGCAATATCTGGCGCACTACCGCCTGCAGGTTCGTATAATCCAAATCCTTGTTCGTTAAGGCTGGCAGAAGGTAACATCCCCATAGAGCCCGTTATCATAGCGCATTCATCAGACAAGATATCACCAAATAAATTTGAACATAAAATAACATCAAACTGTGAAGGATCTTTAACTAATTGCATAGTGGCATTATCAATATACATATGTTCAAGAGCAACATCTGGATAGTTTTTAGCAACTTCACTCACCACTTCACGCCATAAAATTGAGGTTTGTAATACATTAGCTTTATCAATTGATGTCACTTTCTTACGGCGTAAACGCGCGGCTTCAAAGCCCATTTTGGCGATGCGTTCGATTTCAAAACGGTGATACACTTCAGTATCAAAAGCCTTTTCTTGCGCACCACTTCCTTCTCGTCCTTTTGGTAGACCAAAATAGATACCGCCAGTTAATTCGCGCATACATAAAATATCAAAACCACGCTCGGCAATATCGGCGCGTAATGGGCAAAGATCTTCTAATCCTTGATATAAGCGAGCAGGGCGCATATTAGCAAATAATTTGAAATGTTTGCGTAGTGGCAATAACGCACCGCGTTCAGGTTGTTGGTCGGGTGGTAAGTTAGTCCATTTTGGTCCGCCCACTGAGCCAAATAAAATAGCATCCGCTTTTTCGCATCCTTCTAGTGTTTCTTTCGGTAATGGACAGCCATGAATATCAATTGCTGCACCACCGACATCATATTCGCTAGTAGTAATAGAAAGTTGATATTTTTGGCGGATAACGTCCAATACTTTATAGGCTTGTTTCATTACTTCAGGGCCAATGCCATCGCCAGGCAGTACTGCAATATGATAGTTTTGTGACATTTTTTATTCCTTTATAATCTCATTTAATCTTCTTATTTTGCTGTTAAACGAGCAAAACAAATAATTTTTTAATCTTGGTGTAATTTTTGTTTTTCTTGGGCAACTTGATTTGCTCTATACACATTATTTAATACATTAATTAAAGCCAACGCCGATGAGTGAACAATATCAGTTGCAAGTCCAACACCATGGAACTTACGCCCCTTATATTCGGCAACAATATCCACTTGGCCTAACGCATTTTCGCCTTGTCCTTTAGAAGCTAACTGGTATTTGACAATCGAAATCGGCTCGCCAGTAATCCGATTTATGGCTTGGTAAACTGCATCGACCGGGCCATTACCTGTTGCTGCATCGGAATACTTTTTATCGCCAATTAATAAACTGACTGAAGCAGTTGAAACCACTGTTGAACCCGACTGAACATTAAAATAATCCAAAACATAATGTTCTTTTTCATCTTTCAATTGGTTGATAAAGATTAATGCTTCTAAATCATAATCAAACACTTGACCTTTTTTATCAGCCAGTTCTAAAAACGCTTCATAGACTTGATCTAAGTTATAATCTTTATCGTGATAACCCAGCTCTTCTAAACGATGTTTAACCGCGGCGCGTCCAGAGCGAGAGGTTAAGTTTAATTGAATCTGATTTAAGCCGATTGATTCAGGGGTCATAATCTCGTAAGTTTCACGATTTTTTAAAACCCCATCTTGATGAATCCCTGATGAGTGAGCAAAAGCATTACTACCAATAATTGCTTTATTGCCCGGAATTGGCATGTTAGTAATTTGGCTGACAATTTGGCTGGTACGATAAATCTCTTGATGATTGATATTGGTATGAACATTTAAAATATTTTGGCGAACTTTGATTGCCATAATCACTTCTTCAAGTGCGGTATTACCTGCACGTTCGCCTAAACCATTCATCGCCCCTTCAATTTGCCGAGCGCCTTCTTGAACCGCGCTAATCGAGTTAGCCACCGACATGCCCAAGTCATCATGGCAATGCACAGAGATAACCGCTTGATCAATGTTCGGGACACGTTCAAATAAGGTATGAATAATGCCACCAAATTGATAAGGGACAGTATAACCGACAGTATCCGGAATATTGATCGTTCTTGCCCCGGCTTTAATTGCTGCCTCAACGATCCGACATAAGTTATCAATTGGGGTACGACCTGCATCTTCACAAGAAAACTCCACATCATTAGTATAATTACGTGCACGTTTAATACAGTGCACCGCCCGTTCAATGACATCATCAAATGTCATTTTTAATTTATCTTTAACATGTAAGGTTGATGTTGCCATAAAAGTATGAATTCGAAATTGATCAGCAACTTTTAATGCCTCGGCAGCAACATCAATATCTTTATCAACACAACGAGATAAGGCACAAACACGGCTATCTTTAATGGTTTTAGCAATCGTTTGTACCGATTCAAAATCACCGGGTGATGATACAGGAAAGCCAACTTCCATCACATCGACTCGCATTCGCTCCAGTGCAAGCGCTATTTGTAACTTTTCTTTAACACTTAAACTTGCTTGTAATGCTTGTTCGCCATCACGTAACGTTGTATCAAAAATAATGACTTGATCGCTCATTGTTTTTCCTTTTATATATTTTAGCGCTATTACGGTATTTCAAGTTAAGAAAACAAAAAAACCCGCACTTTAGCGCGGGTTCTTGTAATTTGTTGAGTCTTTATTTAACTACTTCTTTTACTCCACACACAAGCTATCCGCGCAAATTGATGCGAGGAGGAGGCTGAGGTCGAGTGATAAATAGTTAACAAACATAAAAATCTCTATTTTGATTGTAATTAATACAGACTAAAACTGATGATATTTTTACCAAATGATATTAGTGGTGTCAATGATTATTTGCAGCCAATCTTAATATATTCTATTTTTATTAAAACAAAGTACCCAATACTAATAAGCATTGCTTCGCTATTTGACAAATCTATTAAAATAATAAGTTGAGACATAATGAAACCGAATTATAATAATGAAAAGAATAACTCACGAGGGTATAACAATGAACATAGTTGATATTTCTCAAAAACGCTATACGACCAAACATTATGATCCAACCAAAAAAATTCCTGCCGACAAGATTGAACAATTATTAACTGTTTTAAGAAATAGCCCATCATCAGTTAACTCACAACCATGGCATTTTTATGTTATTGATAGTGATGCGTCAAAAAATAAAATTTTACCGGCTATACTTGAATTTAATCAACCAAGAGTGACTGGCGCTTCGCACACTATTGTCTTTTGTATTAAAACACCATTAGACGAAGCTCATTTAGTCAATCTACTTAATCAAGAAGAGAAAGACGGTCGATATCCTTCAACCGATCTTAAACAAGCACAAGATCAAGGTCGTCGGCACTTTGTAAAGCTTAATAGCACAACCATTGAATCGCAACAATATTGGGAAAGTAAACAAGCTTACCTCGCATTAGGGCAACTGCTTTTTGCAGCAGCGGCAATAGGTATTGATTCAACGGCTATTGAAGGATATGACGCCCAAAAAATGGACGAGATTTTAGAGCTCAAAAGCAAAGGGCTTAAAAGTGTTATTGTAGCCACATTAGGCTATCGAGCCGAAAATGACGGCAATGCGCATCGACCAAAATCACGCTTATCGAAAGAGCAACTTTTTACGTTTTTATAAACAAAAATAACGTTTCCAAATTATCCCACCTAGTAAAAGGTGGGATACCTTAAAATGGCTTTATATCATTTTTGATAATAATTTTGATATTGCTTGAGTTTATCTTCTAGTACTTGTTGTTGTTCTGGAGTAAAGTCTTCGTTAAAACAGAGATAACAAGCATATTTTTGAATATAGAACAAATAGCCTTTGTTGAATTTTTCAATTTTATAAAATTGAAAATATTTTATATTAAACGTTAATATTATATTCTTAGGTATGAATTCAATGCGATCTTCATAAAAAATACAACTCATATTTTGAAATGAATCATCTAATGTTTTAACACTATTTTTTGCGAATTCTTTTGTACTATTTTTAGAACAAATAACTGACAAAAATGAGAGTAAAAACAGCAAGCCAGATACAAGAAAGTTTTTTGAAAAAAATAAAACACTACCAAGAAAAAAGAAACACGCTACTATCATAAAAAATAAGGATGTTTTACGAAATACATAACGAGCCAAAGTATAAATTCGGTGATAGTCCAGTACGTAATTTTTAATTACTGCTATTTGTGTTTCTTGATTTTTAGAAAAGTAAGGCTCTAAATAGCGTTTAACCATAATTAGATCATCAGGTTTAAACAGATCATAGCTTACAAAGTCAAAATACGTTTTATTGATAAAAAAAACAAAACCTTTTTGTGCTTGATGTACCTGATACAAGTCAGAGTAATAAAATGTATTGACTTCATTTTTATCTTTATTTCGTTTTACCCATTTTTCATTATCGAAAGTGATGGCAAAATTCCGCATATTATTGGCAATTGAGTTGTTTAATTTTTGCGTGAACTCTTCGTCTAAAGAACCAAGATATGCACAATAAGAATCTTGTATATATTGATGATCAATGTGATACTCAACGACTATTTCTTGCATAATAAATACAATCTAATTTAAGGTATTGTTGATTATATATGCACATGGGGTGAATTTGAACGGTTTTATATAAATCTACCGTTAACACCATTTAACCAAATTACTCACATTATTACAAATAACCCTAGACCCAATCTTCAGAATCGCTACAATATACGCCATTAGTCATATAGCAAATGCCTTTTGCTATTTTTAACCCAATAAACGGATGATGTTTTATGGCGCAATATGTTTATACCATGAATCGCGTTGGGAAGATTGTTCCTCCTAAACGCTATATTTTAAAAGATATCTCTTTAAGCTTCTTTCCGGGTGCCAAAATTGGTGTGCTTGGTTTAAATGGGGCGGGTAAATCCACCTTACTGCGAATTATGGCAGGGGTGGATACCGAAATCGAAGGTGAAGCACGCCCACAGCCTGGCATTAAAATTGGTTATTTACCACAAGAGCCGAAATTAGATCCTAAACAAACCGTACGCGAAGCCGTTGAACAAGCGGTTGGTGATGCTAAAAAGGCGTTAGCACGATTAGACGAAGTGTACGCAGCTTATGCTGATCCTGATGCTGATTTTGACAAATTAGCCAAAGAACAAGCGGAACTAGAAGCCATAATTCAAGCACAAGATGCGCATAATTTAGATAACCAATTAGAACGAGCTGCTGATGCACTGCGTTTACCTGATTGGGATGCAAAAATTGAAAACTTATCAGGTGGTGAACGCCGTCGTGTAGCTATTTGTCAGTTATTGCTAGAAAAACCTGATATGTTATTAATTGACGAACCAACCAACCACTTAGATGCCGAATCGGTTGCATGGTTAGAACGATTTTTACATGACTACGAAGGTACCGTTGTTGCGGTAACCCACGATCGCTACTTTTTAGATAACGTAGCTGGTTGGATTTTAGAACTTGACCGTGGTGAAGGCATTCCTTGGGAAGGGAACTACTCATCTTGGCTTGAACAAAAAGATCAGCGTTTAGCGCAAGAAGCTTCGACCGAATCAGCACGTCGTAAATCGATCGAAAAAGAACTCGAGTGGGTACGGCAAAATCCAAAAGGGCGCCAAGCAAAAAGCAAAGCCCGTTTAGCCCGTTTTGAAGAACTCAACAGCAACGATTATCAAAAACGTAACGAAACTAACGAACTATTTATTCCACCTGGGCAACGTTTGGGTGATAAAGTGATTGAGGTCAATAACCTAACTAAATCGTATGGCGATCGCGTGTTGATTGATAACCTCTCTTTTAGCATTCCAAAAGGGGCAATTGTTGGCATTATTGGTCCAAATGGGGCAGGTAAATCCACGCTATTTAGAATGCTATCGGGCAAAGAGCAACCCGATTCAGGTACCATTACTTTAGGTGAAACCGTGCAGTTAGCTTCGGTTGATCAGTTCCGCGATAACATGGATGATAAAAAAACCGTTTGGGATGAGATCTCAAATGGTCAAGATATTATGCGTATCGGCAATTTTGAAATTCCAAGTCGTGCTTATGTTGGTCGTTTTAACTTTAAAGGTGTTGATCAGCAAAAACGTGTAGGTGAACTTTCAGGTGGTGAACGTGGACGCGTGCATTTAGCCAAATTATTGCAAGTAGGCGGTAATGTTCTGTTACTTGACGAACCGACCAATGACTTAGATGTCGAAACGCTACGTGCGTTGGAAAATGCATTATTAGAGTTCCCGGGCTGTGCCTTAGTGATTTCGCATGACCGTTGGTTCTTAGATCGCATTGCCACCCATATTTTGGATTATCAAGATGAAGGCCATGTTGAATTTTTTGAAGGTAACTTTACCGAGTACGAAGAGTGGAAAAAACGCACACTAGGTGCTGAGGCATTAGAGCCAAAACGCGCTAAATATAAACGAATCACCAAATAGATTTAACCTTCATTCCATTCCGCTGAAATGATGCCAGCGGAATGGTTTATCTTCTTGATATCAATCTTAAACTATTTTTTACACGTTAGTGACTTAAACTAGCGCCTTAGATACTTTAATAATTTTGGCAAAGGTATCAGTTAGCAAACGTGGTATAGCGTTTATACCACGTGATTTTGCATCATCACAAATGGCAATCGCAAGATCAGGTTTTGAACTTTTATGAATCGCTTTTTGAATAATTTGATGTACAGGCAGATCAATATGCTGTGTTGTATTATAAGCAGCAAGTTTATAAACATGACTAAAACCATGTTTAAATAAAAAGTTTTCAATATCTCGGGCTGGTAAAACGGTTAAGTAATCATCGGGATTTTTATCGTCACCACATAGCGATTTTACGGTATCGGCATATTTCTTGCCAGCCATATCTCCATCGGTTATCACATACCAATGAATGCCCATTTTATTAGCATATTTAATCAATGGTTTTAAACCACATTGCGCAAACTCAATTAACTGAACGCCTTCAGAACTTAAATGGTAACCGCTCTGTTCAGCCAATTCACGCAGTAGCCAAACTTCGGTTTCTCCTTCGACTAACAGCCAACAACGGGCAAACAGTGCACTGGCACGGCGGTAAAAAATATGGAACAAAATGCGCCGGCTATCATCAATCCCAAAAGATTGGGGCGTGATATATTTGGGCACAATTTTATCGGGTAGACGAATCAATCGGTACAGACACTCTAATGGAAATAACGAAACTAAATCACTTGAATTAGACGTAATGATTTTTTGTGTTGGCAGATGCTTCAACAATCGAAAGCCAACCGACAAAATAATCGGATGTAACTGACTTTCTGGCTCTTCTAAAATCAAAATAGGCACAGCGTGTTGTGAAAGCGTATTATGGCCTTTGGCATTAATGATCGACCCCAAAATCCCTAACAGTGCAGTTCGCAAATAGTCGTTATCAAGATCATCTAACACATTATTAATTCGCTCAAGCGAATTCCAATCTTCACTACGTGGTGAGCCTTTTTGGGCAACATGCTTATAATGGTCACGGTGCTCTTGATCGGCAAAATAATACTCTAAAAGCGCTCTAGCAGCTTGCAAACCGCGGTGTAACTCATCTTGTGTCAATTGTGTCGAATACGCTTTTAATTGCTCACAAAGTTGCAAAGTATAGTATTCGGATAAGGGCTGATTGGTAATGGGTAAATTCTGCAGACTAATCGAGCTCTTTAGTGCCATAACAGGGTTAAGCATAATTAAATGGGCAATTAACGCCTTGTGATCAGCAAAAGCGAAAGTTCTTTGTTGCAAATCCACCAAAGAGTGTTGGGTTATAATCTTATCGGCTTGTTTATTGGCGGTAATAAGGTAAGTGATTCGACGCAGTTTATCTTGATCAACAGTATAAGCAACGGGTAATAGTCGTTGATAGATGGGATTATTAAGTTCATTAAAATAGGACTCACAATAGGTTATTTTAATCACAATCTTATTGCCATAGACATCGTATTTATCGTGATAAAAATCAGAATCCACAAATTGATAAAACTGATTATCAAGTGACAGCAATTGCAAAGCGCTAATCAAACTTGACCGACCCCAACGGTTTTCGCCCATTAGCACGCTAACGCTTGGATTTAAGGTTAAAGATAGCGATTTGATACCTTTAAATCCTGAAATATCCATTTGCTCAATAAACATGGTACCTCCTTATGCTTTAAAGATGATACTTTTCTGTCCTTTTACGAATTCGTTCAACTTTTTGATGCGTACTAGCCATTAACTTAGCTTCATTACGCAAAATCGTTTTTAAAGGTTGATTAAAATACACTTTCAAAAATCGCCAAATATCGCGATCGGTTAGCCCAATATTCATGGCTGAAAAATAAAGCCCAATTAAATCTTTATCACGCCAACGTACAGGAACCGTTTTACGAACCTGAGCACGGTGTAAATCAATCACCGATAATTTTATTTGCTGATGATTTTCAAAAAGTGGAATATCAAGCAAAAAGTGACACAAATAACAATCACGATGATTAACCCCAGCGGCGTGCATTTGGGCGACCATTTTTGCCAAATAAATAACTAAACAACGCTTTATATGATAGCTAGGTGGGTTAGTTAACCATGGCTTGGTAAAATCTTCTAAACTCACAGTCGGGTTAAGATCTCTTGTCACAATAAACGAATGACGAGTCAGTGGATTTAATCCCTTACGACCAAATGCACGCCCATCCATCGTATTAACGCCAACTTGCTCCAAACGCTCAATCGCATCCCACTCTTGCTTAGCATCTAAAACAGGTAAACGTAGCGAAATAAGATTCTTCACAATCTCTTTTATTGTTGAACCGCGGTGAATTTTAATAAAATACGATTCGCCATCAAGCTCAAAATTCAACGTCTTACGTTGCTTAACCGCGCGATAAACTTTACCCGAGATTAACTCAACTTCCGCAAACGGATCTTTATCTTTCCACAAAGCATCAAAAGGGGATTTTAACTTCAACTCATTCATAATGATCACAACCTAAAATAATATCTGCGGCACGCTGAGCTAAATGATATAAATCAGCCGTCTGGCCATAGTGTACCGCATTGTTATGCCATGTTAGTAATTGATCGTGATTGGTTATGGCATTTTGCACCGCGTGATTGAGATCTGCTTGTACAAAAGGCTCGGCAAGGATCACCCCAGCATTTGCATCGTGTATATGATAAGCATACCCTGAAATGCCCGATACAATAACTGGCACACCAGCGGCCAATCCTTCAACCAAAACCATACCGGCGGCTTCTTGCCTTGCAGGGTGTAATAGCAAATTTGCTGCAAATAAAAAGTCAGGGATATCATTACGTCCTGCAAAAAAACGAACTTGATGCCCAATGCCCAGTTTTGCAGCTAGTTTTTGATAAGCATCGGGTTTGTCTTGCCCTACCACTAAAAAAGTGACTTTTTGCTTTAATTCATCAGGTAAAGCGGCAATGGCAGTTAACGAACGATCCACCCCTTTACGTTTAAAATCCGATCCAATTTGCACAATCACAAAATGATCTTCATCAATTTGATTGGCTTGCCTAAATTGCTTACCTTTAGCTAGCGACTCATGATTGTATTGGCGATCTTGCGCAATACCGGGTGGCAAAAGGTAAAATCGAGACGGATCAGTATGGTAATAGTGATCAAAATCACTAATTTGCTGTTTAGTCAAAACCATGATTTTGGTTTGGCTATGTTGATTAAATACCGCATCTTCAAAAGCCAAATAATGCTTACAGCGTTTAGACAATTTATAAAAAAAGCCCTTATGCGATACTTTTTCAGCAAAGCAGGTATCCCCTGCAAAATAGACATCAAGACCGGGCATTTTATTAAAGCCAACCACACAATCAACCGGATTCGCTTGTAAGTGTGCCTTCACCCAATGGTAATAAGATAGATTACGGCTATGGTTCGACCAACCCTTTTTAGGCACTAAAATAATATCAAACCCAGCAGGTTTATCGCCTTGCCACGCCATTACATAAATCCGCACATGGTGACCACGAGCTTGACAAGCCTTAGCAATTTGCAAAAAATCGCGTTGCAAACCACCAAAAGGGAAATACTTATAAATACAAAACGCCAGTTGCATGCAGATTGCCTCAAGTTAGAAAGGGCTATTATATACTTGTTGATAAGCAAGGTGCAAAAATAGCGACAACGGTTACAATATGCACAAAAATCGGTCAGGAAAGGTATTGATTTTATTTAAGTTTTTTTAATGAGCAAAAAGTGCAATCTAACAAATCTAGCTTGAAGTCAGCCCACTAACTCCGTAAAATACCCAAAACGCTTATTTTGGTCTATTATGCAACTTCATCTTGTGGTTAACACCTTTGGCTCTGATCTCCAACGTCGATACGGCGAAAAGATCTACAAGCTCACCCTACACGGAGGGTTTAGCTGTCCTAATCGTGATGGCACTATCGGAATGGGGGGGTGTACTTTTTGTAATGTGGCATCGATCATCGATGAATCAATACAAGTTAAATCAATTGCCGATCAACTGGTATCGCAAGCTCATCAAATGAAAAAATCCAAACGCTATCTTGCATACTTTCAAGCCTACACCAGTACTTATGCTGAAGTTGCAATCCTAAAAAATATGTACGAACAGGCGTTAAATAGTGCCGATATTGTTGGACTTTGTGTGGGGACTCGTCCTGATTGCGTACCGAATGAAGCACTTGATTTACTGGCAGGTTATCAATCTCAAGGTTTTGAAGTATGGTTAGAACTGGGTTTACAAACGGCTCACGATAAAACCTTGCACGACATAAATCGTGGACATACTTTTAACGATTATCATCAAACCGTACAAAAAGCTCGTAATCTTGGTATAAAAGTGTGCACGCACTTAATTATTGGCTTACCCAAAGAAACCAAACAAGATAATTTAATCACGCTTGAACGGGTATTAAATAGTGGCGTTGACGGCTTAAAATTGCACCCTTTGCATATTGTTGATGGCAGTATTATGGCAAAAGCATGGCGAGCTGGTCGTATCAATATTTTATCATTGGATGAATATGTTGATATTGCAGGCGACATCATCAGACAAACCCCAGCCAATATTTTATATCACCGCATATCCGCCAACGCCAGAAAGCCAACCTTGCTAGCGCCAGATTGGTGCGAAAACCACTGGCAATCAATGAACGCAGTCGATCACAATTTGCGTCAATATGGTGTTCAAGGCAGTGCCATTGGGGATGAGTATTGTTTTAAGGAGTAGCAGGAATGTTTTTGTGGAAAAAAACAATGCAATTACATCCAAAAAGTGGTCAGGAAAGGTATTGATTTTATTAAAGTTTTTATTTGGTGTTTTTTTATTCAAAAAAACTCACCAAAACCATTCCCAAAAACACACCACCAAAAGATCAACTTTATACACTTAACAAAACTTTACAAATTTTTAACAAAACAGGTGGCGCATTATTAGTCAAGCGGTTATAATTTAAGCGCTTTAAAAGCAAGGGAAAGCTCGTTAGTCGAGCAGTCAGTTATAAAAAGTGTAAATAAAACAAAAAATTACTTGACAGGATAATCGAAATGCGTTACCATTTATGGCATCTGGCATCTGGCATCTGGCATGCCAAACCTACGCCTTAAAACTTTTTCATTTTCACTATAGTCTAAATCAGACACAGTTCTTATTTTCATCACCGGGGTCATTTCGCGTAGCGAAATCGGAGACGTTATCGGCAGGGTTATCGCCGAGGTCAAGGCGTTTACCTCTTCTATCTAAATTTTCAGGTTTACCAAGTTTACCAAGTTTACCAAGCTTATCAGGCTTATCAGGTTTACTTAGATTATTTAGATTATTTAGATTCCTTAAATCGGCGTTGTTCTTCGTGGCATTGTTGTTGTCGTATACACAGGGTTCTGTGGCATTAACGCCTTGTTCACAGCCATTCATGGCGTGTACTTCAAGGACAATAAAGGGTAGTGCGCCGTATTTAGCGTTCAACCATGGTCGAACAAAGGCAACAGATACAGACAGTTTGTTGTCTATTCGGTTGCAGGATGGTCAGGTAATCAGGCCATCTAGTAATACATCAAGCGTATCAAATCCAATAAGCTTACCTTATGAAGGAAGTACTTTGGGAGATATAGGAATGATATTCCCACGAACAACAGCTAGTTCAGTGAGTTTAAGTGATTTAGCCACAAGGTATAATTATTGGCGAGATGATGATGGAGATGAGCCGGCTGCAAATGGTATATCAGGGAGTATATCGGCATCCTTTACAGATAAGGATGGCAATGATGTTAGTTTTAATGAAGAATTAAGTGGATGTAAGGCTCCTTATAGGGTAACTTTAAGTAGTACAGGGGGATATTTACAGACCCAGTACGGTGTTCCTAATAGGACCAATTTTAGCAGTCAGCGGGTGACATATTATATCAATCCGTATGGTGTTACAGGTCCTGTTGCTTGTTACTTTGTGAGTTACGCAAGGCCGAGGCTCGCCCGTGGCACAGACAATTACGCAGGCCCATCTAA
This sequence comes from Gilliamella sp. X-46, assembly GCF_057063525.1. Lineage (NCBI taxonomy): Bacteria > Pseudomonadati > Pseudomonadota > Gammaproteobacteria > Orbales > Orbaceae > Gilliamella > Gilliamella sp. X-46. Next base: position 156,921 of record NZ_JBXSQH010000002.1, on the reverse strand, counting down.
CATATGGGACCCTAATAAGGGTTTTTTAACTCAGTCAACTGATTCATCCTCTTACGACCGAAATTTTCCTACAACGGGTGCTGATGGGTTGCATTTTGATTTAGAGATGCCTGCAAGAGTGAGTGGAAGTCGGTTTACGTGGTCTCCTGTTGCTCGTGGTGGAATAACAGCTACAGTCCGCTGGCAGTCAAATAATGCAAGTGCACGGGTAGTATTAAACGGTCCTAGGGCTGATAGTACTCGGGTAAATTCAGATAATCCTAGTCCGCTAGATGTCCCATCTTTGCCACAGACCTTTGAGTTGGTCGGTAGGGATGGTCGAGGTAATGAGGTTCGGTATGGATTTGTCTTAAAGCAGTGGTTCGTCAATCGGGGTAATAAAGAGGGTACTCAGTCTAAACAATCCACTTGGTGTAGTAGTTTGGGTTATCGGATGCCTAGGGTCAGCGATTTAACCAATGCAGTCAGAACAAATAATCCTTCTATTTCTGGCGCCTTGCCTCATTCATCTGGTAATCATTATATGCGTCACATAGGTTCTGGTTTTTTCACGGAGTGGGGCCGCATGTACTACTACGTTGCGGGCTTCGTCGACTCCAGCTACTGGACAAGCGACGCAACAGGTAGCGGTGGGTTCCGTGTCGGCTCGGACAACGGCACTGTTGTCAGCTTCAGTGCTAGCTCTAGCCGCTCTGGCCTTTGTGCCGCACCTTAGCTTTTATATCTTAGTCCTTAATCCTTGGGCCGCGGGGGCGGTTATGGTGCCTGAGAGGACAATCTAACAAAGAATAACGCCCCCGCGCAAGTTGGGGCATTCCCTTAGGGTTGCGCTGTTGCGGCGAAGCCACAATCGCGCCGCCCCCGCCGCCAACGCTGAAAGCGTGGTTGGCGATGGCTCAAGGGTAAAATAAATAAGAATAACCAAGCAGTTGGTGGTAATGATAAGTGTTTGCTGTGTACTTTAATATAGTGGTGTTAATGCAACTGATGGCATCTATTCAATGCTAGGCATAGTATGCCTAACAGTAAAATGAGCACTACTAACATAGCACTTATTCATCACCCAAGACTTTCAACCTAAAATTGTCAGCAAGCTTGCTGATAAAAAGGACGAAAGTAAGGGGATATTGTTAAATCAGCGATATACGCATCTTAGGCTGCAACTTCCCAACTGGAGTGCGAAAGGTTTTTGATTTTGCTTATATCAAAAAACATCAACTGACTTGGCCCTCAAAACAAAGTTAAAAAACAACTACACGGCAATCTGTAAAAATGACATAGTAAAAATCGGTCAGAAAAGGTATTGATTTTATTGAAGTTTTTATTTTACTGTTTTTAAGATAAATCAATCACTTACACAACCTAAGCAAAGTGCCGACATACAACAAATCAACAAAACCACGAATAGTGCCCCAATAACAGCAATTTAACCGCTCCAAACCCTTTTTTTAACGATAATTTAAAATAAAATCAATTAGTTAATGTTTTTTAAAGATGAAGTTGTTGTTTATTACACCAAGTACAAACGTTACTTTACCGTCTATATTGTCAACTGATAGCCTTGGTATTGGTTGTGAGCCAGTGCGACTTAATTCAATGTCTTTTAACTTATATGGATACGGTAAATATTTTTTACCTTATCATTTTATTGATGGTAAATTCTCAGTGGCAAATGACGCCCACCCGTCAGGCGAAATATTATGAGCATGAAATCTCAGTATTTCATCAAACCCCAATTTTGTGTCTTCCACTTTTATTAGTTGTATAAGCTGTTTACCCTCAATGGCTTGTAAATCTAGTGTTATTGGCATAATTTTCTCCAGACGTAATACATAAATATTGGCTAGAAAAGAAAGAAATAGATGAGCTTGCTAACAGGTGTACCAAACGAAGTTGTTGATATGGTTTTTGATAATAATTATTCTCCAGCACAAGCATGGCGTGAGTATTTAAAATTATCCCAAGTTGAAGTTGCGAATAAAATAGGTACTAGCCAATCAGCTTATTCTCAATAGGAAAAAAGCCAAAAGTTAAGAAAAGCAACTTGGATTAAAATTGCCAAGCACTACAAATCAAGCCTGAGTTACTAAATTTTTAATAAAAACTCTCTAAGGGGGGATTGAATTGCTTTGGTGGTTAATAATAAATTAACTAAATTTAAATAAGCCCTTTCGGGCTTTATTTTAGTAGTGATGAGAATGCTTATTTTATTCGGGTACAAATCACTTCTGTTTTGGTTCTAAGATCAATAACATTATTATTGTTACTATTAATTTTGTTTATTTCATTCAAAATTGTGAAATTAAAAGTGTCACTATTAACAATTTTTGTTGTTGTTTTTGTGTTAATCTTGGCGTTTTCTGTAACTTCATTTTTATTAGTGTCCATTTTATTTGGGTCAATCAAGATTTTTGTTCCATCCTCATTTATTTGATAAAGTTCATTATCTAACATTTTAAATGTCATTGTTTTTTCTGACGACGACACTGAATCACCAAAATCTTCATTAGCGTCACTGTTTTCCTTTTCATACTCATTACCGACACAATGCCAATTACCTAAAAGATACTCTTTTGTAATTTTATTTTCTCCACAGCCGAATAAAGCAAGACTAACTAAACTTATTATCAATATTCTTTTCATACCATCTCCTTAATTTTTTGATAATAGTATGAAATTTGTTAGCCAAGTGCAATAAAAAAAACGCCAGAAAGGTATTTAATTTAAATAAAATCAATTTTATAACTATAAAAACATAATATCTTCCAAAAACGATGGTTATATTGTTTGTCTTATTCCGGCGTCAGAATGCGCCGACAACAGAGCGAGGTTAGCACGCCAAACAAGGATGTTTGGCGAGTTTGTGCCGCGTCAGGAACGCGTCACAAACGGTGCGTTAAGACCGAGCGACGGCGTCGGACAAATTTGTCTGGAACAAATTTGAACATCTGAGCACAGCGAAGATGGCCTCGTAGAGGCGAGTATCAGGATGATACGAGTAGTGCCGCAGGCCACATTCTGCAGCCAAGCGCGGGATTGCTAAGGGAATTCGCTCTAATTCCCTTAGCTCGGACGTGGTCACTGTAGCCATTTTATTCACCCAAGCTCAAAACGTCCGAAACCACCGCACCCAATTTATTCTATTCACCAAAACAAAAAAGGCCCGATTTTTCGCCCAAAAATCGGTCAGAAAAGGTATTGATTTTATTAAAGTTTTTCTGACTGTTTTTTTAACAAAAACTGCCTTACAAAAACACAACAATCTTTCTCAAAAACGATGGTTATGTTGTCTGTTTTGTTCCGGCGTCAGAATGTGCCGACAACAGAGCGAGGTTAGCACGCCAAACAGGGATGTTTGGCGAGGCTATTCTCCGTCTGGAACGGATAATAGCCGGTGCGTTAAGACCGAGCGACGGCGTCGGACAAATTTGTCTGGAACAAATTTGAACATCTGAGCACAGCGAAGATGGCCTCGTAGAGGCGAGTATCAGGATGATACGAGTAGTGCCGAAGGCCACATTCTGCAGCCAAGCGCGGGATTGCTAAGGGAATTCGCTCTAATTCCCTTAGCTCGGACGTGGTCACGATAGCTATTTTGTTCACCCAAGGTCAAAACGTCCGAAACCTGCGCACTTAATTTATTCTATTCACCAAAATAAAAAAGACCTGATTTTCCGCTAAAAATCGGTCAGAAAAGGTATTTATTATATTGAGACAAAAACCAAGTGATCGCAATTAAATCAGCCGAACCACCCGGGCTTAAATTGCGTTTTATTAATTCGGTATCAAGTTGATACAAATTTTCCCGTACTTTGGGATTCATTATGCCACCTTGTTTGATGAGTTTTTTCGCTTGTTCTTGCACAAAAGCCAAGCCATCAAGGCCGCCTCGTGAAACCAGATTAGTATCTTGATTAAAAGCCAGTAAATATAACATCGCTTGTAATAAGCAAGTTTCTTCATCATAACCACTGTTTTGCATTTGTTGATAGATAGGTAGTGAAATGTTTCGAACTGTTGCATAACCTGATTCTGCTTCGCCACGTGCGCCAGATAAGTGATGACGTTTAAATAGCTTTTCGCCTATCGAATTAGCTTGGTTATTTTGCTGTAGTTCGCTTTGAACTATACCTTGGCAAATGGCTGAAACTTGGTCACAGATGCTTTGTGCATGGGTGGGTAAGCCAAGTTGTTCTAATCGTCCAATTGCACCCAATAGCAATCCAAAAGCAAATATGCCGCCTTTATGGGTATTAACTTGATTGGTGGCTTGGAACATGGCTTGTTCACACTCAATACCAATCGGTCTAATCCCCGCTAAAAATAGTTTGTTATCGTGTAAAGCGGATGCTTTGCCATATTGATAAAAACGTTCAAACCAGTTGCTAATGGCGCTGATACTGTGGACAAAGGTTTGAAAATCCATGTCGCGGTGGGCGCCACTGTTATTCATGTCAACTAATCCCGGCTTAGGTGATAGGCAAATTTCTTTAATTAATGCTTGGGTTGCTAATTGTGCAGGTAAGCATCGATTGGAGTCATTATTGAGTTTTAGTTCTAATAATGCTATTTGCTGATAATAAGCGTTCATTATTATTTGTTACCTATTGGGGATGATAGTTATTCTGTTGTGCGCTGTAATGGCGTAATAAACCAATCCATTGTTTTAAATGGCTTGGTTTATTATAAGGATTAATAATCACTATGCGTTGATACCGCAAGTACTTCTCGATTACCATTGTGGCTTGGGGCGCTAATAATGCCTTCTACTTCCATCTGTTCCACAATGCGGGCAGCTCGGTTATAGCCAATTCTAAATTTGCGTTGTACGCTAGAAATTGACGCTCTTCTTGTTTCAACAACAAAAGCGACAACTTGATCAAATAATGGATCGAGCTCTTCACTCAACATATCTGCGTTACCGTTTTCACTTTCGTCGGTTGCTACAGTGACATTTTCGATATATTTTGGTGTGCCACGTGCTTTCCAATCTTGTACAACGGCGTGCACTTCTTCATCACGGACAAAGGCACCGTGAACGCGAATTGGAATGGAACTATTAGGGGCTAAATAAAGCATATCCCCCATACCAAGTAGCGATTCAGCGCCCATTTGATCTAAAATAGTACGCGAGTCAATTTTACTTGATACTGTAAAGGCAATGCGTGTTGGAATATTCGCTTTGATTAAGCCGGTAATAACATCAACCGATGGGCGTTGGGTTGCTAGTACCAAGTGAATACCAGCCGCCCGTGCTTTTTGCGCAAGCCGTGCAATTAACTCTTCTACTTTTTTACCAACGGCCATAATAAGGTCAGCAAACTCATCAACCATAACCACAATGTACGGTAATTTCTCTAGTGTCGGCATGTTAAGATCCATGCTATCGGTTGGTTTCCAAAGCGGATCGGGAATAGGCCTGCCCATTTGTTCTGCTAGTTTGATTTTTTCGTTATAACCGGCAATATTACGAACCCCTAACGCCGACATGAGTCGATAGCGTCGTTCCATTTCGTTAACACACCAATTAAGCGCATTGGCAGCATCTTTCATATCGGTTACCACTTGGGTTAATAAGTGTGGTATCCCTTCATAAATAGATAGCTCAAGCATTTTCGGGTCGATCATAATGAACCTGACATCTTCAGGCTGTGATTTATACAAAATACTTAAAATCATTGCATTAACGCCGACTGATTTACCTGAACCTGTCGTACCAGCAACTAATAGATGTGGCATCTTTGCCAAATCAGCAACCACTGATTGCCCAGCGATATCTTTCCCTAATACTATCGTTAGTGGTGATTGCGCATCTTTAAACTGTGGACTATCTAAGACTTCTCTAAAATAGACCGTTTGGCGATTTTTATTGGGTAATTCAATGCCAACATAAGGCTTACCTGGAATGACTTCGACTACACGTACTGATGGCATGGATAGTGAACGCGCTAAATCACGGTCTAGCGTTGAAATTCGTGCCGCTTTAATACCCGGTGCCAGTTCAATTTCAAAACGAGTAATTACAGGCCCCGGTAAATAATCAACTACTTTAGCTTTAACGCGGTAATCCGATAAACTTTTTTCTATTAGTTCAGACATGGCATTTAAAGCAGCATGATCGACTTCGATTCGCGCTGTTGGTGGCGCAGTTAATAAGTTTAGTGACGGCAAAGGTGTAGTTGGTTTTGGTAATGGTTTATCATTTCGTCGTAATAATGGATGAATTAAACTTTCTTCGTCGCTTTCGTTGGAATGGTAGTGTTGTACATCTTCAACACGATCTTCTTCAGGATAGATGTCGTCAATGATTGGATTGGCTTTTTTTAGTGCTTCGGTATCAATATATTCCAGTTGTTTGGCTTCTGATTCTGCTTTTACTTCTGTGTCAGCTTCTGTATCTGCGATGTCTACTATGCTAACAATATTTGCTTGGTCAGTATTAACCTCTGGTTCTTGGATAAATGGTTGCTTAGATTCAATTATTTCAACCTTTGCTACGTCTATAGCAGGTTCAATGTGTGTTTGTTCATGAGTGAATTTAATTTCAGGCTCATTATGTACCGAAGTAAATAAGGGTTTACTTGGAGCATCAGAAATAGTGTATTTGTCTGGCTCTTCAAATGATAATTTTTCTGCTGATTTTTGCGTTTGTATTACCTGTTTTATTTGCTCCATTGATGAAGACAATGCTTGTTCTTGATCGGGTGTAGCTTTGGCCGCATTTATGTTTTGAATAATCGATTCAAGGCGAGATAAAATTTCGTCTGGATTGAGTTCTTTTCTTGGCGGATTGTCAATTGTTTGCGAGGTTATGGTTGACGGTGGTAATTGAGCTTCTTCGTGCGATGCTCCTATTAATTCCGCAGTAGTTTTGATTGAAATTTCTTCATGGCCAGTCGATTCGGTAGTATTTGATGACTGCTCTTGTGATACTTCATTGCTTGGGATAGTAGTTGATGTTTGAATAATATGAGGATTATCATTTTTTGTTTCAAACGGTATTGTAAATTGAGGTGATTTTGTTTCCTCATCAGACTGTACTATTGTTTTTTCATGAAGTGAATCAGGTCGTTCATATTTATTTGTTGGGCGAGATTTAATTAACCATCTAATCGGTAACAGTAGAAGCATGACAAAAGCACCTAGTTTTTCGGTTAGATTGAGCCATGATAATCCAGTTAATAACGTGACACAAGCTAGGCAAGTACCAAGAAGAATGAATGATAAAGCAACGTTATTTATAATGGGTAAAAGGCTTTCAATGACTATCGCACCCAGATAACCACCCGCTTCGAACTGTTCAGAATCACGAATATTTAAAGCAAAAAATCCTGTAGCACTAAATATAAACGCTAAAACTCCAATAATCCGAAATGAAAGGCTAAAGTAGTTAATAGGCTCATTAGCATGCTTATAAAAATAGATGATTGACTGTAAACAAATAAAAATAGTAATGAAAGGTAGGCTGTAAGCGATAAAACCTAAAAATTGAAAAAGAATATCACAGGTATATGCCCCAATATAGCCGCCAAAATTACTAATAGGATCGTGCCAAGCAGTACGAGACCAACCAGGATCAGACGGATCGTAACTGTACTGTGATAAAAATAAACAAACAGCTAACCCGATTATTGTAAATAGAATAAATTGAGTTGTAATTTGTTTTCTTGTAATTTTGGGCTTTTTCAAACACGTACCTAAACATTGTCGCTATTAAAATTGTGGGCATTTTATCATAAATTGCACTCTCTCAAAGAGCGAATAAAAGATAAAACCGCATTTATTATTATCAATAGTGTCGTTATGGATTAACTGGGGTTAGATTTTGGTTAAATCGTTTTCCATTTTGTACATAATGTTGTGCATTTTTTATATTGCCGTTGATTTCTGCTTCGGTTAATTTTCGGATAATTTTCGCTGGTGATCCCATAATTAGACATCCTTCTTCATAAGGTATAGTATGTGTTACTAGCGAGTTAGCTGCAACAAGACAATTTTTTGCAATTTTGGCATTGTTTAATATAGTACTACCCATACCAATTAATACATTTTCTTCAATTGTGCAACTATGTAGGATAACATTATGCCCAATAGTGACATTCTTGCCAGTAATGCAAGGGATATCTGTTTTAATAAACGATGGGATGACATCTGTATAATCAGTATTATTATCTATTCTTATGACATAAGGCTGTAGTTGTTTTAACGGAAATAAAAAACACTAGCGACAATACATATTAATTTTCTAGATTATTAAACATGTTCTTTTCGAAAGTTCTACTTTATTTTGTTAATAACAGTACAATTGTATCTCCACCGTTAACGGCTAACTCCTTAAACTGTTTTACAGATGCAATTGTAATATTTATCAATCCGTTTGTATCAAATGCGATAGAAGTAATTATAGATATCGTTAATATTCGATGTAAATTTTCTGATATGGCAAATCGCCTTTATCCCAAGGCGATATTAATAGATTTAAAAGTTACCCATAGCAATATAAAAGTACCATATACTTCTTATCGTATTTGTTATTCTCAAAACTTCTGGTGGACTTTCTATCCCCTGCAATGTTTGATCAACAACGCTCTGCAAAGAAGAAAAAACACCTGCCATTTATTATTTCCTATTTAACATCTATCGGACTTTTTGAAAGAGATATCCTTTCATTCTTAGAATTACCTATCATGCATTTCTGTTTATTTTCTATTAAGTTTTTCTTTCAAAGTGTCATGCAAACCTTGGAAAAAATCTGTTGTCGGATCTCTTGAAAGAGATATCCTCGCATTTTCACAGTTTTGAGAATCTCTGTTAATATCTCCATTCGCACATTTTCTCAAATAAACATTTCTTTCTTCTTTATGAGAGTTCCAATATTCAACAGTGTAATTCTTTTCACAACCAAGCAAAAAAAAGGTTGTTGTTGTAATAATAAAGATAGATAGTAATTTTTTCATTTCATTCTCCTTGAATTGATTAGACTTTCTTGATTTTTTTCTATTAAATTCGTTTTGCAATTCTTGAAAAAACTCCGTTGTAGGTTGTAAATTTTTCTTTTCTGATGCAATTTCTCTTTGTTTATCTATTAAATTTCTATTTAACTCATTGGATGGTAGTGTTATCTTGTACGTTACTATTTTTGCCAATACGTATGGGGGCTATATCACCCCGTAAAACAGCGTTACACCAAATAGATACGCCTTCTTGTAATACAACATCACCAATGATATCGGCAGATTTTGCGATAAAACGATTTTGATGAATTTGTGGGGGTAAATTACCTATTTGATAGACCATAATTATTAACTTTTATTATTTTTGACACTCAAAAATAAGCTAACAGAAAGAAAATTACATAACACCATAGAGCCAACCATTAGGCACTCGGTTGTATTATTGACCGTTATGGATTGAGCAGTTGGTGTTGATACTAATAATGATAATATTATACCTATTGCTCCAGCGATTGCAAAACGAATTGTACCGGCAAGAGATGAGGCTGTACCTGCAATATAGGGATAAAAGTCTAAAACGACGGCCATGCTATTGCCTCCAATGGTTGACATACAACCAATATAACCAGCAACACAAGCAACAAGATAGGCAAATCCCAAATTAAATACTGTGACGAGCATCAGCCCTATTGCCATAATAAATTGGAGCAAAAGACCGAGCCGCATCATTTTTATAGCGCCAACATGTTTAACAAATCGACTATTTAATGTATTCATGAAAACCATCACTATGATATTGAACGCAAAGTAGTAGCCAAAATTAGTTGATGCAACACCATGCAGATTCATATAAACAAAAGGCCCTAAGCTTAAAAATGAAAACAATCCTGCACCAGAAAACGCACCTATCATCATATAAGTTAACACTTGTCTATGGCGAAATAGTGTAATGAAATTACTTAATATACGCATTAAACTGAATTTATTGCGTTTTGCTTTGGCTAGTGTTTCAGGAATCAAAGTAATGACTAGAACAAAGCAGGTCAAAGCAATCACGCTGATAGTGTAGAAATTGGCTTGCCAATTAAACCAATATAAAATAAATCCACCAATAATTGGCGCTAATAATGGTGCAACATTAGATATCAGCATCACAAATGACATCATTTTAGAAAATTCATCTCGATCTCGATAAATATCTTTCATTAGCGCATTAATCACAATTGTTGTTGCTGCTGCCGCAATGCCATGAAAAAAGCGGGCAGTAATTAATTGATTAATATTGACTGCAATACCACAGTTTAACGCTGCAACTATAAAAATAATTAGCCCAAAAATTAATATGTTGCGTCGCCCATAGCTATCAGTGAGTGGCCCAAATAAAAGTTGTCCAACAGAAAATCCTAATAAATAGCAGCTAATGGTTAGCTGTACAGCCGAATCAGCTACATGAAAATCACGAGCGATAGTTGGCATACTTGGTAAATACATATCTATGGATAAAGGCATTAACATAGAGAGTAATCCAAGAATAAAAATCAGTACTTTTTTAGAAATTTTAAGATTAACTAAAGTATTTTGAGTTGGCACGTCGTACTTCCTTTAAATTTTATTCAAAATGCACATAACAAAATGCGCGACAATCAATGACACAAAATTATTTAAAAAATCTTTAATTATCTAAATGAAAAGTTGTGGTTTAGATCTCTGTAAATTGTACCTATCAATTAAACGAGTTGATTTCATCTTGCGTAAGTGGTCGATATCCCCCTTCAGGTATATCAAGGATTACTTTGCCTATCTGTTTGCGATGCAACGCAACAACATGATTATTGACTGCAGCAAACATGCGTTTAACTTGATGATATCGTCCTTCACTAATGGTTAATTCAGCATGAAAATCATCAATAATATGTAATTTAGCGGGTTTAGTGAGTGATTTCTCACTTTTTAATTGAATGCCATTTTTAAATATATCAATCAGTTCAATGCCTAATGGTTGTTCAACCGTGACGGCATAGACTTTTTCACAATGATGTTTAGGTGAGGTAATTCGGTGTGACCATTTACCATCGTCAGTCAGCAATACCAGCCCAGTCGTATCAAGATCAAGCCTGCCAGCTGCATGCAATTTTTCAGGCATCGGCTCATCAATAAAATAAAGAATAGTGGGATGGTCGGGATCATCGGTTGAACAAACATAGCCTTGAGGCTTATTGAGCATGAAATAGCGTTGGTTGGTAACTTGTTCGATTTGATAACCATCATAATGAACAATCTGTTTTGGCGATAATTGATAAGCGCCTGATTTTATAATCTCACCATCGACAGTCACTTTTTTCGCCTTGAGTTCTTTGGTGACAATTGTGCGACTGGCGCCTAAGTGATGAGCAAGAAATTTATCTAATCGCATAATTTAAAACGTGTTCCTGTGTTACTTTAAAGGTGTATATATATCAAAACGGTGATTTTTAGTTTTTATTTCAGCCGTTGGTTTTTGATTAGCTAAAAACGGCGCATAATCGGGTCTTTTTACTACCACTCGTTTTTTAGCTAATTTTCTTGCTGGTTCTAATAAACTATCCGCATCATTATCACTACCAACCAGTTGTTGAAAAATGCGCATCTCTTTTTTGACAAGTGCACTTTTTTGACGATGTGGAAACATGGGATCGAGATAAATCACATCGGGTTTTTCAGGGTAAGTACTTAATCCCTCAATGCTTGAATGATAAATTAAACGTAAATGCTGCTTAAGCCAACTACCAATGTGGGGATCTTGATAGGCACGCTGTAAACCATCTTCTAATAATGCAGCAACGACAGGGTGCCGCTCAAACATAGTGACATGACAACCGATAGATGCTAAAACAAAGGCATCTCGACCAAGCCCAGCTGTGGTATCAACAACGGTAGGTAAATACTCACCTTTTACCCCGACTGCTTTAGCAATTGCTTCACCACGACCACCACCAAATTGACGACGATGAGCCATTGCCCCTGAAACGAAATTAACACATATCAAACCTAATTTGGGTTCGTCCGTCTTTTGTAACTCAAGTTGATTGTTTTGGGTAATCAGAGTGAACGGTAAATCGGCATGTGCCGATAACCACTGCTCAGCTAATAATTTTAGCTGAGCTAAGTTAGGACTAGTGGATACCATAATGACGAAGTAATGCTTCAAGTTGAGGTTCGCGGCCTCGGAAATTTTTAAATAGTGTCATTGGTTCATCGCTACCGCCTTGCGATAAGATGTTATCAAGAAAGGCATTACCGGTTTTAGCGTTGAAGATGCCTTCTTCTTCAAAACGTGAAAATGCATCAGCAGATAATACTTCTGCCCATAAATAGCTGTAATAACCTGCAGCATAACCACCAGCAAATATATGACTAAATGCATGCGGGAATCGACCCCATTCAACAGTAGGCACAACAGCGACTTGCTTTCTTACTTCGGCTAATGTGTTTAAAATATCTGGATCTTTTTGTGTATGTAATTTAAAGTCAAAAAGGCCAAATTCCAATTGACGTAAAATAAATAGCGCGGCTTGGTAGTTTTTAGCATCTAGCATTTTTTCTAACATTTCTGCTGGCAGTGGTTCGCCAGTTTGATAATGTCCTGATATAAATGCAAGCGCTTCGGGTTGCCAACACCAGTTTTCTAAGAATTGACTAGGTAATTCAACCGCATCCCAAGGTACACCATTAATACCTGCGACAGATGAAGTATCAATTTCGGTTAACATGTGGTGTAAACCATGACCAAACTCATGAAATAGGGTGGTGACTTCATCGTGCGTAAATAGCGCTGGTTTGTCGCCAACCGGGTGATTAAAGTTACAGGTTAAATAGGCAACTGGTTTTTGTACATGTCCGTCAGCAAAACGCATACGACCAATACAATCATCCATCCAAGCGCCACCACGCTTGTGCTCGCGTGCATATAAATCAAGATAGAAGCTACCTTTTAATTCACCGTTAGCGGCAAACAGATCATAAAATTTTACTTCAGGATCCCAAACTTCAACGCCTTGTCGTTCTTTGGCTGTCATACCAAAGATGCGGTGTACTACCTCAAATAAACCACTGATTACTCTTTGCTGTGGAAAATAAGGACGCAACTCTTCATCGTTAATACTGTATAAATATTGCTTTTGTTTTTCACTATAGTAAGCCACATCCCATGGTTTGATATCACTAGCACCAAAAAACTCATAAGCATAACGTTTAAGTTCAGCTAGCTCTTTTTCGCCTTGAGGTTTAGCTTTAGTTGCTAAATCATTTAAAAATTCGATGACTTGCGAGGTAGATTCAGCCATTTTTGTTGCAAGTGATTTATCAGCATAAGTATTGAAGCCTAGTAATTGTGCAAGTTCATGACGTAGCATTAAGATTTGTTTGATGATCTCTGTATTATCCCACTTACCAGCATGAGGGCCTTGATCTGATGCTCGAGTCGTATAGGCTTGATAAATTTCAAATCGTAAATCACGGTTATCACAATAAGTCATAACAGGAAGGTAACTTGGCATATCTAAAGTCAGTAACCAACCCTCTTCGCCTTTTATTTTGGCTTGTTCTTGAGCAGCAGCAAGCGCGCTTTCAGGCATGCCAGAAAGTTCTTTGATATCAGTAATTAATTTTGACCAACCCATGGTCGCATCAAGTACATTATTGCTATATTTTGAGGATAATTCTGATAATTTTGCGACAATTTCACCATAGCGTTTTTGTTTATCATCAGGTAAACCAATTCCAGATAATTCAAAATCACGTAATGCATTATTAATAACTTTTTTCTGTGCTTTGCTTAATGTTGCGTATTGTTCGCTTTCTTTGAGTTGTTTATAGGCTTGATATAAAGGTTTATGTTGTCCAACCCATGTGCTGTATTCAGATAATAATGGCAGACAAGCTTCATAAGCTTCGCGTAGTTCTGGGCTATTTTTAACTGAATTAAGATGGCTAACTGGCGACCAAGCTCGACCAAATTTTTCGTCTACTTCATCAATTGGTTGGATTAAGTTATCCCAAGTGTATTGGCTATTTTGTTTTAGTACTGTTTCAATTGTATTTCTGCAGTTTTTTAAAGTTTCTTGTATAGCAGGCAAAACATGCTCGGGCTTAATTTGTGAAAAGAGTGGTAATGGTGCATCTGTTAATAATGGATTAGTCATGTAGCGATACCTTTATACACATGGGTTGTCTATTGATAGAACATAATATGGTGGCAAATTCAGTTAATTCAAGAGAATGTCATGCTTGGGAAGCATTATAATCCCATCAATTTGCGTTCGCGCTGCCATTCAGTAGGGGTATAAGTTTTTATAGAAAGAGCATGAATACGGTTGTCATGGATGAATTCTGCCAAAGGGGCATAAATTGCTTGTTGTTTTTTTACGCGACTTAAATCGGCAAATAATTCACCGACAGCAATAACTTGAAAATGACTACCATCGTCGGTTAGGACATGTACATCATCAAGCTCAAGCGAACTTTTTAATTTATCTATAATTTCTTGTTTATTCATTAGTAATACTCATCATTAATATAAATTTAAAGACTATTTTTTGTTAAAAGGCTTTGGTAATTCTGCGTTGTAGTGCCGTTTTTTAGCTTGGTATTTCAGTACAAAACCTAATATATTTTAAATGTTGATTACAGGTTGTAAATCATACAAGGTAATGAGCGTTTGCAATTGAGGGTTAATACCTTTGAGTTTGACATGATATTTATTGCAAAAGTAAATTAACGTCGCGAGCCCTGAAGAGTCAACCCGAGTAAGTTGCTCTACATCAATGCATTTTATACCATTTAAAATAGAGTCTTGTGTTGACCATAAGTCGTTTAAGGAGTGAACATCAAGTTCACCCTGTAAACATAATATATCTTGTTGTTTTTCTGTTTTGATTCGCGACATTATCGACTAACCTTTTTGTTTAGCATTTGGATCAATATTGCGATTTGAAAGTTCAGTTAATTGTTTGGTTAATGCATCAATACCATCTTGACGTAAAATAGTTGACCACTCATTTTGTTTTGTGGTGATCATGCTTACACCTTCAGCAACTAAATCATAAGCTTTCCATTCGCCTGTGATAGAGTTTTTACGCCATTGAAAATCAATACGCAATGGTTGTTGATTTTTATCCGGTTGATTTAATAAAACACGAATAGAAATAAGTGTTTTGCCAGTTAAATCTTTAGGCGATTCAACTTGATAGGTTTGACCATTATACATAGATAATGCTTGAGCGAAAGCTTGTACAAGGTAGTTTTCAAAAGCTTCAAAATAAGCCGTGCGTTGTGCCTCTGTTGCACTTTTATAATAATTACCTAAAATCAATGCGCCAGCATATTTTACTTGCACATAAGGTAACAGATCCGATTTTACAATCTCTTTGAGTTTGTTAGGATTTGATTTTAATGCTGCGGATTGTGCATTCATGGTGCTAAAAATCTTATCAGCAGAAACTTGCATTTCTTTATAGGGATCGTTTTCAGCAAAGGCTGTAGAACTAAACAATAAAGCTAATACTAAAAAAATAGTTGTTTTAAATTTGTTTAACATGTTAACTCCTTAGTTTTCAGTTGTATCTTCTTTTTTATCTTTGTTGGCTTTGTCTTTATCTGATGAGCCTCCTATACTGTAAAGGAATTTACCAATCAGATCTTCTAAAA
Organism: Gilliamella sp. X-46; assembly: GCF_057063525.1. Taxonomy (NCBI): domain Bacteria; kingdom Pseudomonadati; phylum Pseudomonadota; class Gammaproteobacteria; order Orbales; family Orbaceae; genus Gilliamella; species Gilliamella sp. X-46. Next base: position 141,283 of record NZ_JBXSQH010000002.1, on the reverse strand, counting down.
CGAGAGCAGGTGTGGTGTTTTGCACAACAAAACCTTCGAGTAAGTATGGCGGAGTTTTATTTTTTTTTGCTTTAGCTAAAATAGCTGGATCAACGCCTGATGCGTCAATACTAAATTCTGTTTCTCTATCAACGCCTATATTGATATCAATAAACTGTTCTCCAAGTATTCCAGATGTCTTAATTGAAAGTGAACTTGAACTTGGAATTTTATCATATTGTGCATCAATATCCATGGCTACATAAGGTTTGTATTGATTGCCATTTGACGAATTTAGCGAAATATTACTGACGCGACCAATGACTACCCCACCAATTTTGATCGGAGAACGTGCTTTTAATCCCCCAATATTCTCAAATACAGCATAAACTCGATAGGAATTATGGCTTGCAAATGATGTTGGATCGGTTACTTTAAAACATAAAAATAGCACTGAACAAATGACCAGTACCATAAATAATCCTACTGTAATTTCGATTTTACGACTCATGTTTAATGACCTCAATGACTAAACATTAATGCGGTTAAAATAAAATCTAACCCCAAAATAACTAATGATGAATAAACAACAGTGCTTGTTGTTGCTCGACTAATTCCTTCTGATGTTGGTACACAATCGTAACCATTAAAAAGTGCAATCCAAGTGCTAGCGATGGCAAATGCAAAGCTTTTGATAAAACAGTTTCCTAAATCATGCCACCAATCAACATTGCTTTGAATAGATGACCAAAAAAAGCCCGCATCAATACCTTTCCAATCAACACCAACAAGCGAGCCACCTAAAATGCCCACGGTGACAAAAATTGCAGTTAAAAACGGCATACTAAAAAATCCAGCCCAAAAACGCGGAGCGATAATACGTCGTAGTGGATCAATTGCCATCATCTCCATACTTGATAACTGTTCAGTTGCTTTCATTAAACCAATTTCGGCTGTTAAGGCAGAGCCTGCACGGCCAGCAAACAGTAGACCTGCGACAACAGGCCCTAATTCGCGAAGTAGGGCTAGAGCAACCATCATTCCAATGCTTGCTTCGGCTCCAAAGGTGGTTAGTATAAAGTAACCTTGTAGAGCCAGAACCATGCCTATAAAAAGACCAGAAACAATAATGATGGTCAGTGATTGTACTCCAACAAAATAAAATTGCTTAATGAGTAATGGAAATTGTTTATTAAATTGTGGCTTACCAATTAATGCCCCAAACAGCATAACACCGGAACGGCCAATCATCGCAATGATATTGATAAACCATTGCCCTAATTTTGCCAGTAAATTCAACATTATTTTATACCTCTGCTTAGGTCTAATCGGTAATCATCAGCAGGATAATGAAAAGGGACGGGTCCATCAGCCAAACCGTCAAGGAACTGTTTAACCCGTGAATCGTCATTATCACGCAATTGCTGCGGTGTACCACCTGCAATAATATGTTGTTCAGCTACAATATAAGCATAGTCTGCAATACTGAGTACTTCGCTCACATCATGGCTCACAACAATGCAGGTTAATCCTAATGATTGGTTAATTTCGGATATCAGTTTAACAATTACACCCATTGAGATAGGATCTTGTCCTGCAAACGGTTCGTCAAACATGATTAAATCGGGATCCAGCGCTATAGCTCTAGCTAAAGCGGCTCGTCTTGCCATACCACCAGATAATTCTGATGGCATCATTTGAGCTGCGCCACGTAAGCCAACCGCTTGTAATTTCATTAACACTAAATTATGCAATATAGGTTCAGGTAAGTTAAGGTGTTCGCGTAATGGATAGGCGACATTGTCAAATACTGTTAGATCAGTAAATAAGGCACCGGATTGAAACAACATGCTCATGCGTTTACGTACTTCATACAATCTTGAACGCGACATGCTGGGTATATCTTCACCATCAAATAAAATTTTTCCTGATTGCGGTTTTAATTGTCCACCAATTAGGCGTAATAAGGTGGTTTTACCAATGCCTGATGGCCCCATAATTGCCGTGACTTTTCCTTTTGGGACATTCAGATTCATATTTTTATAAATAGGTCTTGTTCCACGATAAAAAGACATATCATGGATTTCAACCAAATTCTGCTGTAATGTGTTTGTCACAGTGATTTCCTACACTACTGATCTAAAATTGGAGCTATTTTACTTGATAATTGAGAATAAAGGAAATGTATTAAAGTTATTGTTTTATACTAAAATGCTAACAATTGATATAAAATGCACATCACATTCAATAATGAATCAGAGCAAAAAAGGCAAAATGTATTTTGCCTTTTAGTGTTATGGTATTGATGTTTTTATATTGTGTTATGTATTATTCGTGCCTGACTTTTCGTGCTAGATAGTTTCCAAGACTTTGAATAAATTGTATAACAATAACCAAAATTACCACGCAAATAATAGTGACGGCCGTATCAAAACGTTGATAACCGTACGAAATAGCCAAATCACCAATCCCTCCAGCGCCAATTGCACCAGCCATTGCCGTTGCACCAATTAAGCCAATGGTGGCTGTTGTTATGGTTAAAATTAACGAGCTGAAGGCTTCAGGTAACATAAAATGCCAAATAATTTGTAATGTTGTTGCACCCATGGATTGCGCAGCTTCAATAATACCATTATCAAGTTCAAGTAAGGAGTTTTCAACTAATCGGGCTATATAAGGTGCAACATAAATGGTTAAAGGCACAATAGCTGCTAGTGTGCCAAATGAACTACCAACGATCAGTTTAGTTAGTGGATGAATGGCGACAAGTAATATAATAAAAGGAAGCGATCTTAGTGTGTTGATGATTGGATTTAATATTCGATAAATCAGTGGGTTTTCTAATAACCCTGTCGGTCTTGTTGTGACTAAACAGATACCAAGCGGAATACCTAATAATACCCCAACACTTAAGGAGAAAAAGACCATAATAAAGGTATCATAAAATGCCTGAATAAATTGCTCTGTTGTGACTGTCGTTGTAAAGTAAGAGGCTAAATAATGAATAATGGTATTGAATTGTTCCATTTTAGTTGCTCTCCCAATGGTTAATTTCGGTGACTTGTACACCATGCTGACACAGATAATTCACTGAATCATTAATATGATTATCATTTCCTTTTAATTGCACAAACATGCTGCCTAGCACGGTATTTTGAATCTCGGACATATGGGCAAATAAAATATTGACGATGACCTTTTGTTGCAGTATTAGCTTATTTACTACGGGCTCTGATGCTGAACTACCCAAAAATTCAAGTTTGAATAATCGAATATTGTCTTTTGTTTTTTCTAGCGCGAGCAAGTTTTTGACCACTCCATCAGGGATTTGATCATTAATCACGGTACTTACAAAATTTTGTGTTGTTTGGTGTTTTGGATGACCAAAAACATCAAGTACATTGCCATGTTCAATGATTTCTCCTTTTTCCATGACGGCTACTTTATGACAAATTTGCTCAATAACATGCATTTCATGAGTGATTAGTACGACTGTTATTTGATATTTTTCGTTAATTTTTTTGATTAAATCTAGAATGTCTTGAGTTGTTTGTGGGTCAAGTGCAGAGGTGGCTTCATCACATAATAAGATATCAGGGTTATTTGCTAAAGCACGAGCAATACCAATCCGTTGTTTTTGCCCACCTGATAGCTCTTTAGGATAACTATTGGCTTTTTCACTTAATCCAACAAAAGCTAAAAGTTCATGAACTCTTTTTTGTATAGTTTGTTTTTTTTCTTTAAGTAAAATTAGCGGTATGGCTATATTTTCAAATACAGTTTTTGATTCTAATAAATTAAAATGCTGAAAAATCATACCAATTTTTCGTCTTACTTGCCGTAATTCACTATTTGATAATTGGTTGAGAACTTGATTTTGGATAATGACATTACCTTTTGTCGGTTTTTCAAGAAAGTTAATTAACCGAACTAATGTGCTTTTACCCGCTCCACTATAACCAATGATACCGTAAATATCGCCTTTACGAATGGTTAAATTAATATTGTTTAATGCTTGTGTGGTGATGCCATTTCGCTCATATTGTTTAAAAACATTTTCAAATCTAATCATTATTTGTAACCCATTTATTTTGTTTGAGTTGAATATTTGGATAAATAATTAACCAAAGGCATTATCATGATATGGTGAATTTTAAATTTGGGATTATTATTCAACGATGTAATTTATGTTTATTTAACGGTAACATAGGTTAGTTTTCTGCCCTAATAATCGTTTTTTATATCTTATTCCTTAAAGTTATAAGATAGAATCACTTGGAATAAATGAACCGCTTTTTTTGTGCTACAGTGTTTTATGTTTGCAACTTATAGGGGTATTTTTTATGAAAACATTTTTTACTGAACACAAATTTTTTAGGTATATTGCCTTCGCATTGGTGGTTAGCTCAATAAGTTTGATTACGGCTTGCGATAAATCATCAAACCAAGCTAATAATCAAACAAAAAAAGAGATCAGTATGGGAGTATCGCCAGGGCCTTATAATGATTTGTTTAATGATGCTGTTAAGCCAATACTTGAATCCGAAGGTTATAAAGTTAAACTAGTTAGTTTTCCACATTTGCTTGAATCTGATATCGCTCTAACTGAGGGTAGTATCGATTTAACCGTTGCACAGCATACAGCTTATATGGACGTATTTAATGCACAACGTAAGGCACATTTAAAGTCGGTTGTTCATGTGCCATCGGTGCCTGCTGCAGTATTTTCGAATAAATATACCTCATTAAAGCAAGTTTTTTCGGGGGCTAAAGTGGCTATTCCGCAAGATGCTTCTAATGCAGCTCGCTCATATAATTTATTAGAAAAGGCAGGATGGATAAAATTAAAGGAAAACACTAACCCTATTATTGTGAGTAAAAATGATATAGCTGAGAATATCGCAGGTATTGAAATCATTGAAATGGATTCGGCTAACATTCCTCGTGTATTAGATGAGTTAGATTTTGCAGTAATCCCAGGTAGTATCGTTTATTCTGCCAATATAGATTCAAATAAAGCACTTCTTTCAGAAACTATCATTCCAGACTTAGAGATTATGGTGGTAGTTAATGAGGGAAACGAAAATAGCCAATGGGCACAAGATATTAAACGCATTTATCAGTCCCAACAGTTTAAGGATTATATGAAAACACATAATCAAAATGGTTATTGGGTAATGCCTAAAGAATAAACGAGAAAAAATAAAGCCCGTTGATAACGGGCATTTTAATATCTTGCCATTTGTTGATCAATTATGCATGCCCAAGCATCAATTCCCCCTGTAAGGTTATAAAGGTAATCGTTATCAAAACCATTTTCAGCTAAATAGTTAGCGACATTAAGGCTTCTTATGCCGTGATGACAATAAATAATAATATCGATTTCATCAGGGATTTTGTCTAAATACAAGGGAATTAGGTTCATTGGAATATGCGTTGCACCATTAATTTTGCAAATAGCGACCTCGTTAGCTTCGCGTACATCAAGTAAGAAAATATTATCAGACTGGCTTAGTTTTTGTGCCAGTTCTGTTGGTGTGATTTCTTTTATTGTCATTATTTAAGACTCATGAGAATAATTGTCAAAAAATTTCAGCTAGACATGTGTTTGAGTATCAAACTTCAATTTTTCATTTATGTTATACCATCCTGTAAGGATATTACAAGATGGTAATATTTTTGCGATTTATGCTTCTAATGCTTTGCTAATTTTTTCAAATAAATCTTTAGATAAATTTTCAATTTTTAGTAAGTCTTCAAGTGCTTTTCGCATCTGTTGTTGACGTTTTTCATCATAACGTTTTAATCGAATCAGCGGATCGATGAGTCTAGCTGCAACTTGCGGATTTTTTTGGTTTAACTCTGTGAGGATTTCAACTAAGAATTGATAACCACTACCATCTTTAGCATGAAATGCCACAGGATTATTATTTACAAAGGAACCAATTAATGCACGGATGCGATTTGGATTACTGAGCGTAAATGAGCGGTGAGTTAATAATTTTTTCACTGTAGCAAGGACATTTTTATCTGGGCTTGTTGCGTTCAATGCTAACCATTTATCCATAACAAGTCCATCTTGATGCCATTTATCATCAAAGTTTACTAATAGCTCTGTTCGACAATCAAGTTCAGCTTTTACCGCTACATTTAAGGCAGCTAAACAATCAGTCATATTATTTGCTTGATGATATTGTTGGCTAACTAATGTATTAGCGTGCGAACTATCATCGGCATAGGCTAATAAAGTTAAACAACAGTTTTTAAGTGATCGCTTAGCAATATCATTATGTTTAATTTGATATTGTGAAGTGTTATTGTGGTGATAAACGGCTAATAATTCATCATAAAGTTCGTTTGCAAATTGAGTTAGTAAAAACAGACGGACTTCATGAATAGCGATTGGATCAACCACAGTAAATAAATTAGCTAATTCGTTTTCAGATGGCAAGGTCAAGATCTGCGCGATAAGGAAAGGATCAGTATTTTCTGATAGCAATACCGCTCGAAATGCATCTAATACTGAATCAGGTAGTGCTAATTTTTGATTTTCTTGATAATTTTTTACATTTAAACGAACATATTTTGCCAATAGCATTTGCGCTGCATCGTAGCGGCTAAATGCGTTAGTCGCGTGCTGCATTAGGAAAATGAGATCATTATCTTGATAATCATAAGTCAACTTAACGGGTGCTGAAAAATCACGTAATAATGAAATGATCGGCTTTTCAGTCACGTTATCAAAGATAAATTGTTGTGTGCTCTGTGTTAAATTTAAAACATGGTGAATAGGTTGGCCTTGGTATTGCAATGTAATAACTTTGCCATCATGTTGATATAATTCAATATCAAGCGGGATATGTAATGCTTGTTTTTGATTTTGATCTTGTGTTGCTGGCGTATATTGTTCTACCGTTAAAGTATATTGTTGGTTTTTTTCGTCGTAATTATCGGTAACGGTTAGTTCAGGTGTACCTGATTGACTATACCATAATTTAAACTGAGTTAAATCGATACCTGAGGCATCTTGCATGGCTGCAACAAAATCATCACACGTTGCGGCACTGCCATCATGGCGTTTAAAGTAGAGTTTCATGCCTGCTTGGAATTTTTCTTCACCTAACAAGGTATGCATCATACGAATAACTTCAGCTCCTTTTTCGTATACGGTGACTGTATAAAAGTTATTCATTTCAATGACTTGTTCAGGGCGAATAGGGTGAGACATAGGGCTGGCATCTTCGGCAAATTGAACGGTACGTAAAAGTTTTACATCTTCAATTCGTTTGACTGCACGAGATCCCATATCGGCGCTAAATTCCTGATCACGAAATACCGTTAATCCTTCTTTTAAACTGAGTTGGAACCAGTCACGACAGGTGACTCTATTACCTGTCCAGTTGTGAAAATATTCATGACCAATTACCCCTTCAATACCTAGATAGTCATCATCTGTTGCTGTTTGTGGTTTGGCAAGCACATATTTTGAATTAAAGATATTTAATCCTTTGTTTTCCATTGCTCCCATATTGAAAAAATCGACTGCAACGATCATAAAAATATCTAAATCATATTCAAGTCCAAAACGTGTTTCGTCCCAACGCATGGCATTTTTTAAACTTGTCATTGCCCAGTGCGAACGATCTAAATTACCTTTATCAACATAAATTTCTAAATCAACTGTGCGTTTGGATTGCGTGATAAACTGATCTTTTAAAATATCAAAATCACCAGCAACTAAGGCAAATAAGTAAGCAGGTTTAGGGAAGGGATCTTGCCATTGCACCCAATGACGTCCATCAGCAAGTTCGCCTTGTGCGATGCGATTACCATTCGAAAGTAGGTAAGGATAGCGTTGTTTATTAGCAGTAATGCGTGTTGTAAAGCGTGCAAGCACATCGGGTCGGTCAAGATAATAAGTGATATGACGGAATCCTTCCGCTTCACATTGAGTACAAAGCGCTTCGCCTGATACATATAATCCTTCAAGTGCGGTATTATCAATTGGTTTGATTTCGTTAACAATCGTTAAAGTAAACTCAGCAGGCACGTTTTGAATGATTAATCCTGTTTTCGTGATTTGGTAATCATGCCATGGTTGCTCGTCGATATTAATGGAAATCAATTTAAGGTCTTCACCGTCTAAAATTAAATCGTTCGCTTGCTGATTTTTTTGAACGATGCGGCTACGAGCTGTTACTGTTGTTATTTCTGGCGCTAAATCAAAATCAAGATCAATGTCGGTAATAGTAAAATTAGGCGCCTTATAATCAAGACGGTTTTTTGCAATAGGTTGTGATTCAGGTATTTTTGTATTCATGTTGTTATGACCTTTTGGTTTGGACTCAATTTATATGTTGTGCTAGCGAATATTATAGCCGATTAAAACAATCTTATTACATAATTAATCTATATCTTCATTATTATTCTGCTATAATCTCTGGAATTTTCTTTAAAGTAATAGCACTAAATTTACATGTTACCAGCGATAATTACATCAATATTAGATACTGATGCTTATAAGTTGCATATGCAACAGGCCGTATTTCATCACTATCCTGAAGCAACCGTGGTTGCACAGTTTCGTTGTCGTAGTGATGATCTACTTGGGCAATATGCAGATCAAATAATACATCAAGTGAAATTAATGGAATCATTAGCTTTGTCTGATGATGAATTTGACTATTTATCAAATATCATCTTTTTTAAATCTGACTATTTAAATTGGCTTAAAAAATGGCGTTTTAATAGTAATTTGCTTACTATAAAAAATGAAGATGGAATGCTTTCCATTACCATTAAAGGTAAATGGTTAGATGTCATTTTATGGGAAGTGCCATTACTTGCTGTTATTAGTGAGATTGTCCATAAAGATCGTTCGCCAAATATTGGCGTTCCTGAAGCATTGGCAAGGCTAAAAGATAAATTAGCCTTGTTTAATGAGAAAACAGCTAATATGGATATGTCGGGTTTTAATTTAATGGATTTTGGTACTCGTAGGCGTTATTCGTTTGCGGTGCAAGAGGCTGTTGTTAGTTATTTGAAAACGCATTTTAATAACTTTCACAGTACTAGCAATTATTTACTTGCCTATCGTTTAGGGCTTACTCCTGTTGGAACTCAAGCACATGAGTGGTTTCAAGCTCATCAGCGTTTAAGCTATAGTCTTCAGGATTGTCAAACAAATGCGCTTCAGGTTTGGTTAGATGAATATCCTCATGACTTGGGAGTGGCATTGACCGATTGTATTACAATGGATGCGTTTTTACGTGATTTTGACCTGCACTTTGCGTCTCACTATCAAGGGCTTCGTCATGATTCGGGTGATTCAATTGAGTGGGGAGAAAAGGCGATTGCGCATTACCAGCAGTTAGGCATTGATCCTAAAACAAAGTTATTGGTATTTTCAGACAGTTTGAATTTTGATAAGGCACTTAATATTTATCAACATTTTAATCATCGCGTAAAATTATCTTTTGGCGTAGGTGGTTTTTTGGCTTGCGATATTCCTTCTAAAGAAGCGAATACTAAAGCATTGAATATTGTACTTAAATTAACGGAATGCAATAATCAGTCCGTTGCAAAACTATCAGATAGTCCAGGGAAAACAATATCTCAGGATTTAGATTTTATTGATGAATTAAAACGAACTTTTAGTGTTAAAATTTGATAATAATTAATATTTAACCTATCGTTCATATTAGAAAATAGAGATCAGTAATCAAGATTTTATTATTTAAGAATTCCATTTTGCTATGGAATAACCGTTAGAATAGATCTGTATTACTTTAAAGATTACTTAAACAATTAATGTAGAGATGGATAATTAAAATGACTTCAGTTGCACCTATTGTTGATGTGTTACAAGGCAAAATTGCTGTTGGTAGCACAATTTCCGTTCAAGGTTGGGTAAGAACTCGGCGTGATTCTAAAGCCGGCATTTCATTTTTAGCCGTTTATGATGGCTCTTGCTTTGATCCTATTCAGGCGGTTATTGAAAATAATTTACCTAATTATGAACAAGAGATCTTACGTTTAACAGCTGGTTGTTCGGTTAAAGTCACGGGTAAAGTGGTGGAATCACCAGGTCAAGGTCAGAAATATGAATTACAAGCAACACAAGTTGAAGTATATGGCTTTGTTGATGATCCTGAAACTTACCCAATGGCAGCTAAACGTCACTCTATTGAATATTTGCGAGAAGTGGCTCATTTACGAGCAAGAACCAATATTGTTGGTGCGATAACACGTGTACGCCATACACTTGCACAAGCTATTCACCAATTTTTCGATGAACGTGGCTTTTATTGGTTATCAACACCAATTATTACTGCATCAGATACCGAAGGGGCGGGCGAAATGTTCCGTGTTTCAACACTTGATATGTTAAATCTGCCTAAATCGGACAACGGTAAGGTTGATTTTGATAAAGACTTTTTCGGTAAAGAAGCTTTTTTAACTGTTTCTGGGCAACTAAATGCCGAAACTTATGCTTGTGCACTTTCTAAAGTTTATACTTTCGGTCCAACATTTAGAGCTGAAAACTCAAATACAACTCGCCATTTAGCTGAGTTTTGGATGATGGAGCCTGAAGTGGCGTTTGCTGACCTCAATGACAATGCTAAACTTGCCGAAGACATGCTGAAATATGTGTTTAAAGCTGTGTTAGAAAAACGAGCTGATGATATGCAATTTTTTGCTCAGCATGTTGATAAAGAAGCAATTAATCGCCTTGAGAACTTTATTAATGCTGATTTTGCTCAAGTTGATTACACTGATGCTATCACCATTTTGCAAAACTGTGATGCTCAGTTTGAAAACCCTGTCAGTTGGGGAATTGATTTAGCCTCAGAACATGAACGTTACTTAGCGGAACAGCATTTTAAAGCACCAGTGGTTGTCAAAAACTACCCTAAAGACATTAAAGCATTTTATATGCGTATGAATGATGATGGTAAAACAGTTGCAGCGATGGACGTTTTAGCTCCGGGGATTGGTGAAATTATTGGTGGTTCACAGCGTGAGGAGCGTTTAGATATGTTGGATAAACGTATGGAAGAAATGGGACTTAAAAAAGAAGATTATTGGTGGTATCGTGACTTACGCCGTTATGGTACAGTACCTCACTCTGGATTTGGTCTTGGTTTTGAACGTCTGATTGTTTATGTCACCGGCGTGCAAAATGTACGCGATGTGATCCCATTCCCAAGAACACCGCGTAATGCAAATTTTTAAGCTGATTAAATTTCCCGATCTGACATAGGATTGGGATTCTTTGTTAATTAAGTTTTAGCTCAAAAATGATTAAAAAATAATCAAACAGTCTTGATTTTAGGCTTTGACAACGGGTTTTATGAAAAGTTCGCTTGATTTTAAAAAAAATTTATACATAATTTACGCTACTGTAAAAAGTAAATAAAGATAATAGCAATACTATTATCTTTGGGATGAATAATTTTTAAACAAAAATTGACACTAAACTTATGGGATGTGTCTTTTTTAGAAAAATAACCATGAGGGTAAAAAATGAAACGTAATCTATTAGCAATCGCTATCCCTGCTCTTTTAGTAGCAGCAGGTGCAAATGCGTCTATCGAAGTTTGGAACAAAGACGGTAATAAAGTTGACTTTTATGGCCGAGTAAAAGCAGCTAACAACATCACTGATCGTGGACAAGCAGGTGAAGGTGATGATACTTCAGCTCGTTTAGGTATGTCTGGTCAAACTCAAATTACTGATAGCGTAACAGGCTATGGTCGTTGGGAATACGAAGCGAAAGCAGGTAAAAACTCTAATAACGAAGTTCGTTATGCATTTGCTGGTTTAAATTTTGGTGATGCAGGTTCATTCGACTATGGTCGTAATGACGGTGTGTTAAAAGCAATCACTGCTTATACTGACGTATTACCACAATTTGGTGGTGATGCAGCAAACAACAATTGGAACGTGTTATCTGCACGTACTAAAGCAGTTGCTACTTATCGTAACAATAACTTCTTCGGTTTAACTGATGATTTAAGCTTTGCATTACAATATGCTGATAATGGTGATAATTCAAACACTGAAGATAGCATTAATGATGGTTCAAGAGAAGCTTATGGTGCAAATATTCAATGGAATATTTTTGATACAGGTTTAACTGCTGGTGCAGGTTATGCTCAATCAGCATCAAGTGAAAATCGTCACAGCACTTGGACTGGTGGTATTAAATATGATAATTATAATTTATATTTAGCAGCTAACTACTTCCAAAGTAAATTAAAAAATCGTTCTATGTTTATTGTGGCAAATAACGTTCCACTATATCTTGGTGATACCGATATAAAATACAAAGGTTTTGAATTAGTTGCTCAATACGGTATTGATTTAGAAGTTGGACGTTTAACTCCTTCTTTAGCTTATGTTCAACACAAACGTAAAACTGACTCCTTTGGTTATTATGCTAATCCTACATTACGTATTGATTCAACTAACTCACCAGAAGTTAAATATGTATCTGTAGGTGCAACTTACGATCTAAACAAAAACTTCAGTGCAATCGTTGAATACAAATTCAATCTTCTTGATCGTAAAGACATTGGTGCAGCACATAATACAAAAGTGCAGCGTGATCGTCACTTGAATAAACCAGGTACTAAAGATGTGTTAGGTGTTGGTTTAATTTACCAATTCTAATCTCTTAATATCTTATAAAAAGGCACTTAGGTGCCTTTTTTTATTTCTTAATCTTTTTCAATCTAAAAGCACATTTTATGCTTAAAAATTTTTACATTAAGTATTAAAATATTCGCAAATTCGCAGAAATAATCTAATTAACATTATTAAATAGTGAATGTGTACAATAAAATCTATTTGCTATCTAGTAAAATAGATATCACACTTATAATATAATTGCTATTTATTAGCTGTTATTTATTAAACCAAGAGCAAAACTATTTGCATCTTTAATAATATAAAACACCTACGAGGGTAAAAAATGAAACGTAATCTATTAGCAATCGCTATTCCTGCACTTTTAATTGCAGGTACAGCAAACGCTTCTATCGAAGTGTGGAATAAAGACGGTAATAAAGTTGACTTTTATGGACGTGTTTATGCTTTAAACTATATTACTGATCGCAATAATCAAACAGGCGAAGGTGATAAAACCACTGCACGTTTAGGTATGTCAGGTCAAACTCAAGTGACTGATAGTGTTACTGGCTATGGGCGTTGGGAATATGAAGCTAAAACAGGTACTAATGCCGATAATGAAACACGTTATGCATTTGCTGGTTTAAACTTTGGTGATTTTGGTTCATTCGACTATGGTCGTAATGATGGCGTGTTAAAAACGTTAACGTCTTATACTGACGTATTACCTGAATTTGGTGGTGATGCTTCAGATAATGATCTTTATGCATTAACAGCTCGTACAAAAGCCGTTGCTACTTATCGTAATGCTGATTTCTTTGGCTTAGTTAATGGTTTACGTTTTGCAGTTCAATACGCTGATAATGGTGATAATAGTTCAACTAGTCATTTCAATAAACATGCTAGTGACGATAAACGTGATAGTGCTGAAGCATGGGGATCAGTTGTTGATTGGGATGTGCTTGATACAGGCTTATCTGTTGGTGCTGGTTATGCTCAAACTGGTGGTCATAAAGATGCTAAAGCGTGGTCAGCTGGTATTAAATATGACAACGATAACCTTTATTTAGCAGCATTATATATCCAAGGCAAACAAAAATATGGTTGGGATAATGCATCAACTACTCACAGTGCAAGTGATTTAAAAACTAAAGGCTATGAACTTGTTGCACAATATGGTATTGACTTTGAAGTGGGTCGTTTAACACCATCTGTTGCTTATATTCAACATAAAGTTAAAGATGCATCTAATTATTCAAGTGATGCAGGACTTAAAAGTAATGATTTAGTTAAATATGTTGATGTTGGTTTAACTTATGATTTTAACAAAAACTTACAAGCTATTATCGATTATAAAATCAACTTGTTAGATAAAGATGATATCGGTGCACGCCGTGCTTTATATGAAGATCACTCATTTACCAAATCGCAAATCAATGGCACAACCAAAGATACAGTTGCACTTGGTTTAATTTATCAATTTTAATTGATTGTATGTGATTTTTTTAAAAGGCACTTCGGTGCCTTTTTTATTATCTGTTACCAATTAAATACTCCTTGCACTTTAATTGATACTCTGTTAAAAAATCGATAAAGATAATAATAAATTAGGATAACAATAATGCTCTATACCACACGTAGATTATTGGCTAGAAAAAACATTGCATTAGTTGCTCACGATCACTTGAAGGAATCTTTGCTAAATTGGTGTAACAAAAATCGCGAAATACTCTCTCAGCATAACTTATGCGGTACAGGTACGACAGGGACATTAATTAATAAAGAGACGGGTTTAGATATCAATCCAATGCTTAGTGGACCAATGGGGGGTGATCAACAAATTGGTGCATTAATTGCAGAAGGTAAAATTGATATCCTAATCTTTTTTTGGGATCCACTGAATGCAGTACCCCATGATCCCGATGTCAAAGCACTTTTACGGTTATCGACGGTTTGGAATATTCCTGTTGCCACTAATCAAGCAACAGCCAATGCATTAATTCAGTCTGCTATTTTTACGCAAGAAGTTGATATTGAAATTCCTGATTATCAAAGTTATTTAGCTGACAGAGTCAAATAAATGCCAATACCCTCTCAAATTCGCAAAACAGGTCGACAAATATTACTACTTGATAATTTGTTTATTGTCTTAGGTTTTTATGTCGTTTTCCCACTTGTATCAACCCATTTTGTTAGCCAAGTGGGCTGGAGTGCACTCTTTGTTGGTTTTGCGTTAGGATTTAGGCAATTTGTTCAACAAGGTTTTGGTATTATTGGCGGTGCTATTGCCGATCGATTTGGTGCAAAACCTATGATTGTTGTAGGTATGTTTTTACGCTGTGTTGGTTTTATTTCCATGGCGATTGCAGGTGAGCCTTGGTTATTATTACTTTCTTGCTTACTTTCAGCGTTAGGAGGACTATTATTTGATCCGCCTCGTATGGGACTAACTATTAAATTTACCCGTCCACATGAGCGAGGTAAGTTCATATCACTGTTAATGATACAAGATAATGCTGGAGCAGTAATAGGTGCTCTTATTGGTGGAATTTTGATTGATTATGACTTCCATTTAGTATGTTGGTGCGGTGCTTTTATTTTTTTCTTATGTGGGATTTTTAATATTTTCTTCCTACCGGCTTACCATATTGCTGTTGGTAAAGTTCCTATTGTGAATGGTATGAAAATGGTTGTGAAAGATAAAAAATTTACACGCTATGTTCTTACATTGACTGGTTATTATGTGCTATGGGTGCAAATTATGTTGATGTTACCTTTAACAATCACAAACGTATCAGGTAGCCCAAGTTATGTAAAATGGATGTATGCCATTCAAGCTAGTATTTCACTCATATTGCTTTATCCATTAGCTCGTTGGAGTGAAAAATATTTCAGATTAGATCAGCGCCTTAAATTTGGTTTATTTTTGATGTCATTTGCTTTTATCATTATTGGGTTTACAACACAATTAACATTATTATTATCACTTATTGCGTTATTCTATTTAGGAGCAATTATTGCAGAACCGGCCCGTGAAACCTTATCAACAGTACTAAGTAATCCTAAGGCAAAAGGTAGTTATATGGGATTTAGTCGTTTAGGGCTTGCTCTCGGTGGATTTATTGGTTATACCGGTGCTGGTTGGTTATATGATATCGCTATACAAATGGGATTCCCTCATTTGCCATGGATAGCGTTGACCACAATTGGTCTATTAACTTTAAGCTATCTGCAATATCAATTTAAAAATGAGCCACCAATGCAGCGTGTTAAAATGAGGAAGATTGGTTAATCTTACCATCTTTAAATAAGATTGCCTCGCCCGTATTGAGCTTATGCCATGTTTCATTTGAAGTTAATGGTAATGTAGAAATAATCGTAACAACGTCATTCGGTGTTGTATGTTGTTGAAAGTCAATTTCGACATCTTCGTCCAGCAATTTTGCTTTGCCAAAAGGCGCTTTACGGGTTATCCAATGTAAATTGGTTGAGCAGTAGGCAAACACATATCGCCCATCAGACAATAGCATATTAAATATACCAAGTTGGCTTAACTGATTGGCACATTGTTGAATAAAATTAAATAGCTCAAGATCATTAGTCGGTTTTTGCGAATACTTTTGATGTAGTTGATTTATTAAGTAACAGAAAGCATATTCGCTATCGGTTTCACCAATGGGTTGAAATAGCCCTGTATCTAAATGTTGGTAATCAGTTAATTGCCCATTGTGCGCAAAAGTCCAGTTCTTTCCCCATAGTTCGCGGGTGAATGGGTGGGTATTTTCTAGGGCAACACCACCTCGATTTGCTTGTCGAATATGGGCAATTACGGCTTTAGATTTGATGGGATATTCTTTCACCATTTTAGCAATAGGTGAATAACTGCATGGCTCGGGATCTTTGAATGTTCGGCAGCCTTTTCCTTCATAAAAAGTAATTCCCCAGCCATCTTTGTGGGGACCTTTGTCCCCACCACGTTTAATTAGGCTGGTAAAACTAAAGCAGATATCGGTTGGCACATTAGCGCTCATACCCAATAATTCACACATATTATTTAGCCATCTCTTTTTCAATAAGTAGGATTAGAATATGAATAACTTTGATATGAATTTCTTGCACACGATCTGCATAGCCAAAATGCGGAACACGAATATCGACATCAGCAAGTCCATTCATCTTACCGCCATCTTTACCCGTTAATGTAATGACTTTCATGCCTTTCTGTTTTGCTGCTTCAATTGTTTTCAACACATTAGCAGAATTACCTGAAGTTGAAATACCTAAAAGCACATCGCCTTTTTGTCCAACACCTTCAACATAACGAGAAAAAATATAGTCAAATCCATAATCGTTACCAACACAAGAAATATGACTTACATCAGATATTGCTATTGCAGGGTAAGCCGGACGATTGTCACGATAACGCCCGGTTAATTCTTCAGCAAAATGCATCGCATCACAATGAGAACCACCATTACCACATGATAAAACTTTGCCTCCTTGTTTAAACGAATTGGCAATTAAAATTGCGGCTTGTTGAATCAGTTCAAGGTTTTTATCGTCTGAAACAAATTTAGTTAATACGTCAACGGCTTGATTTAACTCATTACGAATATTGTTAATGTACACTACCATTTCTCCTTAATAAATTTATATACCATTTTAATTCGTTCCAAATAGCTTGCAAGTGATAAAAATAAAACTCCTAATTTTGAACAATATTTTCAGGAAAGAATGTGTTTAAGTATAAAAATGAATATCTAAATGAAAATAAATTAAAATCATTACTAGTAGCAAGAAATAAAATAACAACAAAATTTAAATTAATTTTAATATTAACAAATAATATATTTGCAATAGTGAAATTATTTGCATTTTTTTTAAATAATACCTTGTATATAACTTGGTCGTAACGCTATTTGCCAATAGGATAAGTCTTTAATTTGTGATACAATTTGGTTAGTATTTTTTCACTTAAAAGAAAGTGAAATAACTTTTAAAATAGAATCGATAAGGAATTAATATGCAAACAATTGAAGGTAAAGTGGCTGCACCAAAAGCCAAAGTTGCAATTGTGGTGGCACGTTTTAATCATTTTATTAATGATAGTCTAGTAAGTGGTGCAATTGATGCATTAACACGTATTGGTCAAATTGATGATAAAAACATTACTGTTATCTGGGTTCCTGGTGCTTATGAAATTCCACTTGCCGCAAAAGTTGCTGCGCAGTCGAAAAAATATGATGCAATTGTGGCATTAGGCACGGTTATTCGTGGAAGCACTGCGCATTTCGATTTTGTTGCAGGTGAATCAAGCTCAGGTTTATTAAGTGCAAGCTTAGATAACACTATTCCAGTTGGATTTGGTATTTTAACTACCGAAAGTATAGAACAAGCTATTGAACGTGCAGGCACAAAAGCGGGTAATAAAGGTGCTGAAGCGGCATTAACTGCGCTGGAAATGCTAAATATTATTAAAGCAATTAAGGAGTAATTTAGTGGCATTAGTCAATCCTCGTCGTCGAGCAAGAGAGTGTGCGGTACAAGCAATCTACTCTTGGCAAGTTTCTAAAAACGATCTTGCCGATGTTGAGACCAGTTTTATTGCAGAACAAGACATGAAAGGCGTTGATGCCAAGTATTTTCGTGAGTTATTAAACGGTGTGGCAAAAAATACCATCGAATTAGATGAAAAAATGGCGCCATACCTCACTGAACGCACTGTTGATGAATTGGGGCAAGTTGAATTAGCGATACTTCGAATCGCACTGTATGAATTAATGAAACGTCAAGATGTACCTTATAAAGTAGTGATTAATGAAGCCATTGATCTCACAAAAACGTTTGGTGCAGCTGACAGTCATAAATTTGTTAATGGTGTATTAGATAAAATTGCCCCAACCATTCGTACGCGATAACCGATTAATAGTGAGATTGATATGAACGACAATACCGAAAAAAGCAAACCAACTATTTTTTATGCTAAAAATAGTGAACCGAAAAAGTACTCTCGCTCAGCTAAAGAAAAGCTTAGTGGGTGGAAAGGTAAGCGTAAAGATGATTTATCTCCGTTTAACGCTAAACGTGATCATAATGACCGTATTGAAACGTTCAAACCTCGAAATGATAAATCTGAGTTTGTCAAAAAGAGTTTTACTGTTGAACTTAATCAATCTCAATCAGCCATTGCAAATGATTCTCCATGGCAAAAAAAAGTACGTACTAATGATCAAGCGCCTACATTTGGGTATGATGGTTATCGTCAGTGTAAAGAAGAAACGTTAGTTTATAGTGAAAATAGCTGTAAAGCGGTTTTTAAACATCGACGCACAGCCATTATAAAGCTATTTATTACCCAAGAGATGACTTATCAGTTTAAGAATTTAATCGACTGGTTAGTCAAACAGCGGCTGGGTTATGATGTTGTCTCTAGCGAGCAAATTAGCAAAATAACCCAAACTCAGCACCATGGTGGTGTTTGTTTAATTGTTAAAAAGCGTGTGCCGCTCACATTATTGGATTATTTAGAAAAAAGCAATGATAAAGATCATGATTGCATTTTAGCCATTGACGATGTTAACAATCCTCATAATCTAGGTGGGCTAATACGAAGTGCTGCTTTTTATGGAGTAAATGGCGTGATGTTACGCCAAACCAATTTACTTGATAGTGGTTCAGCTATGCGAGTAGCAGAAGGTGGGATAGAAGCCGTTGCAGCAATTAAAAGTGATGATTTTATTGCTTCAATTGATATGCTTAAACAACATGGCTATCAAGTTGTTGCATTATTACCTTGCCAATCAAAGTCTATTGCATCAAGCGAATTGCACAAAACTCGGTTTAACAAAAAGGTGGTTTTAGTTATCTTTCAGCAAATCAACATGAAGTTGATTAATAATGCTGATGTCACCTTACATATACAAGGTAATGAGAATATGCCCGCGCTTAATATTTCAGTGGCAACAGGCATTTTATTATCAAATTTGAAAAAATAAGCCATGAGGAATTTAGCTTTTATCATCGCCTAATCTATCATTGAAGTGATAAAAGCTATTTTTAATTATTGATAGCTATCAAATAGCATCATTTGGTTAGAAATTGCGTTTTTTTTCTGTAGAGTATTAACAAGTATTTGAATATGGTCGGTAGTAGCTATGGCTAAGTATAAAGTTGGTTTAATTTTTGGTAAGTTTTATCCTTTACATTGTGGTCATATTTATTTGATTGAAAAGGCAATGAGCCAAGTTGATGAATTACATATCCTGCTTGGTTGTGAAGCATCACGCGATAAACAACTTTTTGATAAAAGCCGGCTCCCCAAATACCCTCAAGTAAGTGATCGTTTTTCGTGGTTAAAAGAAACGTTTAAAGATCGCCATAATATTCATATCCATGTACTTGATGAAGCAGGTATTGAGTTTTATCCTAACGGTTGGCAAGATTGGAGTGATCGTGTTAAGCAGCTGCTTGCTGAGCATAAAATTATCCCAAATGTTGTTTTTACCAGCGAACCTCAAGATGTCAAAAATCATGAACACTATTTTGGTTGTTCGGTGGCCATTGTTGATGCTGATCGACATTTTATGAACATTAGTGCCACACAAATCCGTGAAAACCCTTATAAAAATTGGTCTTTTATTGCACAAGCAGCAAAACCATTTTTTGTTAAAAAAGTGGCTATTATAGGTCAAAATGGATTTTGTGATTTACCGATTCAACTGGCTAATATTTATAATACGCAATATGTACCAAATGGATATATTAATTATATTGAGCGGGAAATTTCTATCCACCATAACAAACGCTATTTAAGTGAATCTGATTATATTAAAATTGCAATGTTACACGTTGAACGAGTTACAAAAGCAGTAGAAACAGCAAATAAGATTATTTTTACCGCGATTGATTTTGAAACATTAGCGCAGTATTACAGCCAAATCTTCGATAAAGAAAACGATGTTTTAAAAGCTCTAAAAGACAGTTATCATTTTGATTTAGTCATTCACGAAAAAGACTTAAAACCACTACATTCCCAACTTGAATATTTTGAAACAGTCTCAAAGAAGGTTGAAGCATTATTGATTTAGTTCATCACATTTATTATGGCTTATGCTAAAATAAGGTAAATCTTTGTGATAGGTAAATTTTATGTCTCAACCTTTTGATAATAAAGACAATATAAATCAAGAAAAAATTGATTTTGGTTACACGCAAGTTCCAAAACAAGAAAAAGTAAAACGTGTTGCTGAAGTATTTCACTCTGTTGCCGATAAATATGACGTTATGAATGATCTCATGTCATTCGGTATTCATCGTATTTGGAAAAAAATCACCATTGAATATAGCAGTGTGCGTAAAGGCCAAAAAGTTCTGGATCTTGCTGGTGGCACAGGTGATTTAACGGCAAAATTCTCACAACTGGTCGGTGACGATGGATTAGTTGTTTTAGCTGACATTAATGAATCGATGTTAAAAGTTGGACGAGATAAACTCCGTGATAAAGGCTTATTTAAAAATATCGAGTATGTACAAGCTAATGCGGAAGAATTACCCTTTTCTGACAACTATTTTGATTGTATCACTATCTCATTTGGTTTACGTAATGTCACCGATAAAGAAAAGGCTTTACGATCCATGTGGCGGGTACTGAAGCCTGGCGGACGCTTATTAATTCTTGAATTTTCTAAACCACAATATCAAATACTAAATAAAGCGTATGATTTGTATTCATTTTCCATGTTACCGCTAATGGGGAAAATTGTGGCAAATGATTCTGAAAGTTATCGCTATTTAGCCGAATCAATTCGTATGCATCCCGATCAAAACACCCTGAAAAAAATGATGGAAGATGCAGGATTTGTTGATGTGAAATATCACAATATGACCGGTGGTATTGTTGCGTTACATACTGGCTTTAAATTTTGATGCGATGAATAATAATGACCTTTTTTAGAATTTTTAAAATCTTAACTGTATTTCGAGCCTATAAGTTAAAAGAATTGTTGCCAAAACATCGTTCATCAAAATGGCTTCGCACTTTATTATTCTGCTTTTTTTGGGTTAGACCTAAGGCAAAACATCAAGAAATTGGCGAACGTTTACGACAAGCATTACAAGAATTAGGTCCCGTTTGGATCAAGTTCGGGCAAATGATCTCAACTCGGCGTGATGTTCTACCTAAACACATAGCCGATGCTTTAGCAAAATTACAAGACCAAGTTCCCCCTTTTGACGGTAAAATAGCGAAACAACTGATTGAACAAGCATTAGAACAACCAATTGATTATTATTTTTCCAACTTTGATGAAACTCCGTTAGCGTCAGCATCAATTGCACAGGTGCATACTGCGGTATTAAAATCTAGCCAAGCCGAGATTGTCATCAAGGTTTTACGTCCTAATATTTTACCTATTATCCAAGCTGATATTGGTTTAATGTATTGGGTCGCTAAACAATGTACGAAGCGAATAAAATCAGGCGAAAGGTTACGTGCGGTTGAAATAGTGCATGATTATGAAATGACACTATTAAAAGAGTTAGATTTACGCAAAGAGGCTTACAACACAGCAAGACTACGCGATAATTTTATCAATAGCGATATTCTGTATATTCCTTATGTATACCAAGATTTATGTCGAAAAAATGTCATAGTCGAAGAACGCATTAAAGGCGTACCCATCGCCGATATTAACCAGCTAAAACAACATAAAGTCGATATGAAATTGCTGGCAGAGCGGGGTGTTCAAGCCTTTTTTACCCAAGTTTTCCGCGATAACTTCTTCCATGCTGATATGCACCCGGGCAATATCTTTGTTGATATTACCGAGCCACAAAATCCACGTTATATTGGAATTGATTGTGCCATTGTTGGCATATTGAGTGATGATGACCAGCACTATCTTGCCGAAAACTTCTTGGCATTTTTTAATCGAGATTATCGGAAAATAGCCGAAACTTATATCGCATCGGGTTGGGTGCCAGAAACTACTGATGTTATCGCACTTGAAATGGCCATGCGCAATGTCTGTGAGCCTGCATTTGAAAAACCACTAGCTGAAATATCATTTTCACAGATTTTACTACAGTTATTTCAAGTTGCACGGCAATTTGAAATGGATATTCAACCACAACTTACACTTCTTGAAAAAACGCTATTTTATATCGAAGGGCTTGGACGTCAACTTTATCCTGAACTTGATTTATGGCAAACAGCAAAACCATTTTTAGAAAAGTGGTATCAAGATAAATACAGTGCAAAAAAGATACTACAACAAGCGTTGGAATCGCTACCTAAATGGCGCAACATATTGCCACAATTACCTAAAAAATTAAATGATTACGAACGAATCACTAAACAGATGAATGCGCAATTAAAGCAAATTGATCAACAACTACAGCGTAGCAAAAAACGTGAACGAAATCTGTATGGAATGCTGGGATTAATTTGTGCTTTATGCATTACGATATTAGTCATAAATTAATGATTGAAAACTAATAATTACCTATTAAATTGGTCATATTGGGAATATTATAATTTACGTGTATAATTTGGTTAAATACCACCATTGGAGACAATCAGATGCCAAGCTTACCGCAACTACTCATATTAATCGCTGTAGTAGTATTATTATTTGGAACAAAAAAATTACGTTCATTGGGTTCGGATCTTGGTGAGTCGATTAAAGGCTTTAAAAAAGCAATGAATGATGATGATGGTAAAAAAGATAGTGATAAGTCACAAAAAATCGAAAATACCGACTCATTTGATACTAATACCGATAATAACAAAAAAGAGTAATCCGTGTTTGACATCAGTTTTGGGCAATTACTATTAGTATTAATTATTGGCCTGGTGGTATTAGGGCCAGAACGATTACCTATTGCAATAAAAACCGTCGCAGGGTGGATAAAAGTACTACGCCGAATGTCAGCCACGGTACAGCTAGAGTTGAATAAAGAACTTAAACTGCAAGAATTACAAGACAGCCTAAAAAAGGCTGAACAAAGTGGGCTAACAACGTTGACGCCAGAAATTCAAGAATCCATTAACGATTTAAAGCGTGTAACTGAATCATTACAAAACGAAATCGACTCAGCAACGCAAATCGATCCACAAACACATTCAGATAAAAAATCATGACAGACGACGCTACTCAACCATTAATTGGACATCTTGTTGAACTCAGAACACGGCTTTTACGTTGTATTATCTGTATTTTATTGGTATTAATTTGTTTACTTTATTTTTCTAATGATATTTATCATATTGTAGCAAATCCGCTCATCAGCCAGTTACCACAAGGTAGTAGCATGATAGCAACTGACATTGCCGCGCCATTTTTTACACCGATTAAACTGACTGCGGTGGTTGCGATATTCATCTCTATTCCGTATGTGCTATACCAAATTTGGGGCTTTATTGCGCCAGCACTCTACCAACACGAAAGACGTTTGGTGATGCCTTTAATAGTATCAAGCACGATCCTATTTTATATGGGGATAGCGTTTGCTTATTTTGTGGTGTTTCCATTAGCGTTTTATTTTTTTATTCATACTGCACCGGTTGATGTTGCAATCAATACTGACATTACCAAATACCTCGATTTTGTCATGACTCTTTTTGTGGTATTTGGCTTTGCTTTCGAAGTGCCTGTGGCAATTATTTTGCTTTGCTGGACTGGAATCACTACACCTAAAAGCCTACGTAAAAAACGCCCTTATATTATTGTTGGTGTTTTTGCCGTTGCAATGTTTGTTACTCCACCAGATGTCTTTTCGCAAATATTATTAGCTGTACCTATCTGTTTATTGTTTGAAATTGGCACCTTTTTTGCTCGTTTTTACCAACCGCGTCAAAATGACAATATAGAAGACGATAGCCAAGAATCTGAACAATAGACATAAACAGATAACCAATGAATTAAACAGAACAAGTAAGGATAACGAGTCATAATGAAAACATCATTACCTGATTTTAATTGCGCCAATGTATTAGTTGTGGGCGATATTATGTTAGATCGCTACTGGTATGGGGGGACTAATCGCATATCACCTGAAGCCCCGGTACCTGTCGTTAAAATTGACTCTTTAGAAGAACGCCCAGGCGGTGCAGCCAATGTTGCCATGAATATAACTTCACTTTGTGGTAACGCGCGACTGATTGGCTTAACAGGCATTGATGAACCAGCTAAAATTCTTGATGAACAACTCAGTAAACATAACGTTCACTGTGATTTTGTATCCGTTTCAACGCACCCAACTATCACCAAATTGCGAGTCCTATCACGCAATCAACAATTAATTCGTATCGATTTTGAAGAAGGGTTTGGCAATGTTGATGCAACACCTATTCTTGAACGCATTCAAACAGCATTAACGACTTATAAAGTGTTGGTTCTGTCGGATTATGCTAAGGGCGCATTATCGGCAGTTCAAGAAATGATTAAGCTTGCCAATCAAGCTAATGTACCGATTTTAGTTGATCCCAAAGGTACGGATTTTGAGCGTTATCGTGGAGCAACATTATTAACGCCAAATATGACTGAATTTGAAGCCGTGGTTGGGCATTGTCAAAACGAAGAAGACATTGTCGAAAAAGGTTATCAGCTTATCAAAAAGTATGATCTTAAAGCCTTGTTGGTCACACGTAGTGAAAAAGGTATGACATTACTACAATTAGACAAACCAATTTACCACCTGCCAACTCAAGCCAAAGAAGTTTTTGATGTCACCGGTGCCGGCGATACCGTAATTGCGACATTAGCTGCGGCTTTAGCTGCTGGGCAATCTTTAGAAGAAAGCTGCTTTTTAGCTAATGCCGCAGCCGGTGTGGTTGTTGGCAAACTTGGCACATCGACCGTTTCACAAGTCGAACTAGAAAACGCCATCCGTGCACGAGCTGATGATGGTTTTGGTGTTATGAGCGAAGACGAGCTAAAAGAAGAAGTCCGAAAGGCGCGCATGCGTGGTGAAAAAATTGTCATGACCAATGGCTGTTTTGATATTTTACATGCAGGGCATGTTTCTTATTTGGCAAATGCTCGGAAACTTGGCGATCGCCTAATTGTTGCTGTAAACAGCGATACCTCGGTAAAAAAACTAAAAGGCGAATCCAGACCAATTAACCCACTCATGCAACGAATGATTGTACTAGGTGCACTTGATTCGGTTGATTGGGTTGTTCCATTTGAAGAAGAGACCCCTCAACGACTCATTGCTAATGTCTTGCCCGATGTCTTAGTCAAAGGTGGCGATTATAAACCCGAAGATATCGCTGGGGGCAAAGAAGTTATCGCTGCTGGCGGTAGCGTTAAAGTGCTTAACTTTGAAGATGGCTGTTCCACGACTAATATTATTAATGCTATAAAAAATCGCTAAATCTTATTGTCAAGCAAATCGGTTACTCATTGGAATAACCGATTTGCTTTAGAACGGGAAAAAACAACTATTTATTTTCTTATTTTAATTACGCCTTAAGACAAACTTTAAAAAAATTATCAAAAAACACTCGCAATGTTGACCAAGTCTTTAATAAAAAAATTATTAACAGTTATTGAAAATTAATAGGTAATAGCTATTGTTAAATTTCAAAATTAATACTTTTTTTATTATGCGCTTTATGCAAAGCTAGTGACCAAATTCTGAAAAAGAGTATTAAGGATATTTTATGACCAAACATTATGATTATATTGCCATTGGTGGCGGTAGTGGTGGGATAGCATCGGTTAATCGAGCTGCATCCTATGGAAAAAAATGTGCCATTATTGAAGCAAAATTATTAGGTGGAACCTGTGTGAATGTTGGTTGTGTGCCTAAAAAAGTGATGTGGTATGGTGCACAAATTGCTGAAGCCATTAATCACTATGGTCCTGATTACGGTTTTGATACTACTATTAATCAATTCAGTTGGGATAAATTAATTGCTAGCCGAACTGCTTATATTGATAGAATCCATCAATCTTATGATCGGGTTCTGAATAATAACAACGTTGATGTGATTCATGGATATGCTAAGTTTGTTGATTCTCATACAGTTGAGGTAAATGGTGAACATTATAGTGCCGATCATATTCTGATAGCTGTGGGGGGCAAACCAACGATTCCGAATATCCCAGGTGCGCAATATGGTATCACATCTGATGGATTTTTTGCGCTAAAAGCCTTACCTAAGCGTGTGGCAGTTGTAGGCGCTGGTTATATTGCTTGCGAAATCGCAAGTGTATTACATGCACTTGGCGCACAAACTCATCAATTTGTTCGCAATGCCACGCCATTACGCACTTTTGATCCATTAATTGTTGAAACCTTAATGGAGGTGATAAAAACAGAAGGGCAACAACTTCATACTTTTGCAGTGCCAAAATCCGTTACTAAAAACAGTGATGAGTCATTAACTTTAACACTAGAAAATGGCGAAAGTTATACTGTCGATTGTTTAATTTGGGCAATTGGTCGTGAACCGGCTACAAATGACATGAATTTACAGGCAGCAGGAATTGAAATTGATAATAAAGGCTTTGTGGTCGTGGATAAATATCAAAATACCAATGTACCGGGCATTTATTCAGTCGGTGATGATACAGGTGCCATGGCATTAACACCGGTTGCGGTTGCCGCGGGTCGTCGCTTATCAGAAAGACTTTTTAACAATAAACCTGATGAACATTTAGATTATAATAACATTCCTACTGTTGTATTTACTCACCCCGCTATTGGTACAGTAGGCTTAACTGAGCCAGAGGCGATACAGCAATATGGTCAAGAAAACGTCAAAGTTTATAAATCCACCTTTACGGCCATGTACACTGCAGTTACACAACATCGTCAGCCATGTCGTATGAAGTTAGTGTGCGTCGGTAAAGATGAAAAAATTGTTGGTATTCATGGTATTGGTTATGGTATGGACGAAATGTTACAAGGCTTTGCTGTAGCACTAAAAATGGGGGCAACGAAAAAAGACTTTGATAACACTGTTGCGATTCACCCAACGGCTGCCGAAGAATTTGTAACTATGCGTTAAGCTTTAAGCGTTAAGTGAACCATTAAGACCTACCATTAAAAGCAGGACCACAGTGTCCTGCTTTTTTATGGATTATTTTGTTGATTGTCTTATGGATTAGATACACTGCTAGGTTCGCAACGCCAGCCATTTTTCGCTAATGGATAAAAACCAACGGCTATTGCAATTAATGCCACAAAAGAGATATAAATACCGGCACCTAGATAACTATATTCTCCTAATAAATGTTCAGGACTTAATAGATAAATCGTTAACGTTGGTGTAATAGCGCTAAATAGCGCATAAGCTAAATTATAAGAAAACGACAAACCTGAATAGCGGATTGCTGGTGGAAACGTTCTTGTTCCAATAATTGGTGTCATGGCGATAGAACCAATGAAAAGCCCAAAAACAGCCCAAATTAAATAAAGCTTAGTGAGCGACATATCAGGCGATAATGAACTATAAAAATAGAGACTAGAAACAGCAAGGCCTCCCCAACAAATCATCGAGGTTTTAGTTGAACCAAGCTTATCATCTAACCAACCAAAAATAATACAACCTAATGTTAAGGTTAAAGCGGCAATACAACCACCGATCCGCCAATCAAGGTTAGCAAAATGATATATACCGCCAACAATACGACCTGGGGTAATTAAAATCCCCACCATAATAGCGGTAGACAATGACCACGTTAACAATGCAACAATCACGCAGGCTGTTTTGTGTTTTTGTAGTACGGTAACAACTGGGATATTTTTTTCAATTGCCTTGCGCGCGGCTAATTCCTTGAAAATAGGTGTTTCTGATAAAAAACGGCGCAAATAAACCGAAATAACCCCAAAAATACCGCCAATAATAAACGGAATACGCCATGCGTAATCTAAAATATTTTGTGTCGTAAAACAAAGATCAATAATAATTGTGACAATAAACCCAAGTAAAATACCGCCAGTAATTCCTGATGTTAATGTGCCAACACCAAGTCCATAACGTTGTTTTGGCACATGCTCTGCAATAAATACCCAAGCACCTGGCATTTCGCCACCGATCGCTGCACCTTGCAACATGCGCATAATCAAAAGCAATAGTGGTGCAAAAATACCAATCATTTCGTAAGTGGGTAAAACTCCAATGATGAAGGTAGGTAGCGCCATCATTGCGACACTTAGGGTAAACATCTTTTTACGGCCGACTTTATCGCCAAAATGTGCCATAATAATACCACCCACAGGACGAACTAAATAACCAGCAGCAAAAATTCCCCACGCAAACAGATCTAACGTCAAAGGGGATAATGTATGAGGTAAAAATAGTGGTTTAACGATGGTATCTATATAAAGTGCATAAATAACAAAATCATAAAACTCGAGCGTACCACCTAAAGAAGACAAAACTAACGTTTTTAAGTCCTTACTATTTAATGGACGCGCAGGGGGTTGCCACTGTGTATTGATTTCAGACTGATTCATGAACTAACCTTATTCTTATTGTTAAATTGAGATAAAAAATCAAGAAAACTCGTCTTTTTTGACCTAACCTTATAAAGCACCTCCATTCTGCCACAAAAAAAAGCCTTTTTTTTCATCATAAAAAAATTTAATGAATGACATTAAACTGTATATTTGATTTATAATCTTAATATATTTATATTTTATTGGATAAAAGATATCACCATACCATGGTGGTTAATTCAAAAGGATGATTTAATGATAGACCCAAAAGTAAAGCGTTGCGGTTGGGTGACAAACGATCCGCTGTATATTGCTTATCATGACAACGAATGGGGCATTCCTCAATATGATAGCCTTAAGTTATTTGAAAAAATTTGCTTAGAAGGTCAACAAGCGGGTTTGTCTTGGATCACAGTACTAAAAAAACGGCAAGAATATCGCCGTTGTTTTTTTGATTTTAATCCTGAAAAAATTGTTCAATTGACTGAAAAAGACATTGAATTATTCATGGAAAACAAAGGACTAATACGTAACCGACTAAAGCTAAATAGCATAATCAAAAATGCCCAAGCGTATTTATTAATGCAAAAAAATAACGAAGATTTTTCACAATTTATTTGGTCTTTTGTTGATGGTAATCCAATTACTCATTACTACAAAGACAAAAGCGAACTTCCTGTTAGCACAGAAACCTCTGACAAAATGTCAAAAGCATTAAAAAAGAAAGGTTTTAGTTTTGTCGGTTCAACGATTTGTTATGCTTTTATGCAGTCCATGGGGTTAGTCAATGACCATTTTGAATATTGCTTTAAAAAGGAATTTAAGTGAATGAACATGATACAACTAATAAAGTATGCCGTTATTGCCATACTCGGTTATTTTATTGTCTGCAATGTGGTTATTTTTATCTATACCCAACAACCACCACAAGATAACGCTGACACCATGGTTATTTTAGGATCCCAAGTAGTGGGAACACCTGCGCAGGCACCCCTGACATTACAAACGCGTTTAGAAGTTGCGGTGACTTATCTACACAATAATCCCAACACAAAAGCCATAGTCTGTGGTGGACAAGGTAAAGACGAATCCGCAACCGAAGCTAGTGTAATGGCTGATTACTTAATCAAAAAAGGCATTGAATCATCAAGAGTTTATACAGAAGACAAATCAACTCGCACCGCTCAACAATTTCTTTATGCAAATGATATCTTACCTTTAGGCAAAACCGTCGTTGTCACTAATGATTTCCATTTACTGCGTTCAGTCATGTTGGCTAAACGTTCAGGATTCGAGCAAGTATCAGGTCTCTCTGCGCCGTTGAATTGGTCTAATTTTGATAAATATATTGCAATGATAAGAGAGCCATTAGCATTAGCAAACTCTTGGCTATTTGATCATCCTAAAGAACAACTTAAACAAGAATGATGGTTGCGATGAGATCAGATTTTTATCGATACACTGTTTTTAATTCAATCAGCTAATCAAAGTACCGCCATAAGCAACAGCTGTTTTTACTTGTTGTCCATGGTATCATGGCAACATTGCTGTTTAATTTAAAAATGAATAAAGATGAAATCTGATACTATTGTCGCGCAAGCAACGCCACCCGGTCGTGGAGGGGTAGGTATTTTACGTATTTCCGGCCCCAAAGCGCAAGCGGTTGCCCAAGCTGTATTGGGCAAATTGCCCAAACCGCGTTATGCCGATTATTTACCGTTTTTAGCATCGGATGGCACTACTCTAGATGAAGGTATTGCCTTATTTTTCCCTAATCCTCACTCATTTACTGGTGAAGATGTCCTTGAATTACAAGGTCACGGTGGGCCGATTATTTTAGACTTACTTTTAAAACGCATTCTTGAAATCCCCAATATCCGCATTGCTCGTCCGGGGGAGTTTTCGGAGCGTGCATTTTTAAATGATAAATTAGATCTTGCTCAAGCCGAAGCGATTGCTGATTTAATTGATGCTAGTTCTGAGCAAGCAGCAAAATCGGCAATCTCATCACTACAAGGCGTATTTTCCAAAAAAATACATGCGCTTGTTGAATCATTGATTCACTTAAGGATATTTACCGAAGCAGCGATTGATTTTCCTGAAGAAGAAATCGACTTTTTATCTGATGGCAAAATTGAGACCCAGCTAAATGAAGTTATTACACACTTAAACGAAGTCAGGCAAGAAGCCAAGCAAGGCACACTACTACGCGAAGGCATGAAAGTCGTCATCGCTGGGCGCCCAAATGCCGGTAAATCAAGCCTACTTAACGCACTGGCAGGACGTGATGCAGCCATTGTAACCGATATCGCGGGCACAACTCGAGACGTCTTGCGTGAACATATCCACATTGATGGCATGCCACTACATATTATCGACACAGCTGGACTACGCGAAGCGAGTGACGAAGTGGAAAGAATCGGCATTGAACGCGCTTGGCAAGAAATTGAACAAGCTGATCGCGTATTATTTATGGTTGACAGCACCACTACCAATGAAACCAATCCAGAAAAACTATGGCCAGAATTTATTGAACGTTTACCAAAACAGATGCCTGTCACTGTCATCCGCAATAAAGCTGATTTAACTGGCGAAGCACTAGGATACAGTGAAGTAAACGGCTACTCACTTATTCAACTTTCGGCACGAACAGGTGAAGGCGTTTCCTTACTACGTGAACATCTAAAACAGGTCATGGGCTTTACTAGTAGTATCGAAGGTGGGTTCTTGGCCCGACGTCGCCATCTACAAGCACTAGAAAAGGCTGCCCAGCACTTAAACAATGGTAAGCACCAACTTATCACATTCCATGCTGGCGAATTACTTGCCGAAGAACTGAGGCTAGCGCAAGAAGCCTTAAGTGAAATCACAGGGCAATTTACTTCTGATGATTTGTTAGGTCGCATATTTAGTTCGTTTTGCATAGGTAAGTAAACATACTTTATAAAAAGCGTTCAGAAAAGTAATTGATTTTATTAAATTTATTTTTTTAGTTGTTTTTTGGGCGGGGAACAACCGTTGTTACTTCGCTTAAAATAGTACGGTCAAAAGTTGAAAACTACTTTGTCATAAAAGTAAAAGAGGGTGTAATCATAAAAGTGATAAAAAAGCTATAGCCCCTACCAAGGTGCGGAAAGTGTGGAAGAAGGAGTAACAAGCTAGCCCATCGTATTACCAGCGCTATAAGTTGTGCTATAGCTGTATTCCATTGTTCAACATTTAGCTTGCTAATTGATCAATAATAAACAATTGATTCCTTAATAGCACAACTTATGATAATGGTAACTTGATGAATTAATGATTAAATTTAAATAATTCTTAGCTCTTTTAATGATAATTTAATAAATGCATAAAAAATAGGTGCAAAAATTAAACCAATAATGCCAAAAAGGGTCTCTAAAAAGAGCATCGCAATTAACAATTCACAGATACCGGCATGAATTTTTGTCCCGACTATTTTTGCATTAAGTACATATTCCATTTTATGAATTAAGATTAAATAAACAATAATCCCCATTGCGACGGTAAATGATACGGTAAATGCAACAAAAAAGATTAATCCATTAACAATCAAGTTACCAATAATTGGAATAAGACCAAAAACAAATGTGGCTAACACTAAACTTTTACTAAATGGCAAATGAATGCCAAATACAGGCAAAATAATAAATAGCAAAATAGCGGTCATCATCGTATTAAATAATGCGATCACAACTTGGGACATCGCTACATATTGAAATACTACAACTAACCGATTTAAGCTGGCTTTTAAGGATTTGGTTAATGCTCTTTGTGTAATTTGATTATGCTCAGTGTTGCGTTGATTTTCTTTGTAACCCAAAATTAATCCAATGATCATTCCCACAATTAATATAATTAAATCATGAAATACTTTTTTGATGATAGATTGTAGATAAAAGACATGATCTTTAAGGTAAATCATTATAGTTGATTTAACTTCGTCCAAATCATCAGGTAAATAATGGGTAATACTTGGCGGTAGACTGTTTATTACATTATTGACCACTAATTTCAAATTTATTAACGTTTCGGTTGGATGCTTGGCCATATCAACAAACCAAGCAAATAAATACCAAAAGCCGCCGATAAAAATGCCCATAATCAGTGTCGTGAGTACTAGTACCGAAACTAATTTTGATTGATGACTAAAACGTACCATTTTTCGTGATAAAAAATCATCTAATTTTTGTGTTAACGTATAGGTTAACAAGCCAGCTATCACTGCCGGCATTAAATGAACTTGCATTAAAATAATAAAAAAAACAGAAAACAAAACAAGGCAAAATAGACCTAATTTTTGATTATTACTTAGTGGCATAAAGAAAATTTTCCTTTAATAAAAAATTTATTTAATTAAAACACGATACGTGGTAACGGTAAAAAATTGACAGAATTATAGCAGATAGTTCATTGTTCGTCCTTTTTTGTTACTAATTAAACATGAACTGTTTATAATTTAGTTAAGGATTTTTAACAGGTTAAAGAAAACTCTTACACAACCTAGGTAAAATGCTAACAACTAACAAACTAGTAAAAACAAGAATAGCGTATCCTAATAACAGCCATCTAACTAACCAAAAATCGGTCAGAAAAGGTATTGATTTTATTGAAGTTTTTATGCGGTGTTTTTTTAGTCAAAAATCACTACTCAAAATCATTCCCACACAATCACGTCAACGCAGGTTAACTCAAACCTTGACAAAACTTTACAATTTTTTAACAAAAAAAGTAGCGCATTATTAATCAAGAGGTTATAATTTGATCGCTTACAAAGCAATGGAATGCTCATTAGTTGGGCAGCTGGTTATAAAAAACGAAATAAAAAAATTTTAATTGACAGGGTGATCGAAATGAGTTACCAGATATGGTATCTGGCCTGCCAAACCTGCGCCTTAAATCTTTTTCAGTTTTGCTGTAGTCAAAATCAGATACAGTTCTTATTTTTATCACCGAAGTCATTTCGCTTAGCGAAATCGGCAACTTTACCGGCAGGGTTATCGCCAAGGTCAAGGTGCTTACCTTTTCTATCTAAATTACCAAACTTATTTAGATTAATTGGATTCTCATTGTTCTTCGTGGCATTGTTGCTGTCATATACACAGAGTTCTGTGGCATGTTCACAGGCATTAACGGCGTGTACTTCAAGGACAATAGAGGGTAGTGCCCCGTATTTAACGTTTGATGGTGGCCAAACAAGGGCCACATCAACGGATAGTTTGTTGTCTATCAAATTGCAGGATGGTCAAGTTATCACGCCGTCTACTAATACATCAAGTGTATCAAATCCAATAAGATTACCTTATGTAGGGAATACTCTAAGTCATATAGACATGATAGTCCCATCATCGGTTAGTTCAGTGAGTATAAGTGATTTGGTCACTAGGTATAATTATTGGGGTGATGATGATGGTGATGGTCAGGGTACAAATGGAGTTACCGCATCGGGGAATATATCGGTATCATTTACGGATAATAATGGTAATACAGTAAGTCGTAGTGATGCATTAGATAAATGTAAGGCTCCTTATAAGGTAACCTTAAGAAGTACAGGGGGATATTTACAAACACGGTACGGAGTTCCTAATAGGACTGATTTTAGCGGTCAGACGGTGACATATTATATCAATCCGTATGACAGTAGTTCTGTTGTTTGTTACTTTGTGAGTCACGCAAGGCCGATTACTTCTTATGGCTCAGGCGATTCCGCCGGTCCAGCTAACATATGGGATTTTCATAATGGTTTTTTAACTCAGTCAAATGATTATTCATCTTACGACCGAAATTTTCCTACAACGGGTGCTGATGGGTTGTATTTTGAGTTAGAGATGCCTGCAGGAGTGGATGGAAGTCGGTTTACGTGGTCTCCTGTTACTCGTGGTGGAATAACAGCTACAGTCAACTGGACGTCAAGTGGGACGAAGGTAACATTAAGCGGTCCTAAGGCTAATAGTACTCAGATAAATTCAAGTAATCCTAGTCCGCTTACTCCGTTGCCATCTTTGCCACAGACCTTTGAGTTGGTGGGTAGGGATAGTAATGGTAATGAGGTGAAGTATGGATTTGTGTTAAAGCAGTGGTTCGTCAATCGGGTTAATAAACAGGATACACAGTCTAACCAAATATCTTGGTGTAGCAGTTTGGGTTATCGTTTGGCACGGGTAAGTGATTTAACTAACGCGAAGTGTGGTATATCTTCTTCATTCCCTTGTGTAAATGGTATAGATAGCGGCACGCCTAGTTCATCTGTTAATCGTTACATGCGTTACATAGGTGCTGGTTTTTTCGCGGAGTGGGGCTGCATGTCCCGCTACGCTGATACGGGCTTCGTCGGCGCCTATTGGACAAGCGACAACCGGTTCACTGCCAACTCGTACTACGGCAACGTTGACAGCTACAGTGTCAGCCGTCGCCATTACGCTGTTTGCATCGCACCTTAGCTTTTATATCTTATTCCTTAATTCTTAGGCCGCGGGGGCGGTATATGGTGCCTGAGAGGATAATCTAACAAAGAATAAAGCCCCTGCGTAAGTTGGGGCATTTTCCATTAGGGTTGCGCTGTTGCGGCGAAGCCACCATCGCGCCGCCCCCGCCAACGCTGAAAGCGTGGCCGGCAATTCTAGTGATTACGCTGTAGCCGGTTTAAATTTGTGGTCTATTTATAGTACAGCAAGGTTTCGGACGTTTTGACCTTGGGTGGACAAAATAGCTATCGTGACCACGTCCGAGCAAAGGGAATTAAAGCGAATTCCCTTTGCAATCCTACGCTTGGCTACAGAATGTGGCCTACGGCTACCCGACGCCGGCGCTCGGTCTTAACGCACCGGCTATTATCCGTTCCAGACGGAGAATAGCCTCGCCAAACATCCCTGTTTGGCGTGCTAACCTCGCTCTGTTGTCGGCACATTCTGATGCCGGAATAAGACAAACAACATAGCTTTAGGTAGTTTTTGTGTAAAAAACAATGCAATTACATCCAAAAAGTATCTATGTAATATATTTATTTTATTGAAATTTTACTTTTTGTATTAGCAAAAAAACACCACCCAAAGCCATTTTCCAAAACAAGACAACAAAAGCTCAATCTTACCTATTTAATAAAACTTTACAAAATTTCAACAAAAAAAGTAGCGTATTACTAATCAACAGGTTACGATTCAAGCCCCTTTTAAGCAAATAAATGCTCGTTAATTGAGTAAATGGTTTTTAAAAATTAAATAAAAACATTAAGTTAATTGACATGGTGATCGAAATGTGTTATTATGAGTATCATAGTTGGTCTGGTCTGGTCTGGTCTGGTCTGGTCTGGTCTGGTCTGGTCTGGTCTGGTCTGGTCTGGTCTGGTCTGGTCTGGTCTGGTCTGGTCTGGTCTGGTCTGGTCTGGTCTGGTCTGGTCTGGTCTGGTCTGGTCTGGTCTGGTCTGGTCTGTCAAACCTACGCCCTAAATTTTTTTCATTTTCAGTGTAGTCGAAATCAGACTCATTTCTTATTTTTATCATCAAAATTTTTGAAGTTCTCTAGGTTGTCTAAATTACCTAAATTCGCGTTGCTTTTTGTGTCGTTGTTGTTATTGTCGTATTCGCAAGATTCGCAGGCATTAGCAGCGTATACATCAAAGGTAATTGAGGGTAATGCGCCGTATTTAACGTTTGATGGAGGTCGTACAAAGACAGTAGATACAGATAGTTTATTGTTTATCACATTGTCTGATGGTACAACTGTTACACCATCAACTAATACATCAAGTGTAGCAAATCCGATAAGGTTACCTAATGCAGGGAATCGCTTAGGTGATATAGGTATGTTAATCCCATCATCAGCTAATTCAGTGAGTTTAAATGATTTAGTAAATACATATCATTATTGGGGTGACGATGATGGAGATGGATAGGGTGTAAATGGCGTTACAGCATTGGGAAGTATATCGGTATCATTTACGGATAAAGATGGTAGCGCCGTTAGTCGTAGTGATGGATTAAGTATATGTAGTGCGCCTTATAGGGTAAGGTTAGAAAGTTCTGGTGGAACTTTAACAACACAGTATGGGGTGCCAAGGAGTAGTAATTTCAGTGGCGCGACGGTAGATTATTATATTAATCCGAACTCACCGCAGCCAGTTATTTGTTCAGTCAGGCCGAATCTAAAATTTGGTACAGACGACTACGCAGGTCCATCTAATATATGGAATCCTACTAAGGGCTTTTTAGTTCAGTCAACGAGTTCATCATCTTACGACCGAAATTTTCCTACAACGGGCGCTGATGGGTTGTATTTTGATTTGCTCATAGATGGAGTTGATGCAAGTCAGTTGAGTTGGTCAGTTATCACGAGTGGTGATATAACGGCAACAGTGAGTTGGACAAGGCCACGTTCTGGTACATTCACATCCCCAAGAGGAAAGACCATACAAGCTGATGAATGGATTATAGATAAATCCAGTTATGTAACACGGATAACATTAAGAGGTCCTAGTGCAGATAGCACTCAAATGCAGTCAGCTGATCCTAGTCCGCTTATAAAGCCATCTTTGCCGCAGACATTTGAATTGGTGGGAAGGGATAGTCGTGGTAATAAGGTGAGCTATGGATTTGTGTTGAGGCAGTGGTTTGTCAATCGGGGTAGTGAATTCAAAAAATCTTCAACTCATAAAACATGGTGTAAGCGGTTGGGGTATAGCATGCCAAAGGCAAGGGATTTAAGCAATTCGGTACGTGGTGTCAGCCGGTACAAGCGCTACATAGGAGCAGGGCTTTTCACGGAGTGGGGCTACATGAAAGGTTACTCTGATGCGGGCTTCGTCGGCTCATTCTACTTTGCGGACGGTTACTCAACTGTCGACTCGAGCACCGGCATCATCGGTAAAGACGATAGCAACATGATAAACATAAGGCGCAGCGGCTATGGTATTTGCACCGCACCTTAGCTTTTGTTTCTTAATCCTGGGCCACGGGGGCGGTTATGGTGCAGATAGAGGACAATCTAACAAAGAATAACGTCCCCGCGTAAGTTGGGGCATTTTCCCTTAGGGTTGCGCTGTTGGAGCGAAGCCACAATCGCAGCTCCCTCCACCGCCAACGCTAAAAGCGCGGCTGGCAATCCTAGTGATTATGCTGTGGTGGTTTAAATTTGTAGTCTATTTATAGTAAGGCAAGGTTTCGGACGTTTTGACCTTTAGTGAACAAAATAGCTACAGTGACCACGTCCGAGCAAAGGGAATTAAAGCGAATTCCCTTTGCAATCCCACGCTTTGGCTACAGAATGTGGCCTGCGGCTGCCCGACGCCGGCGCTCGGTCTTAACGCACCGTTTGTGGTATTACTGGTATCATCCTGATACTCGCCTCTTCAAGGCCATCTTCGCTATGCTCAGATGTTCAAATTTGTTCCAGACAAATTTGTCAGACGCAGCACAAACTCGCCAAACATCCTTGTTTGGCGTGCTAACCTCGCTCTGTTGTCGGCACATTCTGACGCCGGAATAAGACAAATAACATAATCTTAGGTGTTTTGGGTGAATTTTTTTGTTAAAAAGCAATGTAATTACATCTAAAAAGTGGTCAGGAAAGGTATTGATTTTATTGAAGTTTTTTATTTTGCTGTTTTTAAGCTAAATCAATCACTTACACAACCTAAGTAAAGGTTGGCATACAACAAATCAACAAAATCACGAATAGAGCGTTTTAATAACATTCATTTAATCACCAAAAAATTGTTCAGAAAAGATATTGATTTTATTAGATTTTTAATTTAACAATCTTTACCCAAAACAAAAAAAAGGCTGCAAAGCAGCCTCTTTCCAGTAAAATAATACCACCAATACTATTTAATTACATAAAAGTTCACATCACGAGTATTTCTGAGAGCATCAACAAATTGCCTCAATTCTTTTCTATAAGTTTTCTCAGGATCGTTTTCTTCTGTACATTTGTCTTCTGCACCATAGCTTTTAGCCATTGCATCATTTGATGCCAAATTGTCGTATGGTTTTGTAAAATCAATACCTTTTAATGTCATAAGATGATTCCAATCATTTAACAGACCTTCCATATATTGGCGACCGGCTTCGCATTTTATGTTATTTAAGTCAATCTTAGGAATAACATATTGGCTTATCTCGCTGAACTTTTTAGGGTTGTAAGGGAAGCTAATGTCTTCTTGTTCATCTTCTTTTAAGAATTCAATAAAGTCGCTTTCACGATATAATTTTCTAAAACGTTGTTGATAAGATTGGTTTTTCTTTAATCTTAGGTCTTGAGTTATTTCTTTTGGGAAAGGCTGATCATAAGAATAATCCCAATGATATTGGCTGTATTCAATAAATACATCATTGATTAATTTTGCTGGCATCTCTATTTCTTGCTCTTTACCATCAATAATGGCTGGGATGTTATTTATTTCTCTGTTTTCTCTTAAGATCTTTTCGTATTGTTCATCATTCATCTCAGAGGTTGAATAGATGACTGTGTATAAGTAATAGTTACTTTGTGTTGGGTTAATAAGACCTAATTCGCCAAATTGAGCCGGTTTTACGACAAAATTGAAGTCGTCATTATTATACGATAAGGTATGTTTGCCATATTCAAATGTATAATTAACACCTGATTTGGCTGGAATCGTTAATTCTTTACCGTCAATAGTGACTTTTATTTCGTTAGCAGTAGGATTGTCAATCCAACGTTGGATACTAGATTGGCTAGCCCCAAAACAACCCACAAGAGTTAAGCTTAAAGTTAATAATAAACAATATGTTATTTTCTTCATCATAATAATTTGTTATAAGTGTTGATTGAAATATGATGCTATCATATTATGGATAAAATTGTAGTAATTTTAGTTTTTTTTATGTAAATTT
This sequence comes from Gilliamella sp. X-46, assembly GCF_057063525.1. Lineage (NCBI taxonomy): Bacteria > Pseudomonadati > Pseudomonadota > Gammaproteobacteria > Orbales > Orbaceae > Gilliamella > Gilliamella sp. X-46. The sequence continues at coordinate 101,351 of NZ_JBXSQH010000002.1, read as the reverse complement.
TTATTAAGACTATAACCAGTAAAATTAGCGAGAATTTATGAAATTAATCGTCAATAATATGAGTTGTCAACATTGTGTTAAAGCAATTACAAAAGCGATCAATGATATCGATCCAAAGGCAAAGGTGACTGTTGATTTAACTAAACGCGAGGTCGATATTGAAAATAGTTCTATTTCGCAAGAATCTGCCATCACTGCTGTTAATGAGGCTGGTTATGAGTTTGTTGGGATTGCGTACTGACTACCTCTATATTTAATGGCACTAGGTTCTTTTGGGGCATCTTTGTTGATGCTACCTTGTTGAAATTTCACTTCAAAACAGAAATAACAAAACTTTGATGAAGGTATCGGCATATTTTGGGGAATGCTAGAATGCTTTTATCTGTTTATTAATAAGCTATTGTTAGAAGGATATAACTATGAAAGGTAAAATATTGAGTGTTACTGTGGCTATTATGGCTTGGTTTTGTGCGGTGTTTTTTGTTAATGCTTATCAGATTGAGTGCCCACAAAATATCAAGGTTAAAGAAGAAGTTGAAAACATGCCTGATGGGTGGGAGGTTTCTGACGATATAAATAGTTTGACTGTATCGTTTAGCAGCATGATTGTTTATTACGATAATCCTTCTAGAATGGGGGCTTTAAAACCAGCAAAAGGAACGGTTGATGGTAAGAAACATGAGTTAATATGGGAAGTTAATCACTATACGGACGCTGAACCTTATTATGTTGTTTGCTCTTATAATGTAAGAAGAATTGAGTTAATAAAAAAAATTGATTTATCAATGAAAAGTTGTTGGGCTGACTATTCTAAAAATGAACAAGGAAAAAAAGGGACACTTACCTGTAGCACAAGTGAAGCAAAGAATCTGCATTAGTTAACGTATGGGATTGGTTGTTATATACAATAGTTGACAACTTAAATCCCATTTAGTTTGTTTATTGTGCGATTACCACCAACGGTAAAAATGGTGTGTTGGTCCAATTCCTTTCCCTATATTTAAATCGTTAGCATGACTAATTGCGCCGTGTAGATAATTTTTGGCTTGGGCTATCGTGTCTGGTAAGCTGTTTTTAGGTAATAATGCGGCAATCGCTGCGGATAATGTGCAGCCTGTACCGTGGGTGTTTTTTGTTTGAATGCGTGGGGCGGTTATTTTAACTGTGTTATTTTGAGTGATTAAATAATCAGGGCTTTCATTGCTGGGCAAATGTCCTCCTTTCATTAATACCGCTTTACAGCCTAACTTGAGTAATTCATGCCCTTGCTTTTGCATATCATCTTCGTTTTTTGCTTCGTCACAATCAAGTAGTGCGGCGGCTTCTGGTAGATTGGGAGTGATGATGGTTGCTAGGGGGAGTAAAAGTTCGCGAATGGCTGTGATGGCGTCAGGTTTTAGTAGCGAATGTCCCCCTTTGGCGACCATGACGGTGTCTAAGACGATGATCGGGATTGGATTGGTTTTTAGCAGGTGGTGGACGGTTGTGACAATCTCTTTATTCATGAGCATTCCCATTTTTACGCTATCAATTTGAATATCTTGATAAAGCGTATTAAATTGGGCTTCAATAAATTCGGGCGAGATCGCTAATACCGCATCAACCCCTTGTGTGCTTTGTGCCGTTAGAGCCGTGATGACCGACATGCCATAGGCGCCGAGTGCAGAAAAGGTTTTTAGATCGGCTTGAATACCTGCGCCACCGCTAGGATCAGATCCTGCAATGGTTAATGCAATTGTTGTCATGATACTATTTCCTATTTAGCTTGCTTGATTTTGTTAATAAGCGATAACGTTGCTTGTTGAATATCTTTTTTGCCACAAATAGCCGAAACCACCGCAACACCGTCAATGCCTGTTTGGATAACATTAGTTACATTATTTTCATCAATGCCACCAATGGCAACAGCAGGGCGCTGCTTTAGTTCTACTAATTTGGTTAACTGTTCGGTTCCCAGTGCTGCCGTTGCATCTTTTTTTGTTGTTGTTGGAAAGATAGGGCCAATACCAAGATAATCAATTAGTTGCCAAGGAGTGGTATCAAGTTGTTGGCGATTAGATATCGAAAGCCCTAACCATTTATCTTTGCCGATGAGTTGGCGAGTGACATCGGCAGGTAAATCACTTTGTCCAATATGTACGCCATCGGCATTAACTGCTAAAGCAATATCCACATGATCATTTATAAATAGTGGGACAGGTGTATCACTTAGCGTTTCTTTCAATGCTAATGCTGCTTGATACCAATCTTTACCTGCCAGTTCTTTTTCTGATCTTAACTGTATAGCGGTTACGCCGTTTTTGACAGCAATTTTTGTTGTATTGACCATACCACTAATACCACCACAGAGTAGTGGATCGAGCACTAAATAAAGGGTTAAATCCAATTGTTTTTTCATCTTCTATCCTTATTCAAGTGATGGATTAAATAGTGAGAGTTGATCTAATAGAGATACTGCAAAGGTGCCTAATCCTTGCTGTTTATTAGCAAGTTCTGAGGCTTTTTTCATCATAAAACATGCTGAGGCGGTAGCAGATAAAATGTCAGGTGAATTGGCTATAAAAGCTGCTACCATGGCGGATAATGAACATCCTGTTCCCGTCACTTTAGTTAAAGCAATATCGCCCCCAGTTATGCTATATACGTTGTTACCGTTAGTGACATAGTCGATATCACCTGTCATTGCAACGATTGTTTGATATTTTTGCGCAAGCTCTTTGGCGGCGTTTAAAGCTGATTGGGGTGAGTCTTGACCGTCAGGTCCTTTTGCCAATGAGTTTTGACCGTTTAGCGCTAATATTTCTGAGGCATTACCACGAATTACCGTTGGTTTTAACGACAATAATTGATATGCAAATTCAGTACGATAATTAAGCGCAGGTCCTACAGCGACAGGATCGAGTACCCATGGGGTTTGTGTTTGCTGAGCTTTAGCTGCTGCTAATAACATACTTGTGGCTATGCTGCTGTGAATGGTGCCAATATTAATCAGTAAACTATCGGCAATGGTAACAAATTCAGCAACTTCTTGCTCTGCAATAACCATTGCCGGTGATGCGCCAATAGCAAGTAGTATATTAGCGGTAAAATTTTGGACTACATCATTAGTTATGCAATGCACTAGTGGGCGTTGTTGTTTAACGTGGTGGATAAAAGCGGTTGCTTGGTTGGTTGGAAATAATTTGACTGCTGGCATATTTATTTCTTCCTTATTATCTTTGCATGTTGGGAAGAATTTGCCAATTTTGTGACTTGATGGCTTAGACTTCCCTACGCTGGCATAATCCAGATCAGGTTCAACGGGTAAAATCTCAGTTTTTTGTTGAAACAAAAAACACCCCGAGTCAAAATTTATTTGTTTATTATGAACTGACTATCTATTTTTAACAAGTTATTGTAATAATTTTTCAATGTCCGTAATTGCCTTTCTATCTGGTAAGAAGATGATAAGGTGATCGTTTTCTTCAATAGTTAGATCGGTATTGACAATAATGACATCCTCACCACGGACTACAGCCCCAATGGTTACACCTGAAGGTATTTTTAAGCTGTTAATGTTTTTGCCGACGAGTCTCGATGTTTCACTATTACCATTGGCAACAATTTCGACAATCTCGGATTCACCTTGTCTTAATGAAACGACTTTAACAACGCCTGTTTGTCTTACATGGCTTAGTAGCTCTGAAATTGTGGCATGTTGTGGTGAAATTGCAATATCAATCACACTATCATTAATCAGTTCAAGGTAGGCTTGGCGTTGAATCAATACAATTACTTTTTTAGCCCCCATCCTTTTGGCTAGCATGGATGACATGATATTGGACTCATCATCACTGGTGACAGCAATAAACAGATCAGTAAGTTCAACTTGTTCTTGTGAGAGCAATTCCTGATCCGATGATTCACCGTGCAGAACTGTGGTATTAGTAAGTTGTTCAGCAATTAATTCGGCACGTTCGGCATTGCGTTCGATTAATTTGACTTGATAGTCGTTTTCTAAACGCTTTGCTAAAGTGACAGCCACGCCACCACCACCACTAATGATGATTCGTTTATAGGGCTTTTCTAGGCGTTGTAACTCACTAGTCACCGCTTTGATATTAACTGGTGGGGTAATGAAATAAACCATATCACCGGCTTCAATTAGGGTTGATGCTAGTGGACGTATAAAGCGATTTTTGCGATAAATTGCGACAACTCGTGCTTCAACATGGGGTAAATGCTCTTTAAGCCCAGAAAGTTCACTACCAACTAAAGCACCACCATAATAGGCAGTAACTGCCACCAAACAGACGCGATTGTCATAAAAAGAGGCAAATTGTAGTGAACCTGGATATTGTACTAATTGACTAATATGATTAGTGATAAGGTTTTCTGGGGCAATAATATGATCGATGTTTATACAATTTTTATTGAAGCAGGAGTGATTTTCATCATTGTATTCAGGTTCTCTGATACGTGCTACTTTTTGTGGAATGTGAAACATCACATGCCCAATCTGGCAGGCTATCATGTTGATTTCGTCAGAGTTAGTAACGGCAACAAGCATATCGGCTGATTCAGCGCCTGCGTCTTTTAGGACTTGTGGATAAGATGATTTTCCACAAATCACTTGTAAATCAAAACGTTCTTGTAGTGATTGCAATTTATCATGGTTTTCATCAACCACTGTGACATCGTTTTGTTTTTCGGTAACGAGATATTCAGCAAGCGCACTACCTGTTTGTCCTGCACCGAGAATAATAATTTTCATAACTAACCCGTATATTTACATGGCTTTAATTATTGCCAATTTACTTAATTTATTAAAGCCATTGCATACTGTTTTATTTTTAGTAATAATCCGCTATTGATTTGGTAACTATACAAAACCGATTGCATCATAGACCTTTTTCAATGTTGGTTCGGCCTTTGAGCGTGCTTTTTCGGCACCTTCTTGCATGATTGAAAATAAGTAACTTTCGTCATCACGATATTCATGATATTTGGTTTGCAAGGTGGTTAACATATCAATCACTTGAGTTGCTACTTCGGTTTTTAAATGACCATACATTTTACCTTCAAACTCTTTTTCAAGTTCGGCAATTGGTTTACCTGTGACACCTGTCAAAATATCAAGCAGGTTTGAAACACCAGCTTTATTTTTTATGTCGTAACGTACCACTGGTGGTTCGTCAGAATCGGTCATTGCTCGTTTGATTTTCTTTTCGATCTCTTTAGGGTTTTCAAGTAAGCCGATGACGTTATTGCGATTCTCGTCTGATTTTGACATTTTTTTAGTCGGCTCTTGTAGTGACATAACGCGGGCGCCCACTTTGGCAATAAATGGTTCAGGAACAGTAAATATATCGCCATAAAGTGCATTAAAGCGCATAGCAATATCACGCGATAATTCAAGATGTTGTTTTTGATCGTCGCCCACAGGTACTAAGTTGGCTTGATAAAGCAAAATATCGGCAGCCATCAGCACTGGGTAATCAAATAAACCGGCATTGATGTTTTCAGAATGACGAGACGATTTATCTTTAAATTGAGTCATACGACTGAGTTCGCCAAAATAGGTGTAACAATTTAATGCCCAGCCTAATTCGGCATGTGCTGGGACGTGTGATTGTACAAAAATAGTGCTCTTTTGGGGATCAATACCACAAGCTAAATAAAGCGCTAGTGTATCTAACGTGGCTTTGCGTAATTTGTTGGGATCTTGGCGTACAGTGATCGCATGTTGATTGACGATACAATAAACGCAATCATATTCACCTTGCAGAGCCACCCAATTTTTTAACGCACCTAAATAGTTGCCAAGTGTTAATTCTCCTGAAGGCTGAGCGCCACTAAATACAATCGGTTTACTCATAATTTGTTCCTAATTTATGCTAATTATTTTTTTGCATCAGCTTTTGGCTGAGGTAATAATGTTAATATCTCTTTAAAATCATCCAATAAAAAATCAGGATTGCTAGTAGCAATCGAAACGCCATAGTTATAGCCATAGCTTAAGGCAACGGTTGGGCAATTGGCATTTTGTGCTGCAGTAATATCGTTTTTAGAATCACCAACAAATAAGAGCTGATCGCTAAACAATCCAAAGGTTGCCATAACTTGATATAAAGGTGCTGGGTGTGGCTTTAATTTAATGACATCACCCCCACCAAGCACTAATGAAAAGTACTCTTTTATACCTAAAGAAGTCAGCAAGGCCGGCAAAAATTGTGCTGGCTTATTGGTAACTAATGCCAGTGGGTATTGGTTGTCGTGCAGTGTTTTTAAGGTTGCTTTGACGTGAGGGAATAACTTGGTTTCGGCATCCATTACTTTATTATAATGTTGATTGAAAAGGGTTTTCGCTTTCGAAAAAAGTTCGCCAGAAGGTGTGGTGCCAATTGCATTAAATACCCGTTCTAACATGATATCAATACCATTACCTACAAAGTTTTTGATCTGTTCGTTGCTGATTGTCGGTAGGGTTAAGTCGGCCAACATTTTTTGTGCCGCTAGTGCAAGCCCCGGTACGCTATCAACGAGGGTACCGTCTAAATCAAAGGCGATTGCTTGAATGTCATTTAGTTTATGCATGTGTCACTCCTGCTAACTCTTTACGCATTGCATCGATAACCGCTTTATAATTCGGTTGGTTAAATATGGCAGATCCAGCAACAAACATGTCTGCGCCGGCTTTGGCTATTTCTGCAATATTTTCGACTTTTACTCCGCCATCAACTTCTAAACGAATATCACGTCCAGATTCCATAATACGCTGTTTTACTTGTTGTATTTTTTTGATTGTAGAAGATATAAATGATTGTCCACCAAAACCAGGATTAACGCTCATGAGTAAAATGATGTCAATTTTTTCCATGATATAATCTAGACAATCAAGTGGCGTGGCAGGGTTAAGTACAATACCGGCAGTGCAGCCGTGATCTTTAATTAACTGTAATGACCGATCCAAATGAACAGTAGCTTCTGGGTGGATTGATATGTTGGTTGCGCCTGCTTTGGCAAATGCAGTGATGAGTTCTTCAACCGGTGATACCATTAAATGAACGTCAATAGGCGCGGAAATACCGTAGTCTCGCAGTGCTTTACAAAACATGGCTCCCATTGTTAGGTTTGGTACAAAATGGTTATCCATGACATCAAAATGGATAACATCCGCCCCTGCATCAAGCACTTTTTGAGTGTCTTCACCAAGACGAGCAAAATTGGCTGATAATATTGATGGCGCAATAATGTATTTTTTCATAACCTACCTCTAATAACTTTCATTATAGTTAAGCCTGTTTATGGCTTTTTATATAATGCTAAAATCTCATCGATTTTTTTGCGACCTTCACCTGCGCAACTAATTGAGCGTCGCATTTCTGCTCGATATAACTGGCTTGCTTTGCTGTAAAGAGTCATTGTGTAATCAGTATAATGATTAGACACTAGCACTGGTATATTTTTTTTATATGCCATGGTTTCGGCTAATTTTGATAAGTTTTTATGCTCTTCAAATCCAAATATATTTGAATAGTAAGCTGTAAAACCCGCTGATTCATTTGGGGATATATAGGGCGGATCACAATAAATTACTGAATTTTTTTTTGCCTGCTTCATTACTTCGTAATAAGGTGCACAAACAAACTGGGCTCTTTGTGCTTTTTCTGCAAAAAAGTAGAGTTCTTTTTCAGGAAAATAAATGGTTTTATAACGTCCAAATGGTACATTAAATAGCCCGCTATTGTTATAACGACATAGGCCGTTATAACAATGTCGATTTAAATAGACAAATAAAAGTGATCTAAAATATTGGTCTTGACTACCATTAAATACATCACGCAGCTGGTAAAATGCATCAGGTTGATTATTTTGAGCAACAAATAGCAATTTCAGATCACGGATAAATTGATCGGGACTTGATTTTAATAATTTAAATAATGAAATTAAGTCATGATTGATATCCGCTAAAATATAACTTTTGTAGTTGGTATTTAAAAATACGGAACCAGCACCGACAAAAGGTTCAATCAGTTGATCGCCTTCTGGTAGATACCGTTTAATTGTGTCTACAAGCTCATATTTTCCTCCAGCCCATTTTAAAAAGGCTCGTCGCTTCTTCAACGGATACTCCTGTTTGTTTTTGCTCGGATAAATAAACGATATCCTTGATTATTTTGCTGCTTTTTCTTTATTAATCGTTGCACCAGATTTAACCCATGGTTTGTCTTTTTGTAGTGCACTTGGTAAAGACTTGATTGCTTTATGTGCCTCATCTACTGATGAATAGTTGCCTTTAATTAAAATATACCATTTTTCATTATTACGTTTAGTTTCATAAACTTGGTAATTAGTTATCTTATGTTGGTTAACAAATTTTTTTACCCCATCAGCTGATTTAGATGCAGTAAGCTGTATGCTATAACTGTTATCTCTTAGCTTTAAATTATTTGTCGTAATTACATTTTTATCAGTTTGATGATGAGATGTTTTTCTATTAATATTGCTTTTATTTTCTCTAGTTTTGGCTGGATTTGCTTTAATATTATTCGAATTGGCAACACCATTTGTATTGGATGGTGGTATAACCGGATTTGTGGGTGCCTCTGGTCTATCTTTTGGATTGCCATTTGAGTTTAAATTATTGTTTGCATCATTAGGTATTTCGGAGCTTTGCTTGTTACCTTGTGTGTTTAGCTCAGCATTTTGTTCTGAGCTGGTTTGTTCCGTATTCATGGACATGTCATCTTGCCCATTTGTAACAGGATCATTTGGTACTTGCGATTCTTCAACACCATTAATCTCTGGTGGCGTTAATGGTGTTGGTTCAGTTTTGTTTGAAGAGCGAAACAAAATTAAACTAAACAATAATAGAATAATAACAACTGCCAGACCAAGAAGAATTCGCTTTTTCTTAAAACAGTCTTGTAGCAATTTTGGTAATTTTGATGAGAGTATAGTGCCTTTATTAGGTTGTTCAGATATATAACGATCTTCTCTATCTACACGCATTTCTACTCCTTAACCTATTAGTAGGTTTATTGCCTTGCTATAACTTACCATCATAAGTGAAAATGATGGTTTAAATTTGCTCTATTTGATCAATGATATAACCAGCAACACCTTTGGCACTTTGTTCATCAGTTTTAATTGTAATATCGGCAATTTCTTCGTAAAGTGGTTCGCGTTTATCGGCTAGCTCTTCATAAAGTTCACGTGGGGTATTACTACCTTGTAATAATGGGCGACGTTTATCTTTTTGTGTTCTTGCCATTTGCTTTTCAATCGTTGTTTCAAGGTAGACAACAATTCCACGAGCGGATAATCGATTGCGTGTTTCTTTAGATAAGACAGAACCTCCACCCGTTGCAAGAACAACGCCTTGTTTTTCTGTCAATTCATTAATGACTTTTTCTTCTCTGGCACGGAATCCTTCTTCCCCTTCTAGATCAAAAATCCATGCGATATCAGCGCCAGTACGTTTTTCAATCTCTTGATCCGAGTCAAAAAAATCCATGCCTAACTGTTGTGCAATTTGTCGGCCTATTGTGCTTTTTCCTGCCCCCATTGGGCCAATTAGAAAGATATTTCGCTTTTCTGCCATTGTAGTTTCATCATCTATTAATTTTGGTTAAAATATACAACACAATATCAATTCGCTATAACTTTATAGTGTCATTCGCGTTATCACTGTGTAACTTTTCTTGGATCTCCGTCTAACGACAAAAATTTAGGTCGGTAATTATCTCAATAGATAGCACCTTTTGGCAATAGGTATTTATCAATAGTTTTAGCTAATACCCGCTTGATGCAAATCATGGATGTTTAACGCGCCTACTAATTCACCTTCGCTATTAACAACGGGAGCAGCGGTAATGTTATGATCATTAAATGATTTTAGTGCTTCAACCGCTTTCCAATTTTCAGGGATGCGATGCCCTGGGCTGGTCATAACGTCCATAATGCTATCTTGTAATGTACCATTTTTTAATAATAATCGACGTAAATCACCATCGGTAAATACACCAATTATTTTATTGTTATCTTGGCAAATTGCAACTAAACCTACACCTGTTCGACTTAATTCTAGCATGGCATCTAATACAGTTGCAGTTTGTGATATTTTAGGAATTCGATCGCCGGTTCGCATTACATCTCTCACATGATTAAGTAATTTGGCTCCTAAGCTACCAGCAGGGTGAGAGCGTGCAAAATCTTCCTCTTTAAAGCCCCGTGCGCGCATGACAGCGATCGCAAGAGCATCACCCATTAATAATGTGTTGGTTGAACTTGACGTTGGCGCAAGTCCCATTGGGCAAGCTTCCTTTTCAATTGAAATATCAAGAATGGCTTGAGCTGATTTAGCCAGTGGCGAATCTAATCCTCCTGTAATAGCAATAACGGGTACATTCATTTCGGCAAGAATAGGTAAAATTAAATTAAATTCCTTGGCTCGTCCTGAATAAGAAATTAAAACGGCTACATCGTTTGGTGTAACCATCCCTAAATCGCCATGTAAGGCCTCCGATGGATGCATAAAAAAAGCTGGACTACCTGTACTTGCTAATGAAGCGGCAATTTTTTTACCTATATGCCCAGACTTTCCAATACCTGAAACAACCACTTTACCGTTGGTGCTTAAAATAAGCTGACATGCGTTAACAAAATCGTTACCTAGCCGATCTGGTAATTTTTGCGCTTCGTGTATCTCTAATTCAAGAAGCTCTCGACCATATTGTAATAATTTATTCATTTCAATTAGCCTATCGAATGAAAATAAGTGTTCAGTGAATTTATAACCGTTAACAAAGGAAAAACGATGATAAAAGCTCAATTGCTACCAGTTTAACAATTAACGGTTGAATATTCAAAAAAGTGTGTGTTTTTTTAACAATATCTACCTATTATCTTTTAATAATCTAAAATCCTAAAGCGACTTTTATTCCCAAAGTTATTAAAATGATACCCAGTAATTTATCAATGATAAATTGAATTTTAAAATAACGGCGTTGTACGCTTTGTGTTTGAAAAATCAACACAACAAAAGGCCACCAAAAAATAGCCTCAATCCAAATAATCAAGGCAACGATGAGCTTATCGAATGTTGATGATTCTGCATTAAGTACTTGAGTAAAGGTAGCTAAAAAAAATAACGTTGCTTTAGGATTAAGTAAATTACATAAAAAACCTTGCATAAAGGCTGATTTTTCTGAAATTGATTGTTTGGTCTGTTGTTTACCTATATAGGTCGTATTTGGTTTTGAGGCAATTAGTGCCTTTATACCAAGCCATATTAGGTAAGCAGCACCCGCATAACGTAAAGCATTATAAAGTAGTGGTGTGGTGGTGATAAGCACTGCAATGCCTGCAACACAATAGCTCATATGAACTAAGATGGCTGTGATGACACCTAAACAGGTGAGTAAAGCCACTTTACGGTTATAACTCAAGCTGTTTTTTAACACCAAAAAGAAATCAGGTCCAGGCGATATCATACCTAAAAAACTAATCGTAGAGACTAAAATTAATGTTTCAACCGTCATTTTATAGCCTATTTGAATTGTTGTGCTGAATTATTGATCGTTGCAATGTTGGATTTATTTTGTTCAATAAATTGTTTTTTATCAAAATTAGGCTCGGTTAAATAGTCTGTCAAAAATTTGGCGTTACTTTCAACTTGTGCACCGTTTAAAATTAAACGTGGCAAATCTATTTGATAAATGGTTTGATCAGGCGTTTTTTGTAGATCTTGTGTACGTGCATTTGTTAATAAATAAAGTTTGCGCTCTTTTTTTGAAAGGCGATTGATTGTTGGTGTGCCAGAACCCATCATTAAGTGATCGGGAAAAATGTAAAATACCGTGTTTTCCAATAATCCTTTATCTTTTAATTGTTGGATAAAAAGCCCTAAGTTATGATCTAACGAAGCTGCAACAAACGACATATTATCCGTCTTTGGTGAAATAACCGATCGCATTCTTTCATCATCAAAACCATTTGGTGCATGAGTTGAAACAGTCGAAACAAACAAAGCAAAGGGTTTGTTTGCTTGGCGCATTTTGCTAATTTGTTTTTGCGCAACATCAAAAATATCTTTGTCATACAACCCAAAAGGTGCTGGTGGATATTGCCCAACATAGTTTTTTTCGGAAATAACTTGCATACCAAACAGCTCAGCAGTATGACCAATGCCAGCAAAATCAGGGCTGGCCATTACATAACGGGTTTGATACCCAGCCTGTTTAAGCACATCCCCCAAACTGACTAAGTTCGTTTTATCTGCACGCATTAATGGCGATGTAGTGTAGCCGCCAATTAAAAAAGGCATACCAGTCATATAAGTATACATCGATGCGGTAGTCCAAGTGCTGCCTGGGCTCATTGGCATATTAGCAAAAAAGGTATAATCTTGACGCAGTTGTCGCAAATTTGGCGTAATGTCTTCAACATCAAAGAAGCCTTGTTCAAATGATTCTAAAGATAGCACAATAATATTTTTACCATGATGACTAATAAGTTGATTTTTATTGATATAGTTAGTCATGTTGAGTGATTGTAACGCTTGATCAAATGGTTTACGAGGTGCGCTAGTTACCTGATAGATTTCGTATAAACGGCTGAATGGGCCATTGTGATAACTAATTGATACAATTGCTACAACGGCTAATAACAAACGAACAATTAAAGGGCATTTGCGTTTGCACCAATTTGCTAGTTTTGATAGCAAAAAGATAAGGGTAAAAAAGACGACAATAACCAAAGCAGCTTGTAATTTAAAAATAAATAGCCCTTCAATGATGTCATTAACGTTTAAATTTACATAAAACTGATAATCAATAAAGCCACCACTAAAGTAGATAGAAGTGAGCTCCATTACGATAAAGACCGTGAATAACGTTATACTTAAAAATTGCCACTTTTTTTGTTTAAAAAACGAGGCAAAAACAATTGTGATAATAAAAAGTGGTAAAACAATCAGTGTCGATAATGGCATAAAATGTGTTGCTCAATTTATTCAAGAATCAATTTTGCTTAAGTATATACTTAATGCGCAAAAAAATAAAAATATCGGCTAATTCAATATCACAAAATACCAATAATAAATAGTGTTACCAAAGGTAAAAATGATAATTGTTACTATTTGATGTTGATAATTGATGTTATTCGCAATAAGATATCCCCCATTCCATTTATTAGAATGTCAGGGGTTACTATGCCGTGTTTTATACGGAAAATCATCGCCTTTTTATCTTTATTTTGCTTTTCTTTTTGTTATGCCGATATTACATTACCGACACCACAAACTAAAGATGGCATGGGTTTGTTTGAAAGTTTGAAAAAACGATCTTCAACGCCAGGCGGCGGTTTTCCTGCTGGTCAAGTTACTGATGATGAGCTTTCGACTGTGCTTTGGGCGGCAAGTGGTTTAAATCGAGGCAAAAACGGTTGGACTGTGCCAATGGCTAATGGTAATCCTCCTTACGTACGAATTTATGTTGCCGGTGAAAAGGGTACTTTTTTATATGAGTGGGAAGGACATTATTTAAAAGAAATTAATAATAAAGATATTCGTGCTGACATTGGTTTACAAAATTTTACTAAGCGAGCGGCTTATTCGTTGATTTTTGTGTCAGATGCGAGTGCATTTACGGATATCAATCCAGAACAAATTGCTAACTTTAGTTACACAGCTGTTGGCGCAATGAGTCAAAATGCCTATCTAGCTGCGACAGCGTTGAAATTAAGCGCCCGTTATATTCATTCCATTAAATCAGACGTCATAATCCAAGAACTAGAGTTACCTGAAGGCAGTAAACCACTTGGTATGCTTTTATTAGGAAAATAAGAGGTAATAACGGGAATGAAAAGATTTATTACACTTGCTTTGCTCCTTATTGCAAGCTTAATGGCCTTTGTACCATCGTCTTATGCGGTAGAAAAAAAATATGAAAGTTGGAATGCCATTATTAGTGAAATGGATGTCATTTTAAATGACGCTTATGATATCTATTTTATGAAAGACGTTGAGCGTGCCAAAGCTCGTGTTAATAATGCTTATTTTGGCTTTTATGAAAAGCACGGGGTAGAGCGTGCTGTTATGTCTTATATTTCGGGTAAGCGTGGCACTGATACTGAATATCAATTTGCTAAAATTAAGCGGTTGATGAGTGATGGTGCGCCAAATAAAGCTGTTCGTGTTGAGATAGATACAATTTTAAAAATGTTGCATGAAGACGCTAACGAATTGGATGGCAAAAAAGAGAGTGGTTGGGGCGTTTTTTTTGCTTCATTTATTATTATTTTCCGAGAAGGTTTAGAAGCGATTTTAGTCATTGCAGCAATTTCAGCTTATCTTGTTCGTTCTGGGAATATGCCAATGGTGAAAGTAGTTTATATGAGTTCACTTGTTGCTGTTTTTGCCAGTGTACTTGCTGCGATAGCACTTCGCTCTGCAATTACAATCAGTGGTGCTAATCAAGAAATTATTGAAGGTTCGGCAATGTTACTTGCAACAGTGGTGTTGTTTTTTATTAGTAACTGGATGTTTTCTAAAGCCGAAGCTGAAGCATGGAAGAGTTATGTCCAAGGTAAAGTGCAAACAGCAATTTCATCAGGAAGTCGTTTTGCATTAGGTTTTGCCGCCTTTTTAGCCGTCTTTCGAGAAGGTGCTGAAACGATCTTATTTTATCAAGCCATGCTAGTTGATGCTCAAGATCATATGGATAAGGTTTGGTATGGATTAGCGGTTGGAACGATTGTGCTGGCAGTGATTTTTATGGTGATTCGTTTTGGCTCAATGAAATTGCCTATTAAACCATTCTTTATTGGTACTAGTATATTAATGTATGTTATGGCAATTGCTTTTGCTGGTGGTGGAGTGAAAGAGTTGCAAGAGGCTGATATTATTTCGGTTACTCCTGTTGATTTTGTTCATTCTGTTGAGATTTTAGGTATTTATCCAACACTAGAGACATTAATTCCACAAGTAATTATGGTGTTTATTGTGGCGTTTGCAGTTATATATTACACATTTAAGCGTAGTCATAAAAATTATAAGAGTTAATAATATAATCCATTTAAAAGAATGGCTTGGAGTGTGAACGGACTCACCACCAATAAATATAGAGACAAGCCTTTAGGAATATTCGTTAAAAAGTCGTTAAAAAGAAAGTGAAGGAGTTTTCAATGAAAAAATTAGTATTATCGGCGGGTATTGCTTCAATACTTGCGTTATCTTCATTTGCTCACGCAGCAGCGCCAGCGCCAGGTGAACAAAAAGGTTTTGAAGAGTTCCCAATTGGTGATGAAGTTACTGTTGGTCCATTACATATTGGCGCAGTTTACTTCCAACCTGTTGATATGGAACCGGCTGGAATGGGTGGGTTGCCAGCTTCAAAATCAGATATGCATATTGAAGCTGATATCTCTGCTGCAGAAGGTAACAAATTAGGTTATGGCGTTGGTGATTTTGTCCCTTATTTGACCGTTAAGTATAAAATACAAAAAGAAGGTAGCGATAAAGCGATCGAAGGTAACTTTATGCCAATGAACGCATCGGATGGCCCTCACTATGGTAATAATATTAAACTTGATGGTGCAGGTAAATATAAAGTCACGTTTACGATTGAAAATCCTGAAAAACAAGGTTATTTATTACACGTTGATAAAGAAACAGGGGTAGAAGGTCGCTTCTGGACTAAACCGATTGAAGTTTCTTGGGACTTTGATTATATTCCACGTGCATGGTAATTGTGTTTTAAACACTAAATATAATTATATTTAATAATTAATAGTCAGTTATTGGTGAGCATTATGCTCACCAATAAAATTTGTAATCACTAGGCAATGAATATGCTTCAATATCTTATCAATATTACCGATAATACTTTCGTTCCGGCCATGATGATGGCGCTACTTAGTGCAGTAGTTGTGAAATCGACACCTAATCATAGTAAAAAAATTATTTTATTCGGTTTTATAGTGGGATTTGTTGCTGCATTAGTTTATGCCGTTTTAAAACGCAACACGGGTTTTGCTGTTCGTGAATTTTATGATCTCGGAGTAATTATACCTTGGGTTATTATTGCTATACCAGTTGTAATAGGTATTTTTTTACAAAAACTTACTGATAATTGCATTGGACGCATTGGCAATGCTGTATTGATACTACTATTTGTAGTAGGTATTGGTTCGATCAGTGCACAATATTTACCTAATTTAATGCTTTACCCGTTTGAATTTGCAGTTGGTATGGATTCTATCTTTAATCATGACTACTTATTTAAGTGGATAGGTTATGGGTTTGCTCTGTTGGTTATTTTGTTAACGGGGTTGTTTGTTTATCGTGCTTGTGATCGATTGTCGACTAAATTTGTTTTTACCATTACTGCATTTTCAATTATTATTTTTGCTATTCAAAATAGCATTAATATTTTACAAATTTTAATTGTTAGACGTTTTATTTCAGCACAGCCTTGGATGATGAAGTTGGTTATTTTCATCCTTGGACATGTTAACTTTTTTATCTTTATTTTTATGGCTATTGTGCTTTGTTTAGCCATTGCTTTATACATCAAGTCTAAAACAACCTCGTTAGTGGGTAGTAATCCAGCTCAAATTCGTAAACTAAAAGCGCAATTGCACAGCAATAGAAGAAGTGCCTTAATGATTATGGCTGGTACGGCAATCACTGCTTATACTGTAACGCGTGCGCGTTATATTTTTGATAAAGGGGTAGAGCTTACACCAGCAGAGCCAGTGACCCCTAATACCCATGGCTTAATTGTTATTCCCCTTGATCAGGTGAACGATGGTAATTTACATCGTTATGGTTATAAAACAACGGATGGTACTTTAGTCCGCTTTATTATTATCAAAAAAAGCGAAAATGCTTATGGTGTTGGATTTGATGCTTGTGATATTTGTGGTGCAAGTGGTTACTACCAACGCGGTAATCAAGTGGTATGTAGTTTGTGTGATGTAGTCATGAATATTGCAACGATTGGATTTTCGGGGGGGTGTAACCCTGTCCCACTTAAATACGAAATTATTGACGGCAATATGGTGATTCGTCCTGCGAATCTTGAAGCAGAAAAAAGTCGTTTCAAATAAAGCGTATTAAAAGGAATAGGTTATGTTTCGCAGAATGTTATTTAGTGTATTAGTTCACCAAAAAAAGAAACTCTTTCTTATTGCCTTAACGGTTGCTTTGGGTGTTTCGCTTGCCACAGCCATGTTAAATGTGATGTTTGACGTAGGGGATAAAGTGAACCAAGAGTTAAAAGCCTATGGCGCTAATCTCAATATCGTTCCTCGTGGTAGTTCTGTAATTAGTGAAATGTATCAACTTGATAACAATGATAAAGGGCAAGCTGTACAGTATATTAAGCAAGATGAACTTGTTAAAATTAAGATGATATTTTGGGCCTATAACATCGTTGATTTTGCGCCTTTTCTAACAACTCAAGCGACCTTTAATGATAAGCCAATTACGGTGGTGGGTACTTGGTTTAATAAACATCTTAACATACCAACCGGTGATCAGGTTGATACGGGCATGTTAGCCATGAAATCGTGGTGGACAATTGACGGTAAGCCAATGACCGATGACAATTTGCAAGGTGTGATGGTAGGTGAAACTATTGCGAAACAGTGGAATTTAAAGCTAGGTGATACGATAGATATTATCTCAATGCAAAACAACAAAAAGCTTACTCTGACAGTGAATAATATTTTTCATAGCGGGGGTGTAGAAGATGCTCAAATTTATGTATCGTTACCAGTTGCACAAGATCTTGCTAATAAAAAAGGGCTGGTTGAGCGTGTTGAGGTGAGTGCATTAACCACCCCCGAAAACGAATTAGCGCGCAAAGCGGCGCAAGATCCGAATAGCTTATCTAGAACCGAGTGGGACACATGGTATTGTACCGCTTATATTAGTTCAATAGCTTATCAAATTGAAGAATTAATGCCTGATGTTAGAGTCAAAGCTATTATGCAAGTGGCTGAATCTGAAGGTGCAATATTACAAAAAACACAATTATTAATGTTATTGCTGACTATCTTATCGTTGATTTGTTCGGCATTGGCGATTTCAAATTTGGTGACAGCTAATGTTATTGAGCGTAGTACCGAAATTGGCTTATTAAAAGCGCTTGGCGCAACCAATACAGCGGTTGCGATGTTAATATTAACTGAGATCTTAATTATTGCCTTACTTGGTGGTTTTTTTGGTTACTTTATTGGGCTTGGCTTTGCGCAAATCATTGGTCATACCGTATTCGGATCATTTGTTCAGCCTAAAATGATCATTGTGCCTTTAGTCCTAATTATGGTTAGCTTGATCACCTTGTTAGGTAGCTTACCGGCATTGCGTATTATGATGTTTTTACGCCCAACAAATGTGCTGCATGGTCGATAAGGTGAAAGGTCACTATCATGATGAATAAAAATAGACGCTTTATTATTAAAACGGTGTTTAGTTCACTTATCCGCCGCCGTTCTCGCATAGCTATTGCTTTGCTTGGTGTTGCAATTGGAGCAACAGTGCTCCTTGGTATGATTACGCTTTGTTATGATATACCACGGCAAATGGGGCAAGAGTTCCGTTCTTATGGTGCTAATCTTCTATTGTTACCCGCTAATAATCAGCCAACGGTGGCAATGACGGATGTTAATAATGCGGTGAGTTTTTTGCCAAAAGATAAATTACTTGGCGTGACCCCGTTTCGTTATGAGTCAATTCGCAGTAATCAGCACCCTTATACTATTGTGGGAACAGACTTTAAGCAAGTAACTAAAACCAGTCCTTATTGGCATATTGAAGGTACGTTGCCACAAAATCCACATGAAATAATGATTGGTACCGATATTGCTAATTTTGCTAAGTTAACCATTGGTAGCTCTATGACCATTTCGGGTAAATCTAAACAAGACTCACGTTTTGATGAGGACCTGAAAGTCACCGGCATTGTCAAAACAGGGCGCTCTGAAGATGGTTTTATTTTTATTGACTTACATGATTTAGAACAGTTATTTGAAGAAAGTGAACAAGCCGAAGTGGTCGAAGTGAGTATTACGGCGACTGAACTTGAGTTACAGCAGTATATTGAGATACTCAAACAACAATCTAGCACAATCGATCCACATTTGATTAAATGGGTGACAAAATCTGAAACCCTGGTACTTGGTAAATTATCATCGTTACTTTATTTAGTCACTTTTGTGGTATTAATATTAACTATGATTTGTGTGGCCACCACCATGATGACTGTGGTCATGGAACGCCGCAAAGAGATTGGTCTTAAAAAAGCAATTGGAGCAACTAACCAAAGTATCGCAAAAGAGTTTTTAGCCGAAGGATTAGTTTTAGGTATCGTTGGTGGCATGATTGGTGCTATTTGTGGATTTATTTTTGCGCAAATCATCAGTACCAATGTGTTTGGTCGTTCAATTATTATTGAGTTTTATCTAATCCCAGTCACCATTATTATTTCGGCGATAGTCACGGTGATTGCGTGTTTAATTCCGGTAAAACGTGCACTTGAGGTCGAACCAGCTTTAGTTTTACGTGGTGAATAGGATATAAAGTATGAATATACTCGAAGTAAAAAATGTGTCTAAGATTTATGATTCACTGCATGCATTGTCTGAGGTGAATTTAACGGTTGAGGAAGGGAATTGGTTATCAATCATGGGACCATCTGGTAGCGGTAAAACGACTTTGATGAATATCATTGGTTGTATGGATAAACCTTCACTTGGTTCGGTTATTCTCGATGGACAAGATATTACCCAGCTTTCTTTATCCCAATTGACAGAAATTCGCCGAGATAAGATAGGCCTGATTTTTCAACAATTCCACCTAGTACCGTATTTAACAGCATTAGAAAATGTTATGGTCGCCCAGTATTATCATAGTATGGTCGACGAAAAAGAAGCCATGCAAGCACTTGAGCGGGTAGGGCTTGCCGCCCGTGCTAAGCACTTACCACGGCAGTTATCGGGGGGAGAACAGCAGCGAGTTTGTATTGCTAGGGCATTAATTAATTATCCTAAGTTAATTTTAGCCGATGAACCAACTGGTAATTTAGATGAAAGCAATGAAGCGATGGTTATGAACTTACTACATCAACTGCACGAAGAAGGCAGTACAATAATTGTGGTTACTCACTCACCAGAAGTATCAAAACATGCTCAAATCACAGTAGTACTGGAGCACGGCAAAGTCGCGCGTATCATTAATAATTAACCAACAAAAGGTTGTCATATATGAAAAACCGTATTATTTCGTCAAGTATCTTTATTGTCCTTGGTGTATTAATTATTTTATTTCCATTGTATATCTTACCTGTTTGCCCATCGCCTGAAAACGCTGTGATGCCAGTTGATACAATGAGTCATACCATGAATGATGCAATGGATGGCGCGGTAAGTAATGCTATGGATAGTGCGAGTAGCGAGCTTGCTCATAGCGGACACATGCATGCCGCTGGTGCAGGAAAAATCATGAAGTGTTTTTGGACAGCAAGAGCTGAAATCGGTGTCGGCTGTTTAGTCATTGCTATTGGCGTATTACTACTGATTAGTCGTACTGTTTTTGTTCGAATGGGATTAAGCATGGCTCTTGCCTGTATTTCTTTATTAGCTATGGCTATTCCAACCATTTTAATTGGTGTCTGCTCAAACGAGATGATGCGATGCAATATGGGCTCTAAACCAGCTTTGGTGTTATTATCTTGCTTATTATTTATTGTAGCCGTAGTTAACACTTATTACTTAAATAAAAAGACTAAAAATCGATAGCTAATTGTTAGCAAACATCAACCATATTCATCTTTGCCTGATATAGGCAAAGATAGCCTTTTAATAAGACAAGTAGGAAGTCATCATGCAAGAAAAACCGCTCACCATGGCAAATTTAGCGTGGCGAAACATTCAGCGACGACCATTTCGAAGTTGTTGTTTGATTATTATCATTATGCTTTTTTCTGCAACGCTATTTGGTGGTAGCGTGCTGATGAAAAATCTTAGTCTTGGTATTTCGGGCATGGCTAACCGATTGGGTGCTGATATTCTTATTGTACCTTATGGTTATGAAAAAAATATGGAAGTTGCTCTATTGCGTGGTGAACCAAGTAGCTTTTATTTAAAAGTCGATTTGATTGATAAAATAAAAGATATCAAAGGCATTGATGCTATTTCACCCCAGCTATTTATAGCTTCATTAAATGCGGGATGTTGCACAACAAAAGTACAGTTAATCGGGTTTGAACAGCAGAGCGACTTTGTGATAAAACCTTGGCTACAATCGCAACTGACACAACCGTTAACCGACAATCAAGTGGTTGTGGGTTCCAAAATTAACTCACAAGTAGGGGATGAAATCATATTTTTTAATCATCCCTTCAAAATTGCCGCTAAAATGGATAGTACAGGGATGGGATTTGATACCTCTGTCTTTATGACTATGTCTGCAGCACAATCATTAATGAAAAATGCAAAATTAATTGAAGGGGATGTTGACCATTTTGCTGATTATGCCTCGTCGATTTTTATTAAGGTCAATTCAGATTATCAACCTAAAGATATTGTTAATCAAATTATGCCCAGATATGCCATGGGCTATAATATCGATTTTGTTATGACCAAAGGAATGCTAAGCAATATCGCTAAATGGTTAACAGGCTTTTCAACCATTGTCTATAGCTTATCGGCTATTTTTTGGGTGTTAGCCATTATTGTGATTTTTGTGATATTTTCTTCAACCTTAAATGAACGCAAGCGTGAAATTAGTTTATTACGAATACTGGGCGCTTCACGTCGAGATTTAGTTAACATGTTGTTGCGTGAATCGTTAATTATCAGTGCATTAGGTGGAATTGCAGGCATTGTCATTGCGGCAGTATTACTTTATGCATTTAGTTTATTAATCTGCCAATCTATTGGTTTGCCATGTATGAATATTTCGCTATTTGATGCAGTGTTGTATGCAATTGTTGTTTTTATTCTGACGCTAATTATTGGTCCTTTATCAAGCATTTATGGTGCCTTATCAATGACTAAATTTGATACTTATAGTACTCTCAGAGAGGGCGAATAATAATGTTACTGAATGTTAAAAATCTACGTAAAGATTACACAAGAGGGCAACAAACCTTTTCTGCGGTGAATAATGTTAGTTTTTCAATGACAAAAGATGACTTTATTTGCATTATGGGTAAATCGGGCAGTGGGAAAACCACGTTACTTAATATGATTGCAGGTTTACTGACGCCAACACAAGGCAAAATCACTATTAATGATACTAATTTGTTTGAGCTTAATGATCAGCAAGTTTCTGCCTTTCGCAATCAGCATATTGGTTATATTCCTCAAGGTAGCAGTTTGTTGCCTAATTTAACGGCAATTGATAATATTCGACTGCCTTTTTATTTAACTAAGCGAGAAAACCAAAATCCCTTAAATGAAGCCAAGAGTTTGCTTGAAAAAGCCAACATCAGCCACTTACAAGATGCGTATCCAGCTAATATGTCTGGTGGTGAAATGCGCCGTATTGCGATATTGCGAGCGCTGATTTGTAAACCACAAATAATTATTGCCGATGAGCCAACAAGTGATCTTGATGAAGAGAGTGCAACCGAGATTATGCAATTACTTACTCAAATTCATCAACAAGGTACAGCGTTATTGATTGTTACTCATGATCATGATGTTGCCCATTATAGTCAAAAAGTTATGAAAATG
Source organism: Gilliamella sp. X-46 (assembly GCF_057063525.1). NCBI lineage: Bacteria > Pseudomonadati > Pseudomonadota > Gammaproteobacteria > Orbales > Orbaceae > Gilliamella > Gilliamella sp. X-46. The sequence goes on along the minus strand of NZ_JBXSQH010000002.1, from coordinate 78,623 downwards.
TCAGCAGGGCGATTTATTGATTAATGGGTTTATTTATTAGCTGAATTGTTATATTAAAAGTGGATTACAGCCCATTTCGATCATAATTTTATTGAGTTTTAGTAATGGCAATCCAACCAATGAATTAATATCATCGCCTTCTAGTTTATCAAACAGGGTAATGCCCAGTTCGTCACATTTAAAACTGCCTGCGCATTGTAGTGGCATCTCTTTAGCAATATAAGCATCAATTTCCGCATCGTTTAATGAACGAAAGGTCACTTTAAATGGTTCGCAAATGGTGGTTTGTTGTTGAGTTTTGGTATTAATTACTGTCATACCAGTATAAAAATAGAAGGCTTTACCGCTGCTTTGTCGAAGCTGTTTGCGGGCATTATCAACCGTATGCGGTTTGCAAACAATATTACCGTCTAATACGCCGACTTGATCCGATCCTATAATTAAGCTATTTGGGTAGTCTGTCACTAATGACTGCGCTTTAAGCTTAGCTAGCCGAACCACCAATTGCTGAGCTGATTCGCCGACTAGCGGTGTTTCATCGCATACAGGTGGCACACACTCAAAAGGGATAGCTAATTTTTCGAGCACCTTTTTACGTGATGGTGAAGTCGAGGCTAATATGATTCTCATTTTAATTATCTCTTAAAATCCAAGCTGAAAGATGCGCATTAAAACCGATATGGGCATAATAATCAACTGCCTGTGGTGCAGCTAGTAGAGTAATTGAACATGATTTGTCAGTATTGTTTTTCACTTCTTTAATTAATTGCTTTCCGATGCCTTGTCGTTGATAATTTTCATCCACCGCGAGATCTGCCAAATAGGTGATATAAACAAAATCCGTTAAACAACGCGCAATGCCAATCAATTTATCATCATGCCAAGCAGTTACCACCAAATTCGCATTATCTAACATAGCTTGAAAGCGTACGGTATCGGTAAGTGGACGACGTTTGCCTAATGAACAATGACGATAAAGGGTGGTGGCTTGTTCTAGTGTCGGTTTGACATCAGAACGATAAATAATGCAATTCATGTTGATCTCCATCATAAAACGAATAAAAATAATTAAGGATTACATTTAAAATTAGTATCATACTAGCTAGGTAAAACCTGTTTTAGTTTCGCTGAATATATAATCTATAACAAAGCAAGGAGGGAGTTATGTACAAAAAAATTTTAGTTCCTATCGATGTGCTTGAAGATGAATTAACTAAAAAAGTCATTCCACATGTAGAGTGCTTAGCCAGATTGTCTAATGCTGAAGTCATCTTTTTTCATGCCTTGCCTGTTTCATCGGCTATTATCAATGCTTACTCTTTTGGATTTGATGAATTTAAAGATCATGCAACAGTACAAACGGAACAATACCTTCATCAATTAATGGATTCGATTAATTTACCGCATGAACATTTATCTTTTTCTATCGCATTTGGTCATCCAAGAGATGAAATCCTTGCATTAGCTGACGAAATCAAACCAGACTTAATAATTTTAGGCTCGCGTCGTCCCAATATCTCAACGCATCTTTTAGGATCGAATGCGTCAGGAGTGGTGCGTGGAGCTAAAACGGCGGTGCTTGTGATTCGGTAGGTTTAGCATTATATGTTAAGTATGTCTTTTTAGAAGGCACCGTTGTAATTTACTTTTGATCAGTATAGTTAGGTAAGCAGGAGGAATTTAATGTAAAAATTCCCCCTGATAAATAATTTGAGCTTTTAATTTTAGTCACTTAATGTGTAATTTATAAAAGATGCAAAATCAATTACTTCTATCTTTTTTGTCGATATTGATGATAGGACAAAATTAAGCTTTAACTTGGTAAGTTAACGCTAATCATCTTCTTCATCCTTATCTTTTTCTAAGCTTACTAATGATCGTTTAAAGTACTTGGTTAATAATTCATTGATCTTTATCATATCTTTTAATTGAACAATATTTTTTCTTGTTATTTTTTGGCTGATGTCTTGCAGATCTCCATAAAATACTATTTTTGCACTTTTTTTGTCATTAAGCCATTTTATATAATCTGTCATCTTTTTATCCAAATCGAAACGATACTTTTCAATTACTTCTTGCTTGGTGAAAAGCAACTCATATATTGTAAGCTCTTCATTAGAGTTGATAGTGTAAAAACGCGTATTAATAGAAGAATATGTTGCTTTATTTTGATTGATAGTAAACTTTTTAATCAAAGCCTTAGTGCCTTTATATGTAATATCTACTGTGGGATAAACCTCTAGATTTTTATTAATAAGTATGTCAATTTTTATAGGTGATGTTGAATTGTCCATTGAAAATAAATATTGATTGTAATAACCTGTTGTAAAAGATAGTTGGTGTTTTTTCATATAGTGAATTAATAATTTTAAATCATCTGGGTTTGTGATTTTTTTGCTTAAATTGAGAAAATCATTGAGATATTCTTTTTGTATTTGTAACCCATTTGAAAAAGTAACTTCATAAATATTATCTTTTGTGACAGTTACTGTTTTAACCACAACATCATTTAGATTAGGAATTTTTATTTTTTTCAAATCCTGTACATTTTTCTCTATTTTGCTGTATCGATCTGGTCGAATTAGGTATTTTAGCCCATTAAATTCAATTTCTTTTGAAGAACACAGTTCTTTTAAATAAAAAATTTCACCATTTTCTAGATTAAATTTATAGAATACACAATCATTTGCTACAAAGCTATCAAGGAAGACAGCTTTCATTGCACTATATTTATCTGCTGGCAAGGATATTTTTGTATCTGTAAGTGGATCTGTGTAGAAATGCGAGTATTCGCCAGTTTTTATAACATTGGGATCGTATTTGTTGAGTATAAATTCATCGGCTAATGATGTGCTCGAAATAAAATTTGACAATAACATCAACGCCAAGTAAAAAATTGTTCTTTTCATTCATATCCTTATAAATAATTGTTGGTAATATGTGAGTTATGTTGTACTAGCAATAATAGAGTCGCAAAGATAGTTTAATAAATTAGACTAGTTGTGTTTTATTTATTTGTATTTATTATAATAAAGTATTTTCTAATAAAAAATTATTGAAATAAAGCTATTAAAAAATCAGTTAGAAAAAGTATTGATTTTATTTGATTTTTTTTGTTTGTCTTTTTTTGTGTAAATTAACCGCCTTATTGGCGGTTTTGTTTATTGATGCTTTATAATAAAACAGCAGTGAATTTGTTTATTGCGCTTAAAATCAAGCGATAGCGTTTTATTGGTAATTTCTTGATAGGTTAAACCTAGGTTTTGCATACCAACACTATCCATTTTAAAACCACGCTTATTATTCGAAAAGATAATTGTTCCATTAGGACGTAATAAGCGTTTTAAATCGGTCATCAATTTTAGGTGATCACGCTGAACATCAAAGGTTTCGTGCATGCGTTTCGAGTTTGAAAATGTAGGCGGATCGATAAAAATTAAATCGAATTGCTCATCAGCCTGAGATAAATAGAGCAAACAGTCTGCCTGAATTAATCGATGTTTTTTACCCGTTAAACCGTTTTGTTTTAAATTGCGATCAGCCCATTCCAAATAGGTGCGTGACATATCGACCGTGGTGGTTGATTTTGCTCCACCAAGTCCGGCATAAACTGTTGCGCTACCTGTATAGGCAAATAGATTTAAAAAGTCCTTGCCGGCACTCATTTCACCAATCATTTTTCGTGCTAAGCGATGATCTAAAAACAAGCCGGTATCTAAATAATCGGTCACATTAACCCAAAATGCGGTTTTGCGTTGATTAATTGGGTATTCATGTACTAAAAAATAGTCCTGTTTTTGCCCAAGCTTTTGGTATTGCTGTTTACCTTTTTGCTTTTCACGCGTTTTTAATACTAGCTGATCGGCGGTAAGTTCAAGTACTGACATGGTTGCATTGATAATATCAAAAAGTCGCTGGCGCGTTTTTTGTGGATCAATATTTTTAGGTGCGGCATATTCTTGCATTACTATTTTATCTTTATAACGATCGATAGCAACGTTGTATTCAGGCAAATCCGCATCATAAAGTCGATAGCATTCTAGCTGTTCTTGAGCAGCCCATTTTTCTAACTTTTGCTTATTTTTGCGTAATCGATTAGCAAAGTCTGTAGCTGGCAACGTTGGATTATTGATTGGATGTTCAGTGTTACGCTGAGCAATGACATAATTTTTTTGTATACAGTCCAGTGGACCATTTTTGGCTTTGAATTGTCTGTCTGCTCGCATTTGTAAGCAATCTAATAATTGTGGTGCGCCGCTAAATAGCGATAATTTCCACCCACCAAAATTTTGTTTAATTTGTTGACCGAGTGCGGTATGCAAAGCAATCAGTGCTGGCTCGCTTTCTAAGCGTTCGCCATAAGGTGGATTGCTAATAATCATACCGGTTGTTTGTGCTAGTAGTGGATTACTTAATTGTGTTACATCTTGCACTGAAAACGTAATTAAATCGCCCACGCCTGCTTGGATGGCATTTTGTTTGGCTCGTTCAAGTACTGCTGAGTTATTATCGTAACCAATAAAAGGGGTATTGGATTTGCAAACATTTTGTTTAGCTGAAAATAATAGCTCATTCCATAAAGTTGGATTAAAGCCTTTCCAAGCAAAAAATCCCCATTGTTTGCGTTGTAATCCCGGTGGGATTTTTGATGCAATCATAGCGGCTTCAATCAGTAGCGTGCCCGAACCACACATTGGGTCAAGTAATGGTTCATCACTTTGCCAACCTGAACGCATAATAATGGCAGCAGCAAGGGTCTCTTTTAATGGTGCTTGCCCCGTTTGCTGGCGATAACCACGCTCATGTAAGCTATTACCACTTAAATCTAAAGACAGTGTGACATGGTTTTTATTTAAATAAGCATGAAGCCGAATATCTGGGTCTTGCTTTGCTACATTGGGTCGTTGGTTGGTATGACGTAAAAAATGATCGACAATAGCATCTTTGATCTTAAGCGCACCATATTGGCTATTACGAATAAGCTCATTAACGCCAACAAAGTTAATCACAAAAGCGTTATCGACAGCAAAAATATCAGTCCATTTAATATTGAACACGCAAGAATACAGATCTAAATCGCTATAGATATCAAATTCGGCTATTGGCAATAAAATACGCGATGCTAAACGTGACCATAATAGTGATTGATATAAAGTTGTTTCGTTGGCATCAAAATAGACACCGCCTTGCGTAATCTTACAATTGGTTGAACCAATTTGTTCTAACTCTTTTTTTAATAACTCTTCAAGCCCGCGAGATGTGCTGGCAAATAGCGTTTTCATGCATAATCCACTTTACAATAAAATTGCTGGCATTATACCGACTAATTGCAATAGTGGGAAATAAAGGCTAAATTTAGTCAGAAGAATTAGAACGTAGCTCAAATATAAAAATTTTTTTAATCAATTTATTGTATAATTAAATATGATTCGCTACCGTACTTTAATATGAAAATAATGGATATAGGAAACTAATAAGTATGAAAAACTTAGTATCAGTAATATTAGGCATTTTTATTTGTGGTTACTCATATGCTGAAGTAGATACTAAAGTGTATAACAATTATCTTTCATTATACATTCCAGAAATAGCACCACATTCCAAACTAATAAAACATCAAGATATTTATACATCTATTGATTATTCAAATGCAATGAGATTTATAGACGGAAAATTAGTTATAGAATCAAATAATAGAGGTTTAATTATTTTTAGTGGTAGCGAAAAATACAAATCAACACTGTTTTATGATTATGTTAAAAATATTATTGTATGGAATATGAATGATAAACCTTTTACTCAAATTAAATTAACTCTTGATAAAGATGAAAATATTATTGAATCTTCTTCATTAAATAGTTTTAATTTCCATTATCAGTATAATTATGATGAACAAAAAAGATTGGTAATGTCCATGGGAAATGGGGCAAATGTTAATGCAAAAACCCAATTTTTCTATACAAACAATAATATGTTGAAATCTATTTCTGAGGAAAAAAAGATCCTTAAAGCTTTTTATAATAGAAAAATAGAGTTTATTTATGATGATAATAATAAACTGAAGAAAACAATACAAACTCATTATTTAGATGAAAATAACTCAAAAATAGATAAGACAATAATGTGTTATTTCACCGATCATAATGAAAATGGAGATTGGACAAAAAGCCATTGTATTAAAGATGGAAATATTGATTTAGGTGATATAACAAGAATAATAGAATACTGGTGATAAATAAAATTAAAAAGTTAACATCCCCCCCCAAAAAAATGAACGCCATGATTTAAATGATATGTCCAGTAGTATTAATCAAACAAGGATAACTCATTATGAAAAACGATTCACTGAAGAACAAATCATAAAATGGTCTCGTAAATAAATTTGTGTATTTACCTATTTTTGAATCACTCTTTTCGCCTTGAATAATTTTTTATTTAGATTTTTTCTGTTTTATATAAGATTTAGGTTTTTCTAACCATGATAAAGGAAAGAATGAATAAAAGAGAAAAAACGCAAATGCAGAAAAAACTAATGGTTTATATTCAGAGGAATAACTAATGATAGTTTTGTGAGCGCAAAGAATAAAAATATGAGTAAATCCAATAATAACACACAAAAATAACATTATTCGCCTTTCCCATCTTAAACGCTTATTTTCCATATAATCTACTCTACTATATCCCCTATAACGAATAGTAACAAAAATAGGTAGAATAGAAACAAGATAAAATAAAATATAAATCAAAATCAAAATAACCACGTTTAACACTTTCTCCTTTTACCTTGAATAATTTTTTATTTAAATTTTTTCTTTTTTATGTAAGATTTAGGACTCTCTAACCATGATATAGGAAAGAGTGTATAAACAATAAGAAATATGTATGCTGAAACTAAAATAGGCTCATAGCCTAAAATAGAATTATCTAGGCTTTCTAATTTACTTTTTAGTTCACCTGCAACTATTATTTGAAAAATTAAAGCGATATAATTAAAAATTAGCGCTCCTCGTTTTTTCCAATTCAATTGCTTATTATATTGGTAATCGCTTATTGTATATTTTCTAAATCGATAAGAAATAATAATAGGCAAAAGAGATAAAAAATAATATGCAATATAGATTAATATAATCATATGTGCTATTCCTTTTCTTAAATATGATAATCGTAATATTTTAAATATTCAGCACCATCTATATGCTAACATAACTAACCTCTACTCTTTTGCTGTACTATTTTAAAGGGGATAGTTACAGTCTGAGATTTTATGATTTGTGATATAATGTTCTCTCTATTTAAAACATGCAAAAAAGCATTGTAATCTATCTTTTACTTCTTAAAAAGAATCCAGTGAAAAATATTTTATTTTTTAGCTTTCAAGATGTAAAAACTAAAAAAATCAATAATTTAAGTCGAGATGCCGAGTGTGCTAGCAACGAGTCTCAAATATATCTTTAATGAAGAAAAAAACAAAAAATAAAACGGTCTTAACCGAAGAGCAGTAATAAAAAACCTATATTTCTTTTGTATATCGCATGCAGCAATAGCTATTTTTACTTTAATTTATTTTAAGTCAAAATAATCGAACATTTAGCAAAAGAGTTGGCCATTATGGAAAGTAGTTGATATGTTCTTTATTTATAATACGTAACGTCAGTTCGGTAATAGCAATAATTAACGCTGAGCGAATCATTTGTTGATAGCGGTTTTGGTACATGGAAGATTTTAACGTATCGACAATGCCAGATTGTTTGGCTTTTTCGTGTTGCGATTCCCAGCTTGGTGGTAACACCATATCATGTAATAAACTAATAGGTCCCAAAATTTCATCATCTAAATAAGTATATTGCCTGTCGTCTTGTTCTAGCTCGTCCAAAATAGCAATCAGCAATTCTATATCTTCGTAATCTTCACGAGAAATAATCCCCAACACATAAAGCAGTTTTAAGCAAACAGAAGTATCATTGAGTGGTCCATTTTTACCGACCAATGACGGAATGACAAATTTAATAGCGTGTGGTTCTTTTCGAAAGACTTTAAGAATTAATTTGTTGACATTATCATTGATTAATTTTATGGCAACGGCTAGCAAGCTGTGAATATCAGCTTGCTGGTTGAGTTTTTCTAATATCGCATCTTCTTGTAATATCGATTCTGGCATTAGGTGTTATGTAAATTGACGATTTTGCATTGTAGTATAAATTTCTTCAATTTGCTTAACAATAGAATTGTTAACATCAATCCCAGCGATTTGACAAAAAGCGTGTTTAACTCCTTTTTCAGTAATGAGTTTTGCCAGTTCAACTGCTTGCTCATCATCACTATTACGATAGTTGAGAGCGGCTGCGATACCGATTAGTAAGTTAGTATTTTTAACTTGATACTCAAAAGTACCAAGCAATGGCTTAATTAAACGATCGCCAGCGCCTAATTTACGCATTGGTTGCCGACCAACACGTGAAGTATCATCATGTAAATACGGGTTTTCAAAGCGGTTTAAGATTTTTTCGATATAAGCCATGTGTTTTTGTTCATCAAAATTGTAACGTTTGATAAGTACTAAGCCGCTTTCTTCCATTGCTCCACGAACAATTAACCGAATTTTTTCGTTTAAAATTGCATCGCGAATGGTGCCAATACCATGATAGAAACCTAAATAAGCCGTAATCGCATGACCTGTATTTAAGGTAAATAGTTTTCGCTCAACAAAAGCCATTAAATTGTCAACAGGCTGCATACCTGTAATGGTTGGAATCGGCCCTACAAACTGCGTTTCATCAACAATCCATTCAGAAAAAGTCTCTACAGTGACTTCTAAAATATCGCCTGTTTTTGATGTTGCAGGTGGTACAATGCGATCCACCGCAGAATCGACAAAACCGATATGGGCATTTGTCCATTGATGAAGCTCTTTTGGTAGTGATTTGAAGATTTCTTGTTTAAATTGGCTAGTACCACGAACCATATTTTCACAAGCAATAATATTCAGTGGCTTGGTGTTGCCTTGTTGATGTCTTGCAATAATCCCTTGCGCAACACTTGAAGCAATGCGCGCTAAAATTTGCGGACCCACGGCGGTGGTGATTAAATCAACTTTGGTAATATAATCGATCACTTCATTAGAGGTGCTGTTAATTCCATCGACATTTTTGACTATTTCAGTGGTGGATTGTTCGCCAACAACATTGACGGGGTACTCACGGCGCTTAGCGATTGCAGTGATGATTTGTTCATTGATATCGGCAAATGTGACCTGTATGCCAGCATCTGATAGTAATTTTCCAATAAAACCTCGCCCAATGTTACCTGCGCCAAAATGTAATGCTTGCATTATAATAATCCTTAATTAAATTTAAAAAGTGGTAATGGTTTCCCACTTGTTAAGTGGGAACGATAATTGTGATATTAACTTAAAATAGCAAGTACCTCTTCAATACTTGTTGTGTTAACCAGTTTGGTAATAATGGCTTGATCATCAAGAGCATTAGTGAGTTTTGCAATGACATCAAGGTGTTCATTATTACGTGCAGCAATACCTATTATAATTTTCGCTTTGTCGTTGTCTTCTTCGCCAAATTGAACACCAGCTGGATATTGGCAAAATACGATGCCGGTTTTAATAACGTCGTTTTTTGATTCAATAGTACCATGTGGAACAGCTATTGATTCTCCTAAATAAGTGGACGTTAATTTTTCACGCGCTAACATTGCTTCAATGTAGGCAGGGGTAACATAACCATTATCGACCAATTTTTGCCCGGCAAAACGAATGGCTTCTTCTTTGTTTTTAGCGGTTAGCCCTAAAAAAATGTTTTGTTCTGATAATTTAAATAGGGGTGCATTATCAGTGGATTGGTTGCTGCTAGGTATCGTTTCACTTGCTAAACTACTCGTTTGAGAACTTAAAAGATCCGCAACTAATTGGCTATATAATTGACTGTCTAAAAAGTTGGTTAATGATATGTGATGTGCGTTTGGAGCGTGTTGTTTGGCTTGATCGGTTAAGTCTTTATGCGTGATAACTATGTCAACATCATTAGGAAGGTTATTGATTGCTAAATTAGTGACAAAAATATCGAGATTGGCATCTTGTACTTTTTTGCGTAACACACCTGCTCCCATAGCACTAGAGCCCATTCCTGCATCACAAGCCACAATGATTTTTTTCACTTTAGCTAAGTCAAGTATTCCATTTGTAATACCTTTTGATTCGTTTTTCATTGCAGAAACATTCGATTTTGCATCTTCAAGACTTTTGTCTGTTTCTTTGGTTGTTTTTAATAAAATCGCAGAAACGATAAAAGTAACCGTAGTTGCAGCAATGACAGAAAAAATTACGCCAAGCATAGATGATTTTGGTGTGACGGCAAGAACGGCGATGATTGAACCTGGTGATGCGGGTGAACCTAATCCTGCTCCAAATAATGTTAAAGTAAATACCCCTGTCATTCCACCTAAAATAACCGCAATAATAAGACGTGGATTCATTAATACATAGGGGAAGTAAATTTCATGGATCCCACCAAAGAAGTGAATGATTGCTGCGCCACTGGCTGAACTTTTTGCTGATCCTTTACCAAAAAACATATAAGCGAGTAATAAACCTAAGCCAGGGCCAGGGTTGGCTTCGATTAAAAAGAAAATAGATTGAGAATGTTCAGCCGCTTGTTGAATACCCAATGGTGAGAATATACCGTGGTTAATGGCATTATTTAAGAAAAGGATCTTAGCGGGTTCAATAATGATCGATGTTAAAGGTAATAAATTATGCTCAACTAAGAAATTAACGGCAATAGTTAATTTACCAGATGCAATAACGACAGCAGGACCAATTGCGAAAAAAGCAAGCAACGCAAGTAGCATACCGATAATACCCGCTGAGAAATTATTGACTAACATTTCAAAACCGCTTTTGATTTTACCGTCTACGGCTTTATCAAATTGCTTTATTACCCAGCCAGCAAGTGGGCCGACTATCATTGCTCCTAAGAACATGGGAATATCTGAACCAACAATGACTCCCATTGTTGTGATTGCACCAACCACTGCACCTCGTTCACCGTGAACTAATTTACCACCAGTATAACCAATCAATAGTGGTAATAGGTAGGTAATCATAGGTCCAACTAGCTTGGCAATCGTTTCATTTGGATACCAGCCTGTTGGAATAAAAATAGCGGTAATAAATCCCCAAGCAATAAACGCACCGATATTTGGCATTACCATATTACTTAAGAATCGCCCAAAATTTTGGACTTTCAATTTGATGTTTGAGGTTGTCATAATATTCATCTTTCCTTATTGATTGGTATAATCTTTATGCAGTTATTGTAGAGGGATTTTGTTATTCGATTCATCAAAAAAAATTGATAAGTGTGATGAATATCACATTGTTAAAACCATTCGATTTTTTATTTTTGTGATTAAGATCACATTTACTTGGTATAAAAAGCAAAGTTTTAAGTCCAATAGACTAAAACGTATGTTTTCCTGAAACCTTTTTACAAAATAAGTGAACTTTGCCAAACTCGTTAACAAAGCCTTGCGCAATGATAAAAAATCACAGGAAAACTTATTACAGTAAAAATTTTAGTATTCGTTGATGTTATGTGAGAACTTTAGTTTTGATTACGATCTCAAAACCATACCGTCAGTTCCCACATTTAATCTAGCGGGCTTTACTCCACGGTAACCGATTTTGCTAAATTACGAGGCTGATCAACATCAGTGCCTTTGAGCAAAGCAACATGATACGCCAGTAGTTGGGTGGGCACGGTGTAGTAGATTGGTGCGGTAAGTTCTTCAATATGGGGTAGATTGATGATGTGCATGGTGTCATCACCGACAAACCCGGCATCTTGCTCGGCAAAGACATACAGTTGACCGCCACGCGCTCGCACTTCTTCGATATTGGATTTTAGTTTTTCTAGCATTTCGTTAGTTGGTGCCATCACAATCACTGGCATATCTGCATCAATTAATGCAAGAGGGCCATGTTTGAGTTCACCTGCAGCATAAGCTTCGGCGTGGATGTAAGAGATTTCTTTGAGTTTTAACGAAGCTTCCATAGCAATTGGATATTCATCGCCCCTTCCTAAGAATAACGCATGATGTTTATCAACAAATTGCTCTGCTAATTTTTTAATTTGTGGTTCAGACATAAGCACTTGTTCAATGCGGTTTGGCAAGGTTTGTAAGGCGTGGACAATTGCTTGCTCGGTGCTTTGTGCCATATTATTTAAACGTCCTAATTTTGCAACTAGTAGCAATAAAACCGTTAATTGTGTGGTAAAGGCTTTAGTTGATGCAACACCAATTTCAACCCCTGCTTTGGTTAATAAAACGAAATCGGCTTCACGCACGAGTGTGGATGCCGCTACATTACAGATGGCAAGGGTACTTAAGTAATGGTTTTCTTTCGCCAATCGCAAGGCAGCGAGTGTATCTGCGGTTTCGCCTGATTGTGAAAGGGTAATAAATAGACTGTTTTTGCGACGAGCAGGTTTGCGGTAACGAAATTCTGAGGCAATTTCGACATCGCATGGTATACCTGCTAAGGCTTCAAACCAGTAGCGCGCCACCATACCGGCATTATAAGCGGTGCCACAGGCAACAATTTGCACATGCTCAACCTGCTTTAGTATATTTTTTGCATTATCGCCCAGTTCTGATAAATCCACTTTACCATGCGCCATACGACCTTCAAGGGTATTTTTAATCGCATTAGGCTGTTCGTAGATCTCTTTTTGCATATAGTGACTATAGCCTGCTTTGCTACCCGCATCATATTTTGCATCAGATTCTATACATGGCCTTGTTACTTCATGATGATTCTTGTCTAAGATTGTCACTGTTCGGTGTGTGATAAGTGCGGTATCACCTTCTTCCAAATAGATAAATTGGCGGGTGACAGGTAATAGCGCTAATTGATCTGATGCGATAAAGTTTTCTCCTACGCCACAACCAATAACTAAAGGACTGCCAGAGCGCGTTGCAACTAATATCTCTGGGTTGCGCGTGTCCATAATGACTGTGCCATAAGCGCCTCGTAGTTGCGGGATAGCTTTTTGCACGGCGTCAAATAAGGAGCAATCTTCGGTTGATATAATGTCATGAATTAAGTGGGCAATAACCTCGGTATCGGTTTCTGAACGGAATTGGTAGCCTTTGGCGATCAGCTTTTCACGCAATGGTTCAAAATTTTCAATAATTCCATTATGCACGACAGCGATAAAGCCAGATACATGTGGGTGGGCGTTATGTTCAACTGGTTCACCATGGGTTGCCCATCGAGTATGCGCAATTCCGGTAGTTCCTTGTAGTGGATGTTTTGCAATGGCATCTTTTAGTGCTTGCACTTTGCCAACACGGCGAACGCGTTGCAGTTCGCCGTCTGGTGAAATAATTGCCAGTCCTGCTGAGTCATAACCACGATATTCTAATCGTTTTAGACCTTCCAATAATATTTCAGCAACATCACGTTTGGCGATAGCCCCCACGATTCCACACATAGTTTATTCCTCGTTAGTTAACTTTGTAGGTCGTTTCCAACCAGCAAGTTGTTTTTGTTTAACTCGACTTACGACCAATTCGTTATCATTTACATTATTGGTAACGGTTGTGCCTGCTGCAATGGTTGCGCCTTTACCCACTTTTACTGGTGCAATCAATTGTGTGTCAGAACCGACAAACACATCATCTTCAATAATAGTTTTAAATTTATTGGCGCCATCATAATTACAAGTGATAGTGCCTGCACCAATGTTGACATTACTGCCAATTTCGCTGTCGCCAAGGTAGCTTAAGTGCCCAGCTTTGGTGGCTTTGCCCAGATGTGCTTTTTTTAATTCAACAAAATTGCCGACATGGGCTTGTTCGTCAAGTTGTGAGCCAGGTCGTAGGCGAGCAAAGGGGCCGATAGTACACTGTTTAGCGATAGTTGAATCTTCAATAATGCTATACGGACTGATATTTGAGTTATCATCAATCGTGCAATTTTTTAAGATACAGCCCGCACCAATAATTACGTTATTACCTAGTGTGACATTGCCTTCAATAATTACATTACAATCAATAGTGACATCTTTACCGTGCGAGAGTGTGCCTCGTAAGTCAAAGCGATTTGGATCAAGCAATGTCACACCAGCGAGTAATAAGTGTTGAGCTTGTTGATATTGATATTGCCGTTCTAATGTTGCCAATTGCAGGCGATTATTGACGCCTTCAACTTCAAATGGTTGTACTGGGTGCGAGGTTAATATGTCATAACCATCTTGGTGTGCAAAAGCAATAATGTCGGTTAAGTAAAACTCTTGTTGCGCATTATTGTTGGTTAAACGAGATAACCAATTTTTCAATAATTTACCAGTAACGAGCATGATACCGGTGTTAATTTCATTGATTTTTTGTTGCTCAGGAGTAGCATCTTTTTGTTCCACAATGGCAACGACTTTGCCATTGTGACGTTCAATGCGTCCATATCCAGTTGGATTATCAAGTATTACCGTCAATAACGCGATGCCTTGTTTTGGTTTGCTAGTAATTAAAGTTTGTAGCGTTTGAACCGATATAAGGGGTGTGTCACCATATAAAATTAAGATATCTTCATCATCTTGAATATAAGGGATAGCTTGTTGAACAGCATGGCCAGTACCGAGTTGTTCAGCTTGGTAAACCAGCTGCACATGTTGATTCTTGAGTGTTTCTTCAAGTTGTTCTTTGCCATGGCCATAAACAATATTGATGCGATTAGTATTAAGTTGTTGAACTGTATCAATAACATGTTGTAACATCGGCTTGGCGCCGATTTTATGTAAAACTTTAGGTAGGTTGGAATACATCCGTGTGCCTTTTCCTGCCGCCAAAATAATTGCACTCAGTTTTGGAGGTGAAATTGCCATAATCAGTTCCGGTCTGGTTAAATTAGCCTAATACTATAATCAAAGTTTTTAATGAAATCATCCCCAATCTTTTAATTTTTATCATAAAAAAAGTAATGTTGATATTTACCAATGAGTTTAACAAAAAGAAGGAGGCAATGTTATGAATTCCGTGATGAAAGTTTTATTACTCTATACTACACATGAAAATCAGACATTTAAGATTATGCAACGCATAAAAACGCAACTTAATGGTAAATGTGATTGCGATGTTATTGAACTGCTACCCGATACTAAAATCGATCTAACTCAATACCAAGCAGCTTTATTGGGTTGTTCGATTCGTTATGGGTTTTATAGCAAAGTAATGAAAGCGTTTATTGATAAGCATTATCAGCAATTAAATAAGATGAAGTCTGGATTTTTTGGGGTAAATTTGGTGGCGAGAAAACCGAATAAAAATACGCCAGAAACGAATTTATACACTAAAAAATTCTTAGCTAAAATAGCATGGAAGCCAACTTTTACTGCGGTTTTTGCCGGTGCGCTGTATTATCCACAATATAATTGGTTTGATCGCAATATGATCCGCTTTATTATGTGGTTAGGAAAAGGGGACACTGACGTAACAAAGCCGATGATTGAATATACTGATTGGACAAAGGTAGATGAGTTTGCCGAACAATTTTATACTTAAACACATAGTATTATGAAATCTCTTTATAAGTAAATCGATATTTTCTTAAAGTTATCAAGTGCTCAAGTTCTTTTAAATAAACTTTGTGATATAGATCAACATTTCTATTAAAAAGGTGTACAATACTGCGCCTATAGAATCTGTCTTCTAAGTGGAATTTTAATTGTGATTGAAAATTTAAGAAATATTGCCATTATTGCTCACGTTGACCATGGTAAAACGACTTTGGTTGATAAGTTATTAAAACAGTCAGGTACGTTAGATAATCTACGTGGTGACGATAACGAACGTATCATGGACTCTAATGCGCTTGAAAAAGAGCGTGGTATTACCATTTTAGCTAAAAATACCGCTATTGATTGGAATGGTTACCGAATTAATATCGTTGACACCCCAGGACATGCTGATTTTGGTGGTGAAGTTGAACGTGTTATGTCTATGGTTGATTCTGTGCTATTGCTCGTTGATGCAATGGATGGACCAATGCCACAAACGCGTTTTGTAACGCAAAAAGCATTTGCTTATGGTTTAAAACCGATTGTAGTTATCAATAAAGTTGATCGTCCAGGTGCACGTCCTGATTGGGTTGTTGATCAAGTGTTCGATCTGTTTGTTAATTTAGGGGCTACTGATGAACAGTTAGATTTCCCTATCGTTTATGCTTCAGCATTAATGGGGATCGCAGGTTTAGAGCATGAAAATATGGCTGAAGATATGACGCCATTATTTGAAGCAATTGTTAAATATGTTGAGCCTCCAAAAGTAGATTTAGACGGACCATTCCAAATGCAAATTTCTCAACTTGATTATAATAATTATGTTGGTGTTATTGGTATTGGCCGTATTAAACGTGGTCGCGTTAAACCAAATCAACAAGTAACTATCGTTGATAGTGAAGGTAATAAACGGACTGGCAAAGTAGGGCAAGTTCTTGGCCATTTAGGACTACAACGCTATGAAGCTGAAGTTGCCGAAGCTGGCGATATTATTGCATTAACAGGTCTTGGTGAACTCGGTATCTCCGATACAATTTGTGATAATAGCTGCGTTGAAGCATTACCTGCATTAACCGTTGATGAACCAACTGTAACCATGTTCTTTAATGTCAATAGCTCACCATTTGCTGGTAAAGAGGGTAAATATGTCACTTCTCGTCAAATTCTTGAGCGTTTAAATAAAGAGCTTGTCCATAATGTTGCTCTTCGTGTCGAAGAAACGCCAGATCCCGATGCCTTTAGAGTCTCTGGTCGTGGTGAATTGCATTTGTCAGTACTCATCGAAAATATGCGCCGCGAAGGTTATGAGCTAGGGGTTTCTCGTCCTAAAGTTATCTTTAGAGAAATTGATGGTAAAAAACAAGAACCATTCGAACAAGTTACGCTTGATATTGAAGAACAACATCAAGGTTCAGTGATGGAAGCACTTGGTTTACGTAAAGGTGACTTAACAAATATGCTACCAGATGGTAAAGGTCGCGTACGTTTAGATTATGTCATTCCAAGTCGTGGGCTTATTGGTTTTAGAACTGAATTTATGACCATGACCTCAGGCACCGGTTTGCTTTATTCTACCTTTAGTCATTACGATGATGTTCGTCCAGGCGAAATTGGTCAACGTAATAATGGCGTAATGATTTCAAATGGTACTGGTAAAGCATTAGCTTATGCGCTATATGGCTTACAAGATCGTGGTAAATTATTCCTAGGTCATGGTGCTGAAGTTTATGAAGGTCAAATTATTGGTATTCATACTCGCTCAAACGATTTAACCGTTAACTGTCTAACCGGTAAAAAATTAACCAATATGCGAGCATCGGGTACCGATGAAGCAACAACACTTTCACCACCAATAAAAATGTCATTAGAACAAGCATTAGAGTTTATTGATGATGATGAATTAGTGGAAGTGACACCATTATCTATCCGTTTACGTAAACGTCATTTAACTGAAAATGACCGTAAACGTGCGTTTAGAAGTGGTAATAAAGACTAATTAGTATTAGTGCTATCGTAATACGAAAACCTCGCTATTAAGCGAGGTTTTTTTTGGCTTTTACTCTGGCAATGGCGTCAGCTATTGACTGTTTACGATCGGTGGGGGTGCTGATCTTGTTTGTCGTCGGCATGGTGCGTGGAAACAAAATTGTTGGTGGCACTAACTGATTATGGCCTAATCGCTGTTGCTTTTTCTGAGTTAGCGCTAACTCTTCTGATTCATTCAATACGCGGCCTAACGTACTTAATGTAATACAGTCTGTTGGGCAAGTATTGATACAATTACTACACGAAGTACATAACTGTGGCAGTATTGTGTGCAATACTTGTTTGCTACCGACAATGGCATCAGTTGGGCAAACACGGATGCACTTGCCACAGCCAATACAGTTTTCTTCGTCAATAAATGCTTTATATTGTTGTTGGGTTTGCATAATCACTTCTTGCATTAACTTAAACCTACAATATTACCATCTTTGTCAATATCAATTTGTCTATAAGCTGGATTGGTGCCTAGTCCTGGCATGGTCATTACATTACCAGCATAAACACGAATAAAACCAGCACCAGCAGATATCGCTAAGTGACTAATATCAACATCAAAATCGGTAGGGACATTTTTTAGATTGGCATCAGCACTAATTGACATGGGGGTTTTAGCAATACAAAGAGGCAAATGATCGAGTTTTAATGCTTCGATCTCTTTGATATTTTCCAGTGCTTGTGCTGATAAATTAGCTTTGTTGGCACCGTATTTTTTTACCATAGTTTGGATTTTATCAGCAAGTGACATGTTGTCAGGATAAGGTAATTTGATCTCACTTGGCATATCACATGCTTTGATAACATGCTCAGCCAGTTTTTCTGCGCCTTTACCGCCTTGAGTGAAAACTTCACTCACTTCACAAGCAAACGCCCCATGCTCAATGGCATATTTTTGTAAAAAGGCTAGTTCTTCTTCACTGTCGTGTGGAAAGCGGTTAATAGCAACAATCACTTGTAGCCCATAACTTTTAGCATTGTTGATATGCCACGCTAAATTAGCCGCACCAATTTCAAGCAGCTCCACATTAGAGTCTGAGATTTCTTTTGGAATCGCTTGTCCGGGTTTGATATTATATTTACCGCTGTTAGATTTTAAGCTACGAACCGTTGCAACAAGCACTACACACGAGGCTTTTATTCCTGCTTGGCGATATTTAATATTAAAGAATTTTTCCATGCCCATATCTGAGCCAAAACCAGCTTCGGTTACGACATAATCGGCAAGTTGTAAAGCAATGCGATCGGCAATGACTGATGAGTTGCCATGGGCAATATTAGCAAAAGGCCCTGCATGAATAAGTACCGGCGTATTTTCAACTGTTTGCATCAGGTTTGGATTAATCGCATTTTTAAGTAACACTGTCATAGCGCCCGCAACTTCAAGTTGTTCTGCAGTAATCGCTTCGCCTTGAGTATTATAAGCTAAAATAATGCGCCCAATACGCGCTCGCATATCGTGTAAATCTGAGGCTAATGCTAAAATTGCCATAAGTTCTGACGCTGCGGTAATCTCAAAGCCATCTTGACGTGTAATACCATTAACACCACCACCGACACCAACAGTAATCTTACGAAGTGCACGATCATTATGATCCATCACGCGTTTCCACACAATGCGATTTACATCGATATTAAGACGCGGCAAGCCCGTTTGTGCGGTAAATTCATCGCCCAATCGTTCTTCATGATAAAGGCGCGAATCTAATGCGGCTGATGCCAAATCATGGGCGGCGGTAATAGCGTGAATATCACCAGTTAAATGTAGATTTAAAGTTTCCATTGGTAATACTTCGGCTTGACCACCGCCAGCAGCACCACCTTTTACACCAAATACAGGGCCTAAACTTGGTTGACGGATACAAGCAATGGCTGTTTTACCAATATAATTTAAGCCTTCACTTAGCCCGATAGTATTCACCGTTTTACCCTCACCAAGTGGAGTTGGCGTGATAGCGGTAACTAACACCAATTTGCCGTTAGGTTTGCTTTGGTTGGCTTTAAGAATGGATAAATCGATTTTTGCCACGTGTTTGCCATAAGGCAGGACAAATTCTTCTGGAATGTTGCATTGTTTAGCGATTTCAGTAATTGGGCGTAAAGGCATATTAGTTCTCATCTAACAATAAATTGGACTATCAGTATAAATAATTTAAATAGCCGAATAAAGCGACAATTTTATCTTTATTGATTTTAGGCACAAGTCACAATTATCTTGTTATAATAACTCAATACATTCAATAAAAGGAAAATAGTTAAATGAATTGGTTTTCTGAGTATTCACTTTTTTTAGCTGAAACAGCAACAGTTGTTATTGCAATTTTAGCGATACTTATTTTTATATTAAGCCAACGCCGTAAGTCGGCAACAGTGGCAGGGCGTTTGTCAGTTAAAGACATTAGTCAAGAATATGAGCAAGTTAAAGATGATATGTTAATGTCAAGTATGGACGAACTAGAAGCTAAGCTGTTTATGAAAGATCTTAAAAAACAGAAAAAACTTGAAAAGAAACAAGCAAAATTAGCGGCTAAACAAAAAAAGAAACAAGTTAAAAAGCAAGAAAACTCTGACGAACAGTCAACGCTAGATAATACAACGCAGCTAGCAGAAAGTAATACAGACCAGCAAGCAAAACCAAAATTGTTTGTATTGTCTTTCAACGGCAGTATGGATGCGCATGAAGTTGAAGAATTACGTCAAGAAATTACCGCTGTATTGGCTGTTATTAAACCAGAGGATAAAGTTGTGGTTAAGCTTGAAAGCCCTGGCGGGGTAGTCCATGGCTATGGGCTTGCTGCATCCCAGCTATTACGGTTTAGACAGCGTGATATTCCTTTTACCGCAGTTGTTGATAAAGTTGCGGCAAGTGGTGGGTATATGATGGCATGTACCGCTAACAAAATTGTGGCAGCGCCATTTGCCATTGTGGGGTCTATTGGTGTGGTTGCACAAATTCCTAACTTTAATCGCTTACTTAAAAAACATGATGTGGATATTGAGTTACAAACAGCAGGTGCATATAAACGTACGTTAACCATGTTTGGCGAAAACACCGAAGAAGGTCGCCAAAAATTCAAACAGGAATTAGAAGAAACTCATATTTTATTTAAAGATTTTGTTAAAGAGTATCGTCCAAACGTGGATATCGAACAAGTTGCCACTGGCGAGCACTGGTTTGCAACGCAAGCCAAAGATAAAGGCTTAGTTGACGAAATTAGCACTAGTGATGACTTTATTTTATCTCACTTAAAAACACATAAAATTATCGCTGTTAGTTATCAACGTCGACAAAAATTATCAGAAAAAATTTCGAAAAATGTAATAAAGAGTTTTGAAAAAGTGTTTTTTAGACACGGAAATGGGCTGTGAACAGCCCTTTTATAATTTTTACTTTGCGCACCATTTTATCTTGATATTGTTGCGATTGGCGAATTTCAAAAATTTATTTATAAATTAATTTTTTGTGTATTTCCGTTAACGTTAATAATCATTATATATCACCTTCTAACGATGTCATTAATTGTTAAAACTGAATATCTATTAATCTAATTGCGATTTAATATAAAACTATATTCATACAAATTGGTGGATATGGCTCCATTCTATTACATATCTTTTTCTATTCAAACATCATTACGCTTGAGGACAATTACTATGTTTCAATGGCTTTCAAACTGGATTTTAGATGGGCTTAAACACTCTCCCGAAATTTTATTATTTTTATCGTTAAGTTTAGGTTATTTGATTGGTGGCATACGGATGGGGAAATTCCAACTTGGTGGAGTTGCCGGTTCGTTACTCGTTGCCGTTGCGTTAAGTGTTTTTGGTGTGACTATTGACGCTGGCGTTAAAGCAGTTCTTTTTGCTCTATTTATTTATGCTGTAGGTTATGAAAGTGGTCCTCAGTTTTTCCGCTCTCTGGGTGTTAAAACATTACGCGAAATCTTTTTAGCATTATTTATTGCGGTAGCAAGTTTTGTGACTGTTATCGTATTAGCCAAAATATTTAATTTGGATAAAGGGCTTGCCGCAGGATTGGCTGCGGGTGGATTGACACAATCAGCTATTATGGGTACAGCTTCTGATGCTTTAAGTCAACTTGGTTTAAGCGCAGAAGAGTTAAGCAAAATGCAAGCAAATGTCACCATTGGTTATGCGGTGACTTATATATTTGGTTCTCTAGGTGCCATTATTGTGTGTGTCAACATTTTGCCCAAAATCATGGGTAAAGATATTGCCGATGATGCAATTAAAGCGCAGGCTGAACAGCTTCATGGTTCACTTTTGTTGGGTGCTGATCAAAATTTAGCTTTATCAGATATTAGTGGTCGTTTATACCGTATTACAAATAAGATCAATCAAACGGTTGCACATGTTGAACAAACGGTTAATGGCATCAGTATTGAGCGTATCAAGCGTGGTAATAACATTATTGAAGCAACGCCTGAAACAGTATTAAAGTCAAAAGATATCATTCTGGTTGTTGGTCACCGTGATGCAATGATTCAGGCGCATGATCTAC
Organism: Gilliamella sp. X-46; assembly: GCF_057063525.1. Classification (NCBI taxonomy): domain Bacteria; kingdom Pseudomonadati; phylum Pseudomonadota; class Gammaproteobacteria; order Orbales; family Orbaceae; genus Gilliamella; species Gilliamella sp. X-46. The sequence goes on along the minus strand of NZ_JBXSQH010000002.1, from coordinate 56,492 downwards.
TTGGTACCGAAGTTAATTCAGCATCAGGTATGGATGTTGTGATGAACAAGCTAGATGTTGAAATGCGAAACAACAAGTATGTGGGACAAAATCTTACGCAAGTGCTCGCTTCAGACGAAGTCATGAAACTAAAACATGGTATCTATCTTGTAGCTATTCATCGCGACGGTCAACCTTTGCCTCTTAATAATGATATTTATTTAAAACTGGGCGATGTAATTACCATTTATGGTGCTGATGGTGATCTTCGTCGAGTTGTTGATAAAATCGGTGCCCCAATTACTAAAAGTGAAAAAACTGACTGGATATTTCATGGGTTAGGACTTGTTGTTGGGCTTATTATTGGTTTAATTGTGATTCGTGTTAGCGATATTCCTATTACATTAGGCGCAGGTGGTGGTGCACTTTTATCTGGTTTATTATTTGGTTGGTATCGCTCTCTTCATCAAACTATCGGTAATATTCCAACTGGTGCCGTGCAACTTTTAAAAGACTTTGGCTTAGCTGGTTTTGTAGCGGTTGTGGGGCTCAGTTCTGGTCTTCAAGCAATTAATACTATTAAAGAACAAGGTTTATCTCTATTTCTAATTGGTGTGGTTGTGACCTTATTACCCATGTTGCTTGCTATCTATTTTGGCAAATATGTGCTTGGTTATAAAAATGTAGCGGTATTTGCGGGTGCTTTAGCTGGATCACGTAGTGCTAATCCTGCTTTTGGTGAGGTGCTCAATAAAGCTGGTAATTCAACACCAACTAACTCTTTTGCTATTACTTATGCTTTAGCTAATGTTTTCCTAACTTTATTAGGCCCATTAGTTGTTGCTTTTGTTTAATTGATATATCAAATTAAGGATACAAATGTATGAAAAACAATACACAATACAGCCAATACGCTAATTTAAGTCCTTTTGAGTTAAAAGATAACTTAATTAAACTGGCACAAAGTCATACTGATCGCGTAATGTTAAATGCAGGAAGAGGTAATCCCAACTTTCTTGCCACTTGGCCTCGACAAGCTTTTTTTCAACTAGGTGTGTTTGCAACTCAAGAATCCGAAATGTCATTTTCATATTTAAATGAAGGTGTTGGTGGCATGCCAATCAAAGCTGGATTAACAGGACGCTTTGAGCATTTTATTTGTCAAAACTATAACACTCCGGGAGTTGCCTTTTTAGGTAAGGCTTTTTCTTATATTCGTGACCAACTTGGGTTGGACGAGAATGCCTTTTTACAAGAGATGGTAGAAGGTATTTTGGGATGCAATTACCCAGTACCTGACAGAATGTTACATTTTAGTGAAGATGTGGTTAAAGCCTATATTTTACAACAAATGGGCGCTCAATATCTGGATCGTGATAATATCGATTTATTTGCCGTTGAAGGTGGCACAGCCGCCATGGCTTATATTTTTAATTCAATGAAAGAAAATGGCTTAATCCAAAAAGGCGATAAAATTGCCATTGGTGCGCCAATATTCACGCCTTATCTTGAAATTCCCGAACTCAATGACTATCAACTAGTTGAAGTGTTAATCAATTCTGATCCTAATGCAAATTGGCAGTATCCTGAGTCAGAATTGCGTAAATTAGAAGACCCAGCAATTAAAGCCTTTTTCGTTGTTAATCCATCTAACCCGCCATCAGTTAAAATTGATGATAAAAGTCTAAAAATTATTGCAGATATCGTTCAAAAACGTCCTGAATTGATTATTTTGACCGATGATGTTTATGGTACATTTGCCGATGACTTCCAATCTTTATTTGCGATATGCCCAAAAAATACCATTTTAGTTTATTCATTTTCGAAATATTTTGGTGCGACTGGTTGGCGTTTAGGTGTTATTGCCACTGCACGCGATAATGTCATCGACAAAACGATTAAAGCGTTACCAAGTAAAACCAAACAGATCTTAAATAAACGCTATAGCTCAATTGTTACTGATCCAGAAAATCTAAAATTTATTGATCGATTAGTGGCTGATAGTCGTGCGGTTGCACTAAACCATACAGCGGGTCTTTCAACACCACAACAAGTACAAATGGTTTTATTTGCATTATGCGAAATGATGGATAGCGATCAAAGTTATAAAACCGCTTTAAAATCACTAATCCGACGCCGTGCAGCATCACTTTATCAACATTTAGGTCTTAAACATCAAACAGATGAAAATAGTGTAGATTACTATACGCTAGTGGATCTTGAACATATTTGCCGAGAATTATATGACGATAAATTTGCTAAATGGATCCTCAAAAATAAAAATCCATCTGAAATGTTATTCAGAATTGCTGATGAAGCTGGTGTTGTATTATTACCAGGCAAAGGATTTGCTGTACAGCATCCTTCTGCTCGCGCCTCGTTAGCAAACTTAAATGAATATCAATATGCTGCAATTGGCTTATCAATGCGCAAATTGGCCGAGGAATATTATGCGGAATATAAAGCAAAAAATAAATAGCTAGATAGCTATACTAATAAACCCACACAAAAACCCTAGTTAATCTAGGGTTTTTATTTACTCAATAAAACGTTACGTCACTATCTATTATAAAAATAAATGCCATATAAAAATCAGTCAGAAAAGGTATTGATTTTATTTGAGTTTTTATTTCTTCTTTTGTAAAAGAATAAAGCCGTTTACCGAATAAAATTACAGTTTCAGAGGGCAACTCGATCAACGACTTTAGAGTTATACATTGTATCCATTTACTAGCAATAACAAATTGGTTTGTTGTTTTTATGGATTAACTTTAGGACCATAATTCCAACCTAACATATGTGGTGTGTATTGTTCAACATGACTATTTTCATCATATGGGGCATCCATATCATCTTCATCATCGCTATAAACACCAACAAAGTCTTTTAAATCACCTAGTTCCGGAATTGGAACTAATTGGTCAGTTGAAACTATGTCATCATTCTTAACATAAGTAATACGCCAAACTAAGTCTTTAGCTGCTTCACTTCCATATAAATCATCAGCCAATACTTCTAACGGTTTTAATAGGGTAGTGATATCACCACATAAATCAGTTTCAGCAACACAATAATTAACAGAAAGTAATCGATATACTTTTTTGCCAACAATATATCTTGTAACAGCTTGTTTAGTTTCTTTATATTCATCAATAATAATGACAAAACGGCCATCATCAATATCTGCTGAGTAAGTTAAATATTCAATACCATCGTTTAGAACTTCATGCTGTTTTTTAAATATAGGGGTTTCTTCTGTATTTGGGGCAGCAAATGTGGTTGCTGTAAAAAGTAAAGATAATGCAGTTACTAATTTTAATAGATTATTCATTGTTGTTTATTCCTATATTTTTTTAGAGCATGCTACTATAAATTAAACAGAATATAAATTTAAGATTAATTATCAAAATAAGCTAGAATTTCTAGCTATCCCATAAAAACAACATATTAGCTGATTATTTAAAAATAAATTCAACCAAAAGTTGGTCAGGAAAGGTATTGATTTTATTGAAATTTTTTGACTTGCTGTTTTAAAATGCAGATAGAAAATTATTTAAGCTGATTTGAATGAGAATAGTATATTAGATGATGTGCTGATAAAAAGTGATTAGTTGGTTTATCAGTTTCTAAATAATGCTTGGAGAAGATGGCGGAATCGCAGTCCGCTTTTTTTATGTCTAAAGAATGTTTATTTAGTCTTATTATAAAAAATTAAAATTTTAAAAATCATATTGATAATATGAAAATATGTATGATTTTGTTTAAGAGTGTATTATTAAAAATAACGATTAATGGTATACTAAATGGCATACTATAATTAAATGGAGTTGGTTTATGGCTAAATTATCGGACGCGAAAGCTCGCAATATTAAACCTGAAGATAAGCCGTTACTTCATGGTGCAGTAACTGGTTTGTCATTACATCCATCACCAAAAAAAGGTAATGGGAAATGGGTCTTACGCTACACGAGCCCGATAACGAACAAACGTCGGAATGCAGGTTTAGGAACTTATCCTGAAATCAGTATTATTCAGGCAGGTCAACTTGGTATAAATTTTCGGGCAGAATTAGCAAAAGGAATTGATCCACTTGAAAACAAGAAAAAAGAGAAAAAGTTACTGAAACGTCCCACTTTTTCTGAATGCGCTCATAAATTGCATGAAGAATTGTTACCAAGCTGGAAAAATCAAAAACATGGTCAACAATGGATTAATACTTTACAAACTTATGCATTTCCCTTGATTGGAAATAAAATGCTCGATCAAATTGAACCTAAAGATGTGGCAGATGTTTTACGAGAAATATGGCTTAAAAAATATGAAACTGCTATGAGGCTTAAGCAGCGTATTCATGCTGTGCTATCATGGGGATGGGCTAGAGGATATTGTACACATAATCCTGTTGATGTTGTTCATCATCTTTTACCACCGCAACCAAGTAAAACCGTTAGGACTACTCACCATCCAGCTATGAATTGGCGCGAAATTCCAAAGTTCATCAATGACCATATTAGAACAAGCCCCTCTGTACAAATAGCACCTAAAATTATTGAGTTTTTAATTCTAACGGCTTGCCGTTCTGGTGAAGTTCGCGGAATGAAGTGGAGCGAAATTGATTTCAATAATGCAATTTGGACTATTCCTGCTGAACGAATGAAAGCCAAAATCTTACATCGAGTACCATTATCAGAAAGAGCCTTAGAAATACTTGAATTACAACGAGGATGTAATAAAGAATTTGTTTTTCCATCTGATGTCTCTAAAGGTATGGTTAGTGATGCGTGCATGACTGTATTTCTGAAAAGAAGGGAAGTTCAAAGTAGCACCGATGGAAAGCTGGCTACTATACACGGCTTCCGCTCAAGCTTTAGGGATTGGTGTAGCGAAAATGGCTATCCACAAGATTTAGCTGAACGTTCATTGGCTCACTCTATCAGGAATAAAGTTGAAGCGGCTTATCATCGGACTGATTTGTTAGAGCAACGCAGAACACTAATGGAAGATTGGGCTAACTTTTGTTGTGGTTCAAATAATATCGAACAATAATTATTTTTTAATGTTTATGTGCATATTATATGAATACAAACGACATAACTTTGACTATTTAATAACATCTAATAACTTTTATCTAACCTTTTTTGTATTAGCTTTCTATTGAAAAAATACGTTTTAATAGATTTAGGTTATTAATGTTATTAAATAATTAACATCAATAATAATAACTAAATTAATTAATAATTATATATTAATCAATAAAATAAATTCATTTAAAACTTTAATATTAACAAACAATTTGCAATAAACTAATACAAGGATTATTCAAGAATAAACTGTTAAAGCAGTTTATTAATCCAATCTTTTTCATATTCAAAATCATAAACTATCTATCAAATCAGGAGAATATTATGACTTCCGAAAATAGCTATGCCTATAATTTAAGAAACCAACGAAGTATTTATGGCTTTATTGATAAACTGTTTGAGCAACACGCAAAACTATTACCCGTTAGAGTCGATCTTGGTTATAAAAGCAATGAAACTGTAACTAACATAGTCGAATATCCATTAAATTATCATTTTCCTCATGATTATTTAACTAAAGAGGATATCTTGAATAATTGGGAAATATTACTTAATAAACTTAGATGGAATCATAGAAGTCTATTAAAAGAACTGGTTGGTTATATATGGAAAGTTGAATACGGTGAAGATAAAGGAATTCATTACCATCTAATGCTTTTCTTTAATGGAAATAGGGTTCAAAAAGACTACTATTACGCGGATGAATTAGGAAAACTGTGGCTTGATATTACTGGTGGATTTGGGACTTATTTCAACTGTAGTTGTAGTGCTGATAAAGATAACCGTTATGGTGATAGAAACTGCTTGCAAGTTACTCATAGGAATGATGATAGGAATAATTTATATAATGCAGCCAGTTAATTGACTAAACAGGACTGTAATGAAGACATTGCTAGAATGTTAAGTTCCGGTAGGGTGTTTGGGAGGAGTAGTGTTTAATTATATTAGTTCAGATCTTCAGCTCAGAACTATATTTTATAGGATAGTCAACTTTGTGCCAATGATAGACATTATATTTAACGCATGGGGAAGACATGATTCTTTAGTAGTATTTCATCATACAATACCACTTAAAATATGATCTTCAATTTTCTTATCCATGTACTTATAATAGATTAAAATTAATGTGTTAATAAAGAGGACTACTTAGTTATGATAATAACAATAACTTGGGCGCCCTCTAATTTTTGCAGGTATGTATACTTTTAAAAATTAAAGTGAGACAGTTTGGCTATTGTTACTATGTTAGGTTTGAAGAGAAGCTTAAAAATTTTATGAGTACATTTATAGTGAGATATAATGCTTATTAGCAGGCATGAATATTCGATGAAAATTAAAGTGTAAGGAGAGACTAAACATGGTTCTTGTATCAATTACGGTGGTTTATGTAGCAACAAAGCTTGTTGACCAGTTTATCTCTCAAGAAGCTTATGGTTGGATTAAGAAAGCATTATTCCCGAAAAAAAACTATGTTAATCGGCTCTCTCAGCTAATTGAAGAAACAACAATTGATTTTGAAATGAGATTCCCAATAGAAAATAATAAGGTTCCATTCTATCAATCTCAACCATTGTTTGAAATATTGAATGAGCACATTTTATTTAAAGAATTGCCAAATAGAGCAGAGTTATTAAAAAAGTTTGGTGAATACCCTAACGTCACACCCCCAACCCAAGAGCAACTTGAAACCTTTTATGGAATGTTGTTGCCAAAAATAAATAGCTGCAAAACGTTAAAAAAACTACATATTGACGAAACTTATAAAGAAAAGATATTTGATATCAGCAGTGAAATCATTCAAATTAGACTGTTGTTGAAATCTCTTGATGAGAAAATAACCTTTCAGTTGAGCGATGATTGGTTAAATAGGAAGAACAAAGAAGCTATCGCTGATTTAGGCGGGCGTTACACACCTAAACTAAACGTAAAACTTGAAATTTCCAAGGTATTTGAAGGCCTTGGAAGGACAAAAACTTTTACTGATATGTTTTACAAATATATCGATAATTTTCTGATCAAAGGAAACAATCTCCGAAATTGTGATGAAATATCGGAAGAATTATCTTTGATCGCTAAATCCTTAACTAATATCTCAACATTATACTTAGAAATTGATTTTTCTAGTTTGAGCCAAGTTCCAGTTGCTAAATTGTGTGAATATATTTCCAATTGTCAAAATGCTATTTCCAAGTCAGAATCTGTGCTATGGAAACTCAGTGAAAAATCAAAAACGGATGGTAAGGTAACAAGCTTTAGTGAAAAGTATTCATCTATTTTGAGAGACTTAAGGGAATTTGATTATGAGTGCAATACTTTATGTGCATTCCTCAAGTCTATAACAGTCAAGTTATCAAACAATCCATTTCTGCTTCTTGAGGGTAAAGCTGGAATTGGTAAGTCTCACTTACTTGCTGATGTAATTGAATCAAGAGTCGCAACAGGACATCCATCCCTTTTTTTGTTGGGGCAGCAACTTACAACTGATGAATCTCCTTGGGTACAGATTTTTAAAAGGTTACAACTAAACACAACATCAACAGAGTTTCTTGAAAAGCTAAATTTATATGGGCAAATAAAGAGAAAAAGATTTTTGATATTTATTGATGCAATCAATGAGGGAAATGGTAACAAGTTTTGGAAAGATTATATCAATAGCTTTATTGATGAAATAAAATGTTTTGAGTGGCTTGGCTTAATAATGTCAGTCAGAACAACGTATAAAGATATTACCATCTCAAATGAACAGGTGTCTCGTAATAATTTTGAAACTCATGAGCACTTAGGTTTTAAGAATGTAGAGATGGAAGCTGTTAACTTATTTTATGACCATTACAATATAGAAAGGCCATCATCGCCTAATTTAAACCCTGAGTTCAAAAATCCCCTATTTCTTAAATTATTTTGTGAAGGAATTAAAAAAAGTGGTCTAACTAAAGTTCCTGTAGGGTTTCATGGGATCTCTAAAATCCTAAGTTTTTTTATTGAAGGTGTAAATAAATCATTATCTTCTCCCCAAAAATATGGTTTTGATCCTAGTTTTCCATTAGTTAATGATGCTCTTAATGAGCTAATCAAGGTTAAGCTCTATAGTAGTGATAATCATATTTCTCTTAAAAAGGCTCACGCAATTGTCCAATCTGTCGTTCAAGATTATGTAATTGATAAAAATTTTCTTAGTGCATTGATAGATGAGGGCGTGCTGACTAAAGGCATCGTTCGCAATGGGGACAACACTATTGAGGAAGTTGTTTATATATCTTTTGAAAGATTTGACGATCATTTAACAGTTAAGTACTTATTAGACAGTGTTGAAAATATTGAAAATGCGTTTAAAACAGGAGGCTGTATTAGAAGTTATTTCAATGATGAATGTGACTTTTATTGTAATCAAGGCATCGTTGAGGCTCTATCAATTCAATTACCTGAAAGGTATGGCAAAGAGCTTTACGAATTATTACCTGACTTTAGAGAAAATGATAATTTAGTGGATGCTTTTATCGACAGTTTGGTTTGGAGAGATGTCTCTACAATTAATATAGAAAAAATTAAGCCTTTCATAAATGAGCAAATACTCGGATACAACAATACCTTTAATAATTTTTTGGAGATGCTAATCTCTATTTCAGGGTTAGAAGATCATCCTTTTAATGCTAATTTTTTACATGGTTGGTTATTAAAGCAGCCTTTACCTATTCGAGATGCTTCCTGGACGATAAATTTGAAGTATAAACATAATGAAAACTCTACATTCAGACAACTTATTGACTGGGCATGGAGTGAAACGGATAAAAGCTATATATCTGATGATTCAACAGAGTTAGTTGCAACTACTCTATGCTGGTTTTTAACTTCAAGTAATAGGAAGTTGAGGGATTGTTCAACTAAAGCTTTGGTCAATTTATTAGAGGAAAGAATTCCTATACTGATTAGGATAATAAATAAATTTGAGGAGGTAAACGATCCGTATGTTTGGGAAAGAGTGTTTGCAGTGGCTTTAGGTTGTACATTGAGAACAAAGAACTATGATCAGCTAAGCCAATTAGCGGAGACGGTTTATGCTAAGGTATTTCAGAATGAGGAGGTATATCCAAATATTCTATTAAGAGACTATGCCAGAGAAATTATCGAATACGTCTCATTCCTTGAATTGATGCCGGAAGGTATTGAACTATCCAAAACTAAACCTCCATATAAAACTAAATGGCCTGAAAATATACCAACTAAAGAAGAGCTAAGATTGCTATATGACAAGGAGAATTATTGGTCTCTTTGGAGCTCAATAATGGGTGGTGGCGATTTTTCTAGATATACTATTGGAACAAATTTTGATCACTCAGATTGGTCAGGTTGTAAATTTGGTGAAACTCCAATTAATCGTCAACAGATTTTTGAAGAATTTCTAAGTAAATTAACTGATGAACAAAAAGAGTTGTATGCCTCTACAGACCCTATTATTTACGATGATAACGCTGAAGAAATGTCGTTTGATGAAACTACTATTAAATTTAATAGCGCAATAGGTCGAAAGACTGAGAAAGAAATTTTGGCTAACAAGGTTTTGTTTAAGAAATCATTGTCAGCAGGCTTATTAACTACGTTTGAAAGTGATATAGAACCATATCTAGATCACAATAATAACTTACTCGAAACTGACAAATACTTTGACCTAAGAATTGCTGAACGCTTAATATTCAAACGTGTAATTGAGCTTGGTTGGGATCCAAAATTGCATGGTGACTTTGATGAACAAATAGGAACTGGACGAGGGCGTAGAGAGTCATACCAAGAGCGGATCGGAAAAAAATATCAATGGATTTCCTACTATGAATACATGGCAATGTTGTCTGATAACTTTATTCGTTTTGAAGGGTATGGAGAAGAACGTAAAGAAAGTCCTTATCAAGGGCCGTGGGAGCCATATGTAAGAAATATAGATCCAACTATATTACTCAAAAATACGGGTACAAAAGAGCTAAGTCATCAAGAAATGTGGTGGAATAATAAAGAAGTATTTGATTGGGGTTGTACTTATGAAGAATGGATTAGCAATTCTTCTACCTTAAGTAATCCATATGGTTTGATTGAAGTGAATGATAACAATGGTACTGAATGGTTAGTATTAGAAAGTTATCCATCGTGGAAAGAACCTAAAATTATCGGTAATAAAGATTGGGAGTATCCTCGAAAGGAAATCTGGGGGCAGATTAGAGGGTATTTAGTTAAATCGGAAGAATTTGACACTTTTAAAGCTTGGGCAGAAAGTCAGCATTTTACGGGCAGATGGATGCCAGAAGGAATCAATGGATATGGATTATTTAGTAGAGAGTTCTATTGGTCTGAAGCATTCCAGTTTTTCAAATCAGATTATTATGGCGGTCCAGATTGGATTTCAGTAATAGATCGAAACTCTAAAGATAAAATTGCTGATGTTAGTGTCACCTCGATCAATTACTCATGGGAAGAAGAGTTCGATAACTCAAAAACAGACACTTTGCGATATATTAAGCCTAGTTTTTTAATTTTTGATAAGATGGGACTAAAAAATAGCAAAGTAGAAGGTAGCTATGAGGATAAAGATGGAAATATAGTTTGTTTCGCTACTGAGGCTGTGAATAACTCTAGAGCCCATTTGCTGATTAAGAAAGAACCATTCTTAAGAATGCTAAATGAGAATAATTTAAATATAGTGTGGACACTTTTAGGAGAAAAAGGTGTTATTGGTGGCTCCTTAATTTCGAAAAACCATTTTGGTCGTATAGAATTCAGTGGAGCATTTTATTTGGATAACGGCAAGTTGAATGGATCTAGTAAAATATATTCAACTTTATAGTGTTTTCTACATGAATCGGTAGCGTAAATGAAAATCTGTCTGCGTTATTCATTCAGGACACTCTTCATATCTGATTGTCGTCATTGAATAAGGAGCGGACTTTTCAACCATTAATTAAATACAGAGCACCATTTTTAGCATCACTGACTTTCATTTCTAATCAAATATACTCTAAATGGCTAAGGTATCAATTCTACACTATAGCTAAAGGATCTTTTTAAAGGGAGTGTACAATTGTATAGTGATGTTATAGTTAGTTTGCTTGAAAAAATACTTCTCTGACGTTTTATTCTAAAACGTTGAGTGAGAGATAACTAAAATTGGTAAATACAAAGGTTTGTGCTGGTAGAAAATAGAACAAAACAACAATGAACGTAAAACATACCAAATTTTCATCAAAAGAATTTTTAAGACGCCGTCGTCCCGAAAAATTTTCTGATTCAACGATCCGAGAAACAGGCTCTTTAGATAGAGTTGTACTTGAACACTTCCTCGCTACGTTAAATACAAGAAATCAAGAATTACAATTCGAAGATTTTGCGAAAAAAATATGTGAGAAAATCATTTGCCCTAACCTTCTTGAGCAGACAGGTCCTGTTGCTGGGGGGGATGGTAAAACTGATACGCAAACATTCCCTGTTTCAGAACAGAGTAAACTTCTTTGGTTCGAAGGCGTGAATGAAACATCAAATAAAGAGCGTTGGGCCTTTGCAGTCAGCACACGTAAGGACTGGAAGAAAAAATGCAATGAAGATGTACTTAAAATAAAAGAAACAGAACGTGGTTATTCAAAGATATTCTGTGTTACGAATCAATCTGCAAAATCTAATATCCGCTCAGAGGTTGAAGATACACTAAAAACACAAACAGGGATTGATGTTCGTGTACTAGATATCAATTGGTTACTCGATCAGATCTACAAAAATCATTTTGAACAATTGGCTATTGAAACATTATCAATCCCAACACAGTATAGACGAGAGGTTATTTTCGGGGAAAATGATTATAAGAAACAAAAGAGATATGACGAAATAGCTGAGTACATCAGAGATAACGTAAACCCAGCTGAAGTTTCATATGAACAAGTGGATATTTTTCTAGAAATTGCAGAACTGAGCGCTGAGCTTGAAAAATCATTAAGTGACACACAAGGTTTATTCGACAGAGCTACAAAGATGGCAAGAAAATTTGGGACAAACCAACAATTGCTAGATGCGTATTATCAGTACGCATGGAAGTCTCATTTTTGGATGGAGAATTTTAATTTATTTGAAGAAAACCTTCAATTAGCTTTTAACTGTGTTGCATCATCAACTAACGCTTCAAAATGGGAAAAAATTTTAAACTTAGTCACTGTTCATAGAAGTTATATTAAACTTAACAATGCAACCCCCACAATTGATATTGAGAGTATCGAGCGTAATATGCTTTCCCAATTAGATGAAATAGCGAAGGATGAATCACGGCCAAGTAATTCTCTTACAGCTCAAACTAACAAAACGCTTTATAAGATAACAACCATTTCAAATGTGAAAGATGCCGCTCCTATGTTTGAAGAGTTACATAATATCATTAAAAACAGTGAAAATTTAATAGGCTACCCTTTTGAAAAAAACTTTCACCTTTTAAATGAGTTGGATGATATCTTTTTCGATGTTGATGCATATGAGAAATTATTAGACTATATGACAGAACAATCTACTCTGAGAGATGGTGATATAAAAGGAGCGCTATTAAATTTACGAAGGGGTATGAAGAGAATCCAAAATGGTCACTACTACCAAGCAATAAAGCATCTAGGAAAATCTCTTATTCCACTATATAAAGAAGAATCACGTGATAAATTAATCCTAGCATTAAAAGCCATAGCTTATGCTTACGAATCCATTGGATTACTATGGAGTTCACGATCTTGCTTGCTACTATCAGCGTCTTTAATTACTGATAATTATTGGAAATATGATGAGATATCATTAAAGCAGGTTGAGATTTATTATCAATTATGCCTTGTAGAAATTAAGCTAGGAAAGCTTGCGCATGCCATTTTATGGTATGAGTTATTTTTGATCGTCAATCAAAATATCTATAATAGCTATTTTGGTGAAAAAGAAAATCAGCAAATTGATCTTTATATAAGCAAACTTATTTTAAACGCTGATCTGAAGGAAATAAAACATCAAAGTAATATACCAGACGAACTCAATAGATTAGGTCTATTTGTATCATCTGGATGCCTTAAATACTCGTTAGGTCATATTGAAGATTTTGAACATGAATATGAAACTATAGCTGATCAAGACCATGATGATTTTTTACAGAAGGTTCGCGACTTTGATACTGGATTCAACAGTGAATACATCATTGGATATCAACAAAAACGGGGGCTATATAAATCTTTCATTCTTGGATGCACAATAGAAATTAGCTTTCCAAATCGTTCTCCATTTACAGAGTTCTCCGCTAATGTCTTAGCGCTTTTAGAAGGTGCATTTGCAACTTGTGCTGTTGATAACATGTATCTTAAAGAAGCATTTTTAATTATTGAAATAATTGCAGATGATGACGATAACTTATCCTTATCACACGAAATAAATAGTGATGACGGAAAACTAAATCTTACAATAAACTGCTCTGGTTTTGATATAAGCCTCTTTAGTATCGATGACCAAAAAAAAGTAACAAAAGAATTTGAGAAGATGGTATTTGATCTTCTCCCCGAGCTGTTTGTTATCAAAAATACAAAGCACATCGAAAAAATGATCTTTGAAGATGCCTCATTAGACAGAGCAATTAGCTTTGGTTCTTGTTTTAAAGCCATCGAAAATATTCTTGGGAATGATATTGACCAACAAATTAAAAAAATTTATTCCACTAATGACGAAAAGAAAAGCTATCCTCTTCTAAGAAATAAATCATGGGATAATGACTTTCCTAAAGTATTAAAGACTGATGTTGTTAGTTCCCCAATCGCTGGTAAAGGAAAAATACCGGAAGAAATACTTATTACCGAGGATATAACACATAAAGATTATGCCATACAAAGTCTAATAAAACCTCGTCTATGGGATAAAACACGTTGGCAAGGGTGGGCTTTGTTCAATTCAAATCATGTTACCCAGGATTATATCTATTATTTAAAGATACTCGTGTAGGTGAAGATATATTTAAAGACCTTATATCGTCTGTAGGCTTATCAGATAGTAAATCTAGATTACGTGTTTGTATCGTCAAAGGAATCTCAGTTAAAAATCCAGCTCATTATAGAGTACTAATATCTGAGAATATGAATAGCATCCCAATGACTAAAAGAGTAACAATGATCAGTCGTATTAACACAATGACTCCCGATAACAATGTCAATCTAGATAGATTTCTTGCTGCTTATCATTCTTACGGAAAATTCTATCTCGGGTGTGATGCAATGTTAAACGGTATTACTAATGATACCCCACGAAAAGATAGTTTAGGGATAGAAATGAGTAGGTTAGATATTCGGTGGGCGTGGGAAATTGGCTTAAATGATGTTGATAGTATTGGTGTCAACTTAGAAGATGATGATCCCTATATTCCTGATGATGTAGCAGATGTCCCATTATTGGCGTTGATAAACACCAAATAGTACTGTGATCTGATAAATACCGCTTTTTTAAGGGGCAAGTTTAAAATTAGTGACATGATTTTAGATTATTATGTGTGATCTATAGAGATCGTTTCAATCTAGTGATCTCTAAATCGCATTTATAATTAGCATCTTGAATCTGTAACTATCCCCTAAAATAGTACAGCAAAAAAAGTAAAAAATTCTCTATGATAAAAGTAACGGGGATTTAATTATGAAAAAAATGACTGAACACCAAATCGTCGCTATTTTAAAAGAAGCTGAAGCAGGTATTCCCATTAAAGGACTGTGCCGTAAATATGGCATGGGTAATTCAACTTTCTATAAATGGCGAGATAAATACGGTGGTATGGAAACTTCGGATATCAAACGCTTCAAGGAGCTGGAAGCTGAAAACCGTAAGCTTAAACAGATGTTTGCCGAACTGAACTTAAAATCCCAGCTTCAGGAAGAAATCATAAAAAAGCTTTAGTGCCCACAAAGGCACGTAAAACGTGGGCACAGCAACTACAATAAAATCATTCAGTTACTATT
The DNA here is from genome assembly GCF_057063525.1 of Gilliamella sp. X-46. Taxonomy (NCBI): domain Bacteria; kingdom Pseudomonadati; phylum Pseudomonadota; class Gammaproteobacteria; order Orbales; family Orbaceae; genus Gilliamella; species Gilliamella sp. X-46. Next base: position 41,449 of record NZ_JBXSQH010000002.1, on the reverse strand, counting down.
GCTATGAGTTATGCCATTGTTGGCTTAAGCCGTTGTGCTTACTATTATCAACCTAAGTTATTGGATGATTCAGTGATTATTTAGGTGTTGAATGCTATCACAGACCAGCATTTACGCTGGGGCTTTCCCCAATGTTTTAATCGCAATTGCTTTACAACTTTGTTGTTGTTTTGATAAATATGAACCGTATATTAGTAAACATGAAAATATATTCATTTATTTATTTGGTCAAATCTGTTTCGCTTTTGATTATATAGAACAAAAACTGATAATTTTAATGTAAATACCCCAAACTTAGTACAAGATTCAAGTAGAAAATCATGCTGCTTGTTTTAGTGTTTTATACTCAATCGGCGTCATATTATTTAGTGCTTCATGAGGTCTTTCGGTGTTATAACTGATTAGCCATTCTTCGGTTATTCTCCTTGCTTGTGCTAAGTTGTTAAAAAGATATAAATCGAGGACTTCAGTACGATAGGTACGATTAAATCGTTCAATATAGCCATTTTGATAAGGACTACCGGGCTGGATATAATCAATGGCTATATCATGTGATTTAGCCCAGTTTATCTAAGTAACGGGTAATTCTTTCTGCTGGTAAGCTTAATGCAATATCAATACCTAACACCTCACGATTAAAGTCATTGATGACATTGAATGTCCTAAATCGCCATTGATTACGGCTACTATCGCTCATAAAATCCATTGACCAACATTCACCTTGTTTATTAGGAACCAATAGCTTTTCTGGTGTTCGTGGGGGGGTTAGCCCTAATATTAAGTTTCAACTCACAATACACCCGATACACCCGTTTATGGTTCCATTTATAGCAGAGCTTTCTGATACTATTAAAACATTTAGGAAAGCCCCAGCGTAAATGCCGGTCTGTGATAGCATTCAACACCTAAATAATCACTGAATCATCCAATAACTTAGGTTGATAATAGTAAGCACAACGGCTTAAGCCAACAATGGCATAACTCATAGCAATAGTAACTGAATGATTTTGTTGTAGTTGCTGTGCCCACGTTTTACGTGCCTTTGTGGGCACTAAAGCTTTTTTATGATTTCTTCCTGAAGCTGGGATTTTAAGCTCAGTTCGGTAAACATCTGCTTAAGCTTGCGGTTTTCAGCTTCCAGCTCCTTGAAGCGTTTGATATCCAAAGTTTCCATACCACCGTATTTATCTCGCCATTTATAGAAAGTTGAATTACCCATGCCATATTTACGGCACAGTCCTTTAATGGGAATACCTGCTTCAGCTTCTTTTAAAATAGCGACGATTTGATGTTCAGTCATTTTTTTCATAATTAAATCCCCTTTACTTTTATCATAGAGAATTTTCTACTTTTTTGCTGTACTATTTAGGGGGTGGTTACAGTATTTGATGAAAAATACAAAATAGTTCGAATATTTTTCGGTGAACGTTCTAAGTGTGGGTTGGTATGGATTAGTTTGGACGAGTATGGAATTAATAAAAAATAGAAAGCAAAAAAATCTACTAAAATCTTTAATAGTAAAGGTTAAAATGGATTTCTTTGGACAACTGTGGAATCTGCCACAAAAATAAATGGCGGAAGCGCAGAGATTCGAACTCTGGGAGGGTCGCCCCTCGCCGGTTTTCAAGACCGGTGCTTTCAACCGCTCAGCCACACTTCCGCAATGGCTGTGAATATTAAAGGAGACTTGCTTATTTGTAAATAGCTATTTTAAGATTTTTTATCGTTTGCTTTAAATTTCACCAAAATTTGTGGAATTTAGGTTATTGAGGGTGAATTCGCCATCAAAATTAGTGTTGGATCTTGATTAATTGAGTATAATACAACAAAAATTAAATCACGTACTTTAAAAAATGTTAGAACAGATAGAAACCGATGATAAAGGTTATTTAAGACATTGGCAGGACTGGACTGTTGAGTTGGTTCCTGAGTTGGCCGTCAAAGAGGGTATTGATTTGACGGATGCACATTGGGAAGTGATTTTATTTGTTCGCGATTTTTACTTAGAATATAAAACCTCGCCAGCTATACGTGCGTTAGTCAAAGCGATGGAAAAGAAATTTGGTGTAGAAAAAGGCAATAGTCGTTATTTGTATAAGTTATTTCCCGATGGTCCTGCTAAACAAGCGACTAAACTTGCAGGTTTACCAAAACCCGTTAAATGTATATAGATAAAGGATAATATTCAATTCATGATAAGATGGAAGCTCCCTTTATTACTATTGGTCGTGCTTGGTTATTTGCAGTATTCTTTATGGTATGGCAAAAATAATGTGTACGATTATCAAGATAATGTCGAAATGTTAATCAGTTTGCGTGCTGACAATGAAAAGTTAAAGGCTCGTAATGAACAAATGTTTGCTGAAATTAACGATTTACAACGTGGTTCTGAAGCTATTGAAGAGCGTGCGCGTAGTCATTTGGGTATGGTTAAACCTAATGAATATTTTTATCGTATTATAATTGATTCAGACTTGAAAAAACGATAATGCATAATGTGAACCCCAATAATATCATCGCTATTGTGCCAGCAGCCGGAATTGGTAGTCGTATGAATAGCCAAGTTCCTAAACAGTATTTAAAAATCGATTCAAAGACGATTTTAGAACATACGTTAAATAAATTGTTAAGTCATGAGCAAATAAACAAAGTTATTGTTGTTATTAGTCCTGAAGATGACATATTTAATACCCTTTCGATCGCTTTACACGATAAGATTAACGTCACTTTAGGTGGCAAAACGCGAGCCGATTCGGTGTTAGCAGGGTTGCAATTGTTAAATGATGATCAATGGGCTTTAGTTCATGATGCAGCAAGACCTTGCGTTGATCATGATGATATTACTCGGTTAATCACAACGGTAATAAATAAAAAACAAGGTGGCCTATTAGCTACCCGTGTTAGTGATACAATAAAACGAGCGTATCAAGATAATGATACCGTTGTTGATTATTCTGAAGATCGTACTTATTTATGGGGGGCAGCAACGCCTCAACTGTTTAATGCAGGCGAATTAAAATCATGTTTGCAACAAGCGTTAGATCATCGTGTTGCCATCACGGATGAGGCTTCCGCCATTGAGTATTGTGGTGGGCATCCTTTATTGATCGAGTGCCGTCGAGATAACATAAAAATAACGCGCCCTGAAGATTTAGCATTGGCAACTTTTTATTTAACTAAGAAAACTCCAAATAGGTAAAAGTATGAGAATAGGTCATGGATTTGATGTGCATAAATTTGGTGGCGAAGGTCCTATTATCCTTGCTGGTGTAAAAATTCCTTATCAATATGGCCTTATTGCTCATTCTGATGGTGATGTTGTATTGCATGCAATAATTGATGCCTTGATTGGTGCATTAGCATTAGGGGATATTGGTAAGCTATTTCCTGACACGGATCCGAAATATAAAGGCATTGATAGTCGAATATTATTGAAAGAGGTATATACCCTTGTTCAAGCGAAAGGCTATGAATTAGTGAATTTGGATACCACTATCATTGCACAAGAACCAAAAATGCGACCGCATGTTGATCAAATGCGAGTGAATATTGCTGAAGATTTAAATGTTCATTTTGATCAAATTAGTGTCAAAGCGACAACGACTGAGCAGTTGGGCTTTACTGGGCGTAAAGAAGGTATTGCTTGTCAAGCGGTCGTGTTATTAAGCAAAAAGTTTAAAATAGATTAAATTTAAAAATAGGCAATACAGGTGTTAGCACAACTTAATTATTTATATGGAAAACCAACCACTACAGGGCAATATAAACAACAATACGAAGATTTTGTAGTCAAAGAAGATCTTGGTTTTGAACTGACTGGCGACGGTGAACATGTTTTAGTTTTTTTGCAAAAACGTGATTGTAATACAATTTTTGTAGCTGAGCAGTTGGCTAAGTATGTGGGTATTTCAGCAAAGCTAGTAAGTTATGCCGGACTGAAAGATCGCCAAGCTGTTACTGAGCAGTGGTTTAGTTTACATATGCCAGGTCAGCAAACGCCTGACTTTTCAGCATTTGATTTGGCTGGGTGTAACATATTAACAGTCACTCGGCATAATAAAAAATTAAAAGTTGGTGCTTTAAAGGGTAACTATTTTAAAATTATTTTAAAAGATTTAAGTGATCAATCTGAGATTGAATCTAAATTAACGTTAATCAAACAACATGGTGTGCCTAATTATTTTGGTGAGCAGCGTTTTGGTCGTGATGAGAATAATATTACTCAAGCCATAAAATGGGCCAGTGGTGAAATTTCGGTTAAAGATCGCAAAAAGCGTAGCTTTTATCTTTCAGCCGCACGAAGTGCGATTTTCAATGATATTGTCAGCCAACGAATTGCACAAAATTTGCATCAAACAGTGTTGGATGGTGATATATTACAATTAGCACAACGTGGTAGCTGGTTTGTTGCTCAACCTGATGAATTAACGGTATTACAGCAGCGTCTAGAAAATGCTGAGCTTAATATTACAGCTCCGCTGTTAGGAGATTCACCGCTTGGTACATCATATAAAGCGTTAGAATTTGAGCAAAAGTGTTTAGAAAATTGGTCTGAATTTAATGATCTATTTAAAAAAGAACGAGTTGAGACGGTAAGAAGATCATTATTGTTGCGAGCTGAGCAGCTTAATTGGCAATGGTTGGATAGTAGTACGCTTGAGCTTAATTTCTATTTGTCATCAGGTTGTTATGCGACAAGTGTGATTCGTGAATTAATAATAGGAAATGAATAGTCCAAATGCAAAGTTTAAAAATGCAGTCCTTAATTAAATTCCTGCGTCAACACGGAATAAAAGACGATCGTGTTTTAGATGCCATTGCTTCTATTCCCCGGGAGCATTTTGTTGATGAAGCACTTTCGCATCAAGCTTATGATAATCGACCGCTACCAATTGGTAGTGGCCAAACCATTTCTCAACCTTATATTGTTGCAAAGATGACCGAATTGTTGAAATTATCGCCTAATTCCAAAGTCCTCGAAATTGGCACAGGATCGGGGTATCAAACAGCTGTTTTGGCTAAGTTAGTTGATCATGTTTGTTCTGTAGAACGAATTAAAAGCCTACAGTGGAATACTAAACGCCGTTTAAAGCAGTTAGATATTCACAACATTTCAACACGTCATGGGGATGGTTGGTTAGGCTGGCCGGAGCGCGGACCATTTGATGGCATCATCGTGACTGCAGCAGCATCAGAAGTGCCGCTATGCTTGTTAGAACAATTGGCAGATAAAGGTCGATTAGTGATTCCTGTTGGCGAAAACAAACAAATTCTACAGTTAATTGAGCGTGATGGAGATAACTTCGTAACCAAAAATATGGGCGAGGTGATATTTGTGCCTTTGGTTAAAGGCGATATAGAATAGTTCGTACTTATCTAAAATAAAAAATAGAAAATAAAATACTTATTTTCTATTTTTTATACTGAAACATAATTTTTTGACAAATCTAGTATATCTATTCTTTCTGTTCAGAACGTTTCCATTCACAAATTCCATAAATGGCATTAAATAGGTAAATTAAGTACTGTGTTGCGATAATAATGTTGTCGGTATAAATATTTAACCCAATTACTAATACATTTAATATTACCCATAAATACCAGTTAAAAGAGTATCTCATCATTAATAATAACTGAGCAACTAAACCTAATCCAAAGATGAAACAATTAGTAATGAGTTGGTAGCTTGTATTGAATGAACCAATTTTATCGGTTAGATAAATATTGAGAAAGGCTGCAACAATCAGGAAGATGAGTGTATATAAAAATGCAGTTTCATTGAGTGAACGAACCTTAACATTTTTATCATTATCAAGGTTCTGTTTCCATGTAAATAAGCCATAGATATGCGAACAAAAGTAGTACAAAGGCGGTAATCCAGCACCAATATTGCCAACAAGGATATTCGCGCAACATTCTGCAACTGCGGCAAACATACCCAATACATTACCCATGTTTTTACGTTTAGCTAATAGAATGACGCATAATAGACCACAAAAAGCACCTATGTAGGAAGTTGTATAGCGTAAATTGAATTTAGTAAATGGATCAGTGTGTAAAAATGCCAATGTGACACATAATATACAAAAAAACGGATAGAATTTATTGCGTCCAATTAAAATAGTAATGTCGCTTAATTTATTCATAATTAATACTCTTTATCGTCAATAAGTTGGTTAACTAGTTCAATACAGCGCAAATAGCGCTCTTCGTAATCGGGTGAGTCAATTTGAATATAGTTGATATTATTTTTTTCTAAAATTGCGATTAGCAATTTTTGAAAATCTTTACGTTGTTTGGGACTGCCTAAATGGCGTAAACCATCGGCAACCCAAGGGGTATTGTTACCAAGCAAAATGACTAGATCGAAACGGTAGTTATTAATCATCGCTTGTAAAAAAGGGTGCTCTCTACCTTCATATTTTTTACAAAAAGCTTGTGTCGTGACAAAATCAGTATCAATAAAAGAGACTTTATTGGCATGTTTTATTGCAAAATCGATATATTGTGCATGACCTAAGGCAATTTTATCATAATCGGCATATTGCAAAGCTCGTTCATCTCCTCCAAGGTGTGAAAATACATAATCCCGACCATATTCCCAAGCACTGGTAGTATTAAATACATTAGCAAGCTTGTTAACTAAGGTTGATTTGCCACTTGATTCGCCGCCTAAAATAGCTACTGTTCGGACAAAAAACGGTCTGACTTCTGTTGGAATATATTGCCAATTTTTGAGTGGCGCTTGACGGATTTGTGTGCCACTGACTTGCATAAATTGTCGTTTTGGATCGATGAGCACGGTATTTAAATCAAATAGATCTTTATACATTGCAACATCTTGTGGTTCACTTGAGTAAACGCAATCAGGTTTTATTCCCTTTTCTTGAAACAGTTTTTTAACGCGTTCGCTCCACTCATGCCAACCATTTGGATAAGTTGGGATTCCATCTTCTTCTAATAATTCAATGTGGATATTTTTTTGATATTTAAATGTTTGCAGTAGCCAGCGAATCCTATCATTGATAGTGGGTTGACGAGACATGGCACTTTGTTCAAAGAGTGCCATGTCGCGGATTGTGTCGGAACACAGTACGACATATAGTTCATCAACTTGGCTAATTGCACGCTGAATAAGATAAATATGTCCTGTATGTAAAGGATAAAACTTTCCAAAGATAACACCGATTTTTTTGTCTTTGATGGGAGCTTCAATTTGTAAATATTGATGAAGAGATTGTAACTTTTGCGCGCTTGGGTTTTTGATTTTGTCATTGATAAGTTGACTTAGGTAACCTTTAGTCATTTTGCAAGCATCGGCTACGGTTTGTAATGACAAATTTTTTCGTTTGATTGTCTTCTTTAAATAACTGAAGCTATTCATGAAGCCCCCCTTATTTTTTGTTTTTTATTTTTAACAAAATATATATTATTTTACATTATTGTTCAATATATTAAACAAAAATATTTTGCTTTTAATCTAGTTATAATTTAATTTTATTCAAATGGTTAATGGAAAATCCTTAGTTTGAAAGGAACGGTATGAAAATTCAAAAGATAGTTTTTAATTGTGTTTGCAGATAATAATGTAATACTTAATAAGGTCATGATATTACCTCGTTATTTAGTAATAATATTTCACCAAAATATGCTTATACAATTGACGTAAAATGCCAAATAACTGCTTATTGTTGTTTATGATTAGTTACTAATGATTTTAAATAAACCTGTTTCACTTGATGATGCTAAATATGATGGCGCAAAATATAATAAAGAAACGGGTGAATTAACATGGCAATTTAAGCTCAATCTTAGTGAAAATAAAAATCTTACTTTAAGTTTCAAATTGGCTTATCTAAAAGACAAAGTTGACGATATAATTGGCTTATAAATAAATCAATAATAGAAATAGAGTATGTTAAACGAGTGGTTAAACCAATTTAAACAAGATAGCCAAGTTAGTTTGCTTGATATCCACTTAGCAGCGTTTTTAACCAATAGAGCGATGTTAAATAATGATATTATTGTTAAACGTTTTAGTTTTTTGGTTTTATCACTAAGTAGAGAGGTCAGAGCAGGGCATGTTTGTCTTGATCTGATACTCTTAAATTCCACAACGATTGAACCATCGCTCTGGTTAGCTTTAGGCTCGCCAAGTGAGCAAGATTGGAAGATCACGCTTGAACAAGCACGCCATAGTCAGGTTGTGAGTGATGGAACAAACTTCTCTCCCCTTGTCTTTATTGACAATAAACTCTATTTTCAAAGAATGTGGCTGGACGAAAAGAATGTAGCTCAATATTTCAATCATACCACCTTTAATGATCAACCAAGTTATTATCCTGATTTAAACGCTATATTAAATCAGCTTTTTACTCATCAAGAATCTCAGATTGATTGGCAAAAAGTCGCTGTTGCTGCGGCATTAACGCGCAAAGTCGCAATTATTTCAGGTGGACCGGGTACGGGTAAAACAACTACCGTTGCTAAGATCTTAGCAGGAATTTTGTTAACGAATCCTAATGCTCGAATTATGACGGCAGCCCCGACAGGAAAAGCTGCATCAAGGTTAACCGAATCACTAAGCCGAACAATAGAACAACTCGCTTTTATATCACTAAACCTAAAAGCAGAAGCGATCACCTTACACCGTTTACTAGGTGCAAAAGCAGACAACAGTTCATTTACGCATAACAAAAATAATCCATTACATATTGATGTGTTAGTTATTGATGAAGCATCAATGGTTGATCTAAATATGATGGCAAGAGTAATAGAAGCGTTACCAACATCTGCCCGTTTAATCTTATTAGGTGATAAAGATCAGCTTTCATCTGTTGAAGCTGGGGCAGTATTTGGTGATCTTTGTACTTTTATTACTCATGGTTATAGTCAACCGCGCGCAAAAGAGCTAAGCCAATTAACGGGTTATGTTGTGCCTGCTTGCGAACAAACAGCTACAATTACTGACAGTATTTGCTTATTACAAAAGAGTTACCGTTTTAACGAGTCATCGGGTATCGGCTTGTTGGCTAATGCAGTGAAAGAAGGGAGATCTAGTGCGGTTAAACAGTTATTAACAGATGAGTCACTAAACGATATCCAATATCATCTACTATCATCTCAACAAGCTTATTATGGTGTATTACAAGACAGCATTCACCATTATAAACATTACTTACATGTTATTAAGCAACAAGGTACTAGCAACATTGCCGCAGTCTTAGCTAAATTTGCTGAATATCGCTTGCTTTGTGCTGTTAGAGAAGGGCATTTTGGTATAGAAGGTTTAAACAAACAAATTGAATTATTATTAGCGAAAAACCAATTGATTCATGTAAGAAACAAAGAAACGTGGTATGTAGGGCGGCCTATTATGATTTTGCGTAATAGCACTTCATTAGGGCTTTATAATGGTGATATTGGCATTACATTAATGGCCGAACACGATAGTTCAAAATTACGTGTATATTTCCCTTTTGCTGATGGTTCGATTAAAGGATTTTCACCGTTTCGATTACCTGAGCATGAAACGGCTTACGCCATGACTATCCATAAATCACAAGGTTCAGAGTTTGATCATGTGAATATTATCCTGCCAACTGATTATTCTCCGTTACTAAATCGTTCATTGCTTTATACTGCCATTACTCGTGCTAAAAAAACGGTTTCCATTTATGCCACTGAACCAATTTTATTACAAGCTATTAAATCACAAACTCAGAGGCATAGTGGTTTAGTCAGTTTATTGCAAAATAATGGCTAAGTTCATTCCGTTAAGCGTATTAAAACTGATTATTTTATAAGATGGTGTGATAAGTCGAGGAACAAATAATAAAACAGGGCGATGAGCCCTGCAATAATGAAATTAATGGATAATCTTCGCTAAGAAGTCTTTAGCGCGATCGGATTGTGGATTTGTGAAGAATTGCTCTTTTGACGTATCTTCAATAATTTCTCCTGCATCCATAAAGATAACACGATTTGCCACTTTTCGCGCAAAACCCATTTCATGGGTAACAACCATCATTGTCATACCTTCATAAGCTAGCTCAACCATTACGTCTAATACTTCATTCACCATTTCAGGATCAAGTGCTGAGGTTGGTTCGTCAAACAACATTACAATCGGATCCATACATAATGCGCGCGCAATAGCAACACGTTGTTGTTGACCGCCAGAAAGCTGTGCCGGGTATTTATTTGCATGAGCAAGTAACCCAACACGCTCTAAAAGGCTAAGCGCTTTTTCGCGAGCTTCATCATCTGTTCGGCCTAACACTTTAATTTGTGCAAGGGTGAGATTTTTTAAAATAGTTAAATGTGGGAATAATTCAAAATGTTGAAATACCATACCCACTTTAGAGCGTAACTTTGCTAAGTTAGTCGCTTTACTTGTAACTTCAGTTCCATCAATAATAATTTTGCCTTTTTGTACAGGCTCTAAACAATTTACTGTTTTTATCAAAGTTGATTTACCTGAACCTGAAGGACCACAAACCACCACAACTTCGCCTTTACCGACTCGAGTTGTACAGTTTTTTAATACTTGAAATTGTCCATACCATTTTGATACATTTTCTAAGGAGATCATCGATTTATCCCTTTCTTAAAATAATTAACTAAACGTGAAGCAGTAAAACAAATTACAAAATAACTTGCTGCTGCAAAAATAATCATTGAATATTCATCAGTACCACCTCGTGCTTTACCAATTTGCGTTACGCTTGCGCCAAATAGATCAATCAAGCCCATAACATATACTAAAGAGGTATCCTGAAATAAAATAATACCTTGTGTCAATAACAATGGCACCATAGATCTAAAAGCTTGCGGTAAAATAATTAAACGCATTGCTTGGCTTTTGGTCATACCCAATGCATAAGCTGCATGATATTGACCTTTAGCAACAGCATTAATACCCGCACGAATAATTTCAGAATAATATGCGGCTTCGAAAAGAGCAAAAGCTATTATCGCCGATGCAATGTTCACGTTAGCATTACGAGGCAAATTAAAGATATGTATAATGACCTGAGGTAGTGCTAAATAGAACCATAATAATACTAATAATAGTGGAATAGAGCGAAATAAATTAACATAGTTTTTAGCAAAAAAGTTAAGTAATTTATTATTTGATAAACGCATTAAAGCTAGTGCTGTACCCCATACAATACCAAAAACAACAGCTGTGAAAGTGATTTGCACTGTTAACCATAAACCATCAATTAGTACAGGATAAATATTTTCATCTGATACCAATGGAGGTATATTTACAATCCAATTATATAATTGTGTATTTGTAATCCAATCAATTAAATACATATTACCCTCCATGACTCATGTTAGGTAAGCGAGTGTATTTTTCAACAATTCGCATCACAGTAATTACCACATAGTTAATCAACATAAAGGCAATAGTAACACCCAACAAAATTTCAACAATGCTATTGGTAGACTCATTGATACGATCAATTTGACCAATCAAATCAATTAACCCAATTGTTGAAGCAACTGATGAGTTTTTAATAATGTTGGTCATTTCTGATGTTAATGGTGGAATAATACGTCGATAAGCGTTTGGTAATAAAACATACATATAAGCTTGTCGATTAGTTAAACCAAGAGCAATAGCGGCATAGCGCTGACTCTTGGGTAACGTTTGAATGCCAGTTCTAACTTGTTCAGCAATACGAGCTGAAGTAAACAACCCTAGCGCTATTGCGGCAGTGATAAATGCACTTACATTAGGTGATAAGTCAGATATAAACCAAATTTTTAAACGACCACTTAATATTACTGGCAGTATCATATACCACAAGAACATTTGCACTAGTAATGGAATATTACGAAATAGTTGAATATAACCTGCTGCAAAATTATTTAAAAACTTATTGTCTAAAGTTCTACATATTCCCACAAGAGATCCTAGCACAAAAGCGATGATCCACGCAGTAACTGCTAATGAAACAGTCACAAGAACTCCATCTAATAGCCAATTTAAGTAAATACCATCACCGTAAGGGGTGGGTTGAAAAAATAACATCCAATTAAAACTCATTATGGAGTCTAAAAAACTCCACGATAAAGCTGTAATAGGTTCAAAAGATAATGTCCAATTAAAACTCATAATATATTTAATTCGCTAAATTAGATTATGTACTAAATGCGAAAGCATTTAGTACATTGGATTAGAAAGAATAAGAGAAAGTATTAATCTAATGCTTTATCATTAGGATTGGCAAATAGCTCAACCATTTTTGGTGAAATTTCAAGACTCATATTTGCGCCTTTTGGCGGAACAGGTTGAGTAAACCATTTGTTATAGGATTCTAAAGCCTTTCCTGATTTTTGCGCATCAGCAATTGTCTTGTCCATCAATTGTTTAAATTGAGTATCGTCTTTTCTCAACATACAACCATAAGCTTCATAAGAAAGCGGTTCACCAACAATTTTCCATTCAGCAGGATTAATTGCACGAGAACGTTCGCCTGCAAGTAGCGCGTCATCCATTAAAAATGCTGCAGCTCGACCTGTTTCTAACGCTTTAAATGCATCACCATGATCTTTTGGTGTAATAATACGAATACCTAAGTTATTTTTATTATTGATTTGATTTAAACGGATTTCAGAAGTTGTACCTGCTGTCGTTACTACATTTTTACCTTTTAGATCTTCGATACTATTGATATTGCTATCCGCTTTAACTAGGAAGCGCGTACCAACAATAAAAATACTGTCTGAAAAAGCAACTGTTTTTTGGCGTTCAAGATTATTAGTTGTTGAACCACATTCGAAATCATAGGTATAGTTGTTAAGTAGTTGAATACGAGTCTTAGAAGTAACTGGTAAATATTTTACCTTAAGATCAGGTAAGTTTAATTCTTTTTTAACCGCATCAACGATTAAATTAGTATAATCTTGTGAATAACCAATAACTTCTTGTTTTTCACCATAATAGGAAAATGGAATCGAAGATTCTCGATGACCAACAACAATAACACCTGTATCTTTAATTTTGGCTAATGTACCGCTTAGTTCTTCTGCTACAGCCGAACCAGCCATTAACCCTAACATTGCAAATGATAGTACTAATTTGGTTAATTTTGTCTTTTTGTTCATACTCATCTCCTACTGTGTAATCTGTATCATATTAAATATATTTAATATTTTTACAAAGGGCATATATTATAACTTATTTTTTTGTATAAAAGTACTTTTACTGTTTATTTATCTATATCGGAGCTATATGAAATCAGCAATCAGCGTGTTTTTGCTAATAATTGATTCCATTAAAAGTTCTTAAGCCCAATTATATTTAAGCAATAATTATGCCAGTATCATAAATTATGAACGTCTTTTTATCAAAAGTGAGATAAACATCAATGCCATAATGATAAAATAAGGAACATTTCCCCATCTTGCATAAGGCGTTAGCCCAGTTGTGGGGGAAACAGACGCCGATAAAACACCTGTTTCAAATTGAGGCAATTGTTTAATAATATTTCCATGCTGATCAATAATTGCGGTAATGCCTGTATTGGTACTACGAATTAACGGCCGACCAAACTCAAGCGCTCTCGCTTGCGCCATCTGTAAATGTTGCTTAGGACCAATGCTATTACCAAACCATGCATCATTTGACACCGTCAATAAAAAATCGCTATCAGGAGTAAATTTTTGTCGCATTAAATCTGACAAAATAATTTCATAACAAATAGCAGGCGTAAATTTAAAGCCTTTTATTTCGAGTTGTGGTTGTTTTGCTTCGCCAGATTTCATTGATGACATAGGAACGTTAAGTAATTCCGCAATTGGTTCAAGTACTGATTCTAGTGGCGTAAATTCACCAAAAGGTACTAAATGGTGTTTTTGATAACGATTCGTTGTAGGGTATTGATAGGGTTCCTTTTCGCCCAATACCAATAGTGTATTATAGATATCACCATTGGATTGATAACCGTTTTCACCAAAACGATAATCAATAATACCGACAGCGATTTCAGCATTATGGGATCTGGCTTCGTTGTCAAGATATTGTAAAAATGATTGCTGATTAATTTCGTAATCGGTGATGCTAGCTTCTGACCATATAATGATTTTATTTTCTTCTAGGCTATCTTGAGTGAGTTTAGCATAGGTTTGTAACGTATTATTCAGTTGCTCTCTTGTCCAACGAACTGACTGCGAAATATTGCCTTGAATTAAAGCAAAATTAGCTGAACGCGTATTATCTACCGTTGTCCAATCGATATGGTTGAATGAAATTGGTGCAAAAAAGATCGCAAGCAGTGCAAAAAATGCACCAAAAGTGTGCCTTTTGGGCACTTTTGTGCTAGTGGCCTTTATACCATAAATCAATAAACCACATAACAGCACTAAAAGCAGATTAACACCATCGATCCCAATTACAGGAAAATAAGCATGTAAAGGGCTATCTATTTGGCTATATCCCAATTGCAACCAAGCAAACCCTGTTAAAATATAGCCACGTAAAAATTCGGTGATTTGCCAAAAAATTGGCGCCACAAGTACAAGCTGTTTAAATGAAAATTGCGGAGCAAACCGATTGGCCATTCTTAATAAGAAAGCAAATAGCATAGGGTAGAGCGACAAATAGAGAATTAAAAGCCCCAAAATAATCACAGCTACAAAAGGCGGTAATTCCCCATACTGCTTAATACTGATATAGACCCAGTGAATCCCAGCCGAAAAGTAGCCAACCCCCCAACTTAATCCAAGCAACATGGCCTGTTTTTTTGATTTATCGGCAATAAGCCATAACAGCCCAGTAAACGACACAAAGGCTAAAGGCCAAATATGAAAAGGGGCATAGCTAAATACCGCTATACCACCAAAAAATAGGCTCAATAATATGTGTTTAAACATTGTCAGGTAACTCTAAATTAGGCACTGTTGCCCCTTCTGGAATTGTTACATGAAGTTGAATAATGCGCCGACGATCGGCAATGGTAACTTTAAATTGATAACCATCAATGGTGATGCTTTCGCCACGTAAAGGTAACCGCCCAAAATGTTGCATGACTAGTCCACCGATAGTATCCATTTCATCATCACTAAAATGAGTGGCAAAAATGTCATTGAAATCCTCGACTGGTGTCAGTGCTCGAACGGTATAAACCGAAGGAGACAAGCGACGGATATCGCGATCTTCAACCTCGTCATATTCATCTTCAATATCGCCTACTATCAGCTCTAAAATATCTTCGATAGTTACAAGTCCCGACACACCACCAAATTCATCAATAGCCATCGCCATATGATAACGCTGCATGCGAAACTCTTTTAACATATGATCGACGCGTTTACTTTCAGGCACAACAACAGTAGGTCTAAGGATTTTTTTAAGATCAAAATTATCCACACCTTGGCGAATAAAAATCAACAGATCTTTTGCTAACAAAATCCCTTCAATGTGGTCTCTATCTTCACTAATAACTGGATAACGGGAATGTCCATGTTCAGAAATAATATCTAAACACTGATCAAGAGAGTAATTATCTTTAATGGTAACAATTTGAGAGCGGGGGATCATAATATCACGAATGCGTTGCTCGGCAATATCCATGACGCCTTCAATCATATCAAGCGTATCTGGATCGATAAGCTCGTTTTCTTCGGCTTCGCGGATCACTTCGATCAGTTCTTCTTTATCTTTTGGCTCTGAATTAAATAATTGACTTAACCATAATGCAAACCCTTTTTTAGGTCTCCGGTGATTATCATCACTCATTTGTACTCTTCCTTTCTTGCTTTATTATTAATGTAATATTTCTTACTTAGTGTACTAAATTTGTCTACTAAATGATCTTACAAAATAGCATAAAATCAAACGGTTTATCATACACTTTTATTCATCAATGGGTTGATAAGGATCTTCAAACCCCAGTTGCTGCATAATATCGATTTCGATATTTTCCATTTCTTCGGCTTCGTCGTCAAGAATATGATCATAACCCAGTAAATGCAAACAGCCATGTACAATCATATGCGCCCAGTGCGAAGTTAATGATTTATGTTGCTGCTTGGCTTCGGCTTCGACAACTTGTTTACAAATGATAAGATCGCCCAATAAAGGAACATCAATCTCAATGGGTGATTCAAATGGAAAAGATAACACATTGGTTGGTTTATCTTTATGACGATAAGTATTATTTAATTGTTGACTTTCTTGCTCATCAACAATACGGATAGTCAGTTCAGCATTATCCACAAATTGCAGCAAAATAACCTCTAACCATTGCAAAATTTGCGCTTCGGCTGGCAAATTTTGGTTATCTTCTGTAGCAATTTGTAAATCTAAAATAATTGCGCTCATTTTATTTTGTTTACCTTACTTTATTATTCACGGTGATAAGGATGATTTGTGGTTAAACTCCACGCACGGTAAAGGCTTTCAGCCACAATGACACGCACTAAAGGATGGGGAAGAGTAAGTGGCGATAGTGACCAACTCTGCTCAGCCGCCGCTTTGCAAGCAGGTGATAAACCTTCTGGTCCACCAATTAACAAACTCACATCGCGTCCGTCGACTTTCCAGCGTTCTAATTGTTCAGCTAAATTATGGGTTGTGTAAGGTTTACCGGGAATATCAAGTGTCACAATACGATTACTTTTACCGCAGGCATTTAACATCAATTCGCCTTCTTTATCTAAAATTCGCACAATATCGGCATTTTTAGTACGCTTACCAGCGGGTATTTCAACAAGCTCTAACGGCATATCCTTAGGAAAGCGCGCACGATAATCATCAAAAGCTGTGGTGACCCAACTTGGCATCTTCGTACCAACAGCAATCAGCTGAATCTTCACGCCATTAACTCCAAAGCTTCTCTAGTTCGTAAAGCTGACGGCTCTCTTCTTGCATGATATGCACAATCACTGAATCCATATCAACCACAACCCAATCGGCATCGGTCTTACCCTCGCTACCTAACACTAAATGACCCTGTTTTTTGGCTTCGTCAAGCAAGTGATTAGCAATAGACGAAACATGACGGTTTGAAGTGCACGTACAAATAATCATATAATCAGTAATACTCGACTTACCACGGACATCAAGGGTAACAATATCTTTGCCTTTTAAATCATCAATCTTATCAATAATAAAATCTTGTAACGACTGCTGCAAAATAAACTCTCTATGATTAAAAAATAAAGCGCTAGTATATCACGAATTTATAAAATAGCGGTGATGATAACTTACACATATTTTTATTGATTATTGGGATTGTTTTTTCTTTTCTTTTTTTGTTAATCTATCTTCACGCATTTTTTTTATCTGTTCTTTTCTGTTTTTTTTTATTTGGTCTCTTTTCAATTTTTTTTGATTATTGATCGCTAAACGTTCCTCTTTTTTTATTTTATCTTTTACTGTATCTTTTATTGCTTTTTGGGTTGTATTTTCTGCTTTTGGCTTTTTTTCTCTATATATGCTAAGTGCAGCTAGCACCTCTGTTAACGACGATATAACCACAAAGAATAAAAGTCCTAAAAATAAACCTAATAAAGATGGATATATTGGATTGTAATTGTGACTAATACGCGGATAGATTCTAACTGTTGCTGCCTCTGTAAAATTGGTATTAAATAAAAAAAGTAAGAAAAATATCGCTTTCATAATACATGCAATCTAACTGAATAATTTTCAGTTATTTCATTTTATAAAGATAGATAAATGTTAAAGGAAATTTGAACAAGAAAAAAGACCTTATTTTAAGGTGAAAATTTTTTAGAAAAGTGATAAACCAGCAAAACCACAAATTCTTCAAACAACCCAATCAATCCCAACCAAAAAGTTGTCAGGAAAGGCATTGATTTTATTGAAGTTTTTATTTGGTGTTTTTTGTTTAAAAACCACCACCAAATCCACCTTTTACCCCATTGAAACGACTCGATCAAACAACGGATTATCCGTCAAACGATGCGTAACCATCAACAGAGTTTTACCTCTACAAGTTTGTTTAATTAATTGAATAATTTGTTGTTCGGTTTGCTGGTCAAGGCTTTCTGTTGGTTCGTCCATTAAAATTAATGGTGAATTGTGGAGCAATGCTCTTGCTATGCCAATACGGCGGATTTCGCCTCCTGATAGTGAGCGCCCGCCTTGCCCAAGCGGTAACTCTAGCCCGTGCTCAGTACTGAGTAGTTTGTCGAGCTCGACTTGATGTAATACTGTTGTGAGTTGCTCGTCGGTTGCTTGTTCATTACCAATTAATAAATTTTGCCGTAGGCTATCACTAAAAATAGTAATCACTTGCGGGACAACGGCGATCGCTTGGCGAAGTGTAGGTTCATCAAGTTGATTGATTGGCGTGTCGTTAATAAAAATCTTTCCTGAATTGGGGTCCCAACAGCGGTTGATCAAACTTAATAAAGTCGATTTACCGCAACCTGTTTGGCCAATTAGGCCAATGTGTTCGCCAGCTTTGACTGTTAGGGAAAAATCGGTCAATACTGCAAAAGGTTGATTTGGATAGCTAAAATTGATGTTATTTAACTGTAAGTTAGCCGATTTTAAGTCAATAATTTGTCCTTGTGCTTTAAATTGTACATCAGGCTTTTGATTAAAAATAGCGGTAGTGCGAGTAGCCGATGTAAGTACTTGCCCTAAAAAGATAAATGCACCGGGTATAGGCATGAGTATTTCAGCACTGGCAAGGCTGACAAAGACAAATAACGCGACTAAAGGCGATAGCGTGTATTGTGTGATTAGCCATAGCACTAATAATGTTAAAAAACCTGCAATTAGCAAGACAAGCGCACTTGATAGTGCCATTAATGTCGATTGGCGTTGTTGATTGTAAAGCCAATTTGATTCGAGTTCATCCAGTTTTGCGCGATAGCGTGATTGTGCATTAAATAGGGTGAGTTCGGCTTGTCCTTGTAGGTAGTTGATTAATTGTAATCGATATTCGTTTTGTTGTTGTGCCAGTGTTGTTCCTAGTTGTTTGCCAGCTTGATAAAAGATGACCGGTACTACAAGTAAGGTAGAAGTTAGAATAATGCTGATGATTAATGCAATCGGTAAGTTGATACTTGCTAACCCAATAAATAACACGCCAATAGTTACAAGTGCAGTGACAATAGGCGAAAACAGCTTTAGATATAAGTGATCAAGCGCATCAATATCGACAATAAAGCGATTAAGCAAGTCGGCTTTTTGGTATTGGGCCAGTTGGTTGGTGCTAAGTGGTAGTATTTTTTTAAACGCTAGGGTTCTTAAATAAGCAAGTAGTTTAAAGGTGGTATTGTGATCAACCAAGCGCTCCATGTAACGCGCAGCGGTTCGTGTTATTGCCGCTGCGCGCACGCCTGCTGCAGGTAACATATAGTTAAATGTATATAACCCTGCTGCACCAGCCACAGCAGTAGACGCTAAAAACCACCCTGATAATGATAGTAAAAATACACTGGCAAATAGGGTTAAGATGGATAGCGATAATCCCAACATAATCTGCCAAAAATAGTGTTTATAGAGTGCAATATATGGGCGTAATGTGGTTAGCATGAACTCTCCTTGTTATGGCAGTATAGTTCCCCTTTTGATAGTTGCCATATTTGGTCAAAATGTTGCATATCGTCATTTTGATGGGTGATGGTGATGCTATTGGTTGCAATATTTTGTTGATCTAAGTTTTGTATGGTTTGTTTGTCTAAACTTGCTGTTGGTTCATCAAGGATGAGTAATTGGCAAGGTTTTAACATGGCACGAGCTAATGCGATTCGCTGGGCTTGTCCTACTGATAATCTGACGGCATCTTCACCAACAGGGGTATCTAAACCCGCGGGTAATTTGGCGATAACTTCGGTCAATTGTGCTTGACGTATGACGGTTTGAAGTTCTTGCTGTGTGGCATTTTGTTTGCCAAGTAAAATGTTGTCGCGCACTGAGCCATTAATTAAGTACGGGTTTTGTCCGATCCAACTAATTTGTTGTTGCCATGTTTTGATATCTATCTGGTTGAATTCGATACCGTTAATTTTGAGCGAGCCTTGGTAAGGTAAAAAACCCAGTAACACTTGCATTAACGAGCTTTTTCCCTCGCCACTTGTGCCAATAAGTGCCAATTTAAAAGGGGCATGTAATGAAAATGACAACGGCCCGACAATAGGTTTTCCTTCGTTTGATATGACAATTAAGTTGTTGGCTTCAATTGTTTGTATCGCTTGATTAAATGGGGTATTGGCTGGTGTTATGTCGGTGTGTTGTTGTGGTGATTTTTGGGTTAAGAACGTTTCGATATTATCGGCTGCGGCAATGGCTTCAGCTTTGGCGTGGTAATAAGTGCCCAGATCGCGTAAGGGTTGAAAATACTCAGGAGCTAAGATGAGCGCAAAAAGACCAGCAAATAAGGTGACTGTGCCATTGTATGAGCCAAAGTTAAATTCACCTAAATACGAAAAGCCAAAATAAACCGCCACAATAGCGATCGAAATAGAAGTAAAAAACTCCAATACCGCTGAAGACAAAAACGCGACTTTTAGAACTTGCATGGTTTTAATTCGAAAATCCTCAGACGCGCGGGCGATTTCGTTGGTCTGTTTTTCGCCTTGGTTGAATAGTCGAATGGTATTAAGACCCTTTAAACGATCCAAAAAGTGGCCGCTTAAATAGGATAGGGCTTTAAAATGACGGCGGTTAATATCCGCAGCGCCCATCCCGACTAAGATCATAAAGATAGGAATGAGTGGCGCAGTGCAAAGCAAAATAGCTGCAGCAGCCCAGTTAAATGGGAAGATCGCAATACAAATTAATACTGGTGCCATACTTGCTAGTCGCATTTGTGGCAAGTAGCGGGCAAAAAAGTCATGTAATTTGTCGACTTGTTCTATCAACAAGGTGCTCCATGCACCAGTGGTGCTTTGATTTAAATAGGATGGACCATGTAATTCAAGTTGGTTAATTAATTGGCACCGAATTTGCTGGCGGACTTTTTTGCCTATGGCAAAGTTGATCTTTTCGCGTAGATAGATTAAACCAGCTCGAGCGAGTAGTACCGCAATTAATGCGCCAAAAAAAGGAAAAATATCCACAAAATGTTGTTGTTCAACAATGATTCTTTGTAAAATTATTGCAAGCAATCCTGCTTGGATAATGATTAATACCGTTAAAATAAAGCCAGTTAAAACTGAAGCTCGCAAATTAGCTTTATGCTTTTTTGCATGCTGTTTTAACCAGCCAAGTAGATAGATCTGGCGTTTTTTATCTAGTGACATAAAGATTTTTACTACTTATTTTAAGTTATCCAAATAGTGTTCAGCATCTAAAGCCGCCATACAGCCTGTACCGGCTGACGTGATTGCTTGACGATAGACATGATCCATTACATCACCAGCAGCAAAAATTCCCTCGACACTGGTTTGAGTGGCGTTGCCTTGCGTGCCTGATTGTACTTTGATATAACCACCATTTAGTTCAAGTTGACCTTCAAAGATAGTGGTATTTGGTTTGTGACCAATTGCGATAAATACGCCTAAAACAGATAATTGTTCGGTCATATTGGGATCTTGTGTACTGCGAATCCTAACGCCAGTCACGCCCATATTATCGCCTAATACTTCGTCGATAACGCGATGCGTATGTAAGATAACTTTGCCTTCCTTAATTTTTTGATCCAAACGGTCCATTAATATTTTTTCAGCTCTAAAGCTATCTCGACGGTGAATTAAATGAACTTCGCTAGCTATATTGGCTAAATACAACGTTTCTTCAACCGCGGTATTGCCACCACCCACTACGGCAACTTTTTGGTTGCGATAGAAAAAACCATCACAGGTTGCACAAGCAGATACGCCTTTGCTTTTGAATGCTTCTTCTGACGGTAAACCTAGGTATTGTGCTGATGCACCAGTTGCAATAATAAGGGCATCACAACTATATTCCGTCTCACTACCAAAAAGTTTATAAGGCTTAGAACTAAAATCAACACGATCGATCTGATCTAAAATAATTTCAGTATTGAATCTTTCGGCATGTTCTTTCATTTTGACCATTAATTCTGGTCCCGTTAAATCGGGTGCACCAGCTGGCCAGTTTTCAAGATCCGTGGTTGTTGTTAGTTGTCCACCTTGTTGCATTCCAGTAATTAACACGGGCGAAAGGTTAGCGCGTGCAGCATAAACCGCTGCAGTATAACCTGCAGGACCAGAACCGAGTATCAATAAACGTGCATGTTTGGTTTTCATTTTAAATCCTTATTTATTTTCAACTTTGCCTATTTTAGACAAAACTGGCGCAATTTATGGCAGTAAGTCTAACATTATCAATCTTTGTCGTGCAAAAAAATTGGTTATTGTAGCAATAGGTAATGACAATAGGCTTTTTTAACGTTAAATAATCGGATTATCTTTTCCTTTTCAGTTCTTTTAAAATTAATTGTGATTTTTAAAACGATATTGTTTTTTGTTTTTGCTTTATTGCATTTAAAATACGCCCCTTTGTTATTCTGAAATTCCTTTTTCTATTATTTGATAATGTAGTTTTGATTATCGATTTATTTGACATCCTAACAAAACGGGGGAGATGCTATGAATAATCCTTCAAAAGAAAGTGTAGAAGCAGTACTTACAAAAATTAATTGGGCGCAAGAGATTTTAAATTCGGTACAACAAAATGTCAGCGATCCTCAGATTGGTAATATTTTATCTGGAATTGCTTTTATTATAGACTCAGCCTCAGCCGATGCCGAAGCACTCTATCAATCAATTGAATAATAACTTTGCCTGTTTTTTTATTTATATCTACCTTCATTCGCCGTGTAGCGATTGAAGGTAGCAGGTTATTAAATCTGTTTAGTGATTATCAGTAAGATACGTCGTTAAATCAGCAAGTGGCCAACGAACATGCGCTGCTGGTTCATTGATTCGATAACCAAAAGCTAAACAAAGCCCTACACCAAATGACTCTTTACCAATTTGTGGAATATGTTTTTCTAGCATTTTTATCACTTTATCGTGGTCGAATCCACCAATAGCACATGAATCAATACCGCGAAATGCCGCAGCAGTCATCATATTGGCACAAGCGATGTAATTTTGCATTTCTGACCAGTGATTGATTGTTAAGCCATCAGCAAGCCCTTGTTCGCAAAAATTAATAAATGCTTGGCAGGCAATATCAATAGACGTTTGATTATTTGGATCGGGTAAAGTGCGCGCAATTGCTCGTCGTAAATAATCGCTCTGTAATGTAAAATTATTCGCTTTTCGATAAAGCACAATCACAAAATGTGAACAACTGGTGACTTGTTCTTGATTGTAGCAAACATTACGTAATTCTGCTTTTATTTTGCTGCTATCAACAACCACAAAATGCCATGGTTCCATGCCAAATGATGAAGGAGATTGTCGACCTGCTTCTAAAATGTATTGAATATCATCATTTGTAATTTTTTTTGTGTCATCAAATTTTTTACATGCATGTCTAAAGTCGAATGCTTGGGTTAACTTATCCATATTTTCTCCTAAGATTTGATATTCCATGGGGCAACTTTAAATAATAATAGCATACCTGGAATGGCAAGAATAAAACATAAACCAAAAAAGTTTGTCCATCCTAAATGTGAAGTTAAAACACCGGACATTGAATTTATTAGTGTTCTTGGTATAGCTGAAAAACTAGTTAATAGCGCAAATTGTGTTGCGGTAAATAATGGGCTAGTTTTTTTCGCTATAAAAGTGACTAATGCTGCTGCGCCCATTCCGACACCAATAGATTCAAAGCTAATTACAGTCGCCAATATGATAAGTTGAGTGTAATTAATCGTTAAAAAAGGTCCTTCATAAGATAAAAAAGCAAAACCTAAAATAGAAAACATTTGCACAAAACCTGATATCCATAATGAACGGTTGATGCCATATTTTGAAATAATAAAACCACCCAAAAGAGCTCCAAATAAACTTGGCCAGACCATCGCATTTTTAGCTACAGTTCCTATATGTTTCATTTCAAAATTCATATCTAAATAAAAAGGTGTTGCCAAAGATGTAGCAAGGCTATCACCAAGCTTATAAAATGAAATAAAAGCAATAATAAATAAAGTGTTACGAAATGATTGTCGATGAACGAATTCATTTATTGATTGTTTGAAAATAGATTTATCTGGATGAATTACACTGATATGTGACGGCTCTTTTAAGCTTATTGTAATGAGTAGCATTGGCACAATAAATGCGGCAGTGAATGCGAATACTTCCATCCATGATAGATAATCAGCAAGAAAAAGCGATAATCCTCCAGGAATGAATCCTGATATTCGATAAATATTAATGTGTATACTATTTCCGCTGCCAAGTTCGTTATCGCTCAAAATTTCTCTTCTATAAGCATCAATTGCGATATCTTGAGTTGCAGAAATAAAAGCAGTTAATAAGCTTAAAATAACAACTATTTCGATGTTATTTTTGGGAGTTAAAAAACCATACATAGGCATGATAATTAAGAGCCCGATCTGAGTAAAAAACAACCAACCTTTACGATATCCTAGTGAGAAAGGTGATAACTTATCTAATAATGGTGACCAGAGAAATTTACATAAGTAAGGAATTTGAGTTAATGCAAATGCGCCAATTGTTTTTATGTCTACACCGCCAATTTTTAGCCAAGCGGGAATTAATTGGACGATAAAGAAAAAAGGAAGTCCAGAGCAAAAACCTGTATAGATGCACAACAACATTTTTCTATTAAAAAAAGCATGAGCTAATACTTTATTCATTATTTAACTTTATTGGTTAGTTTTTTTACAAAGTGCTATCATAGCACACAACATTAAAAAATAATGCTACAAGCCAAGATAAACCATTACCTAAAATCATTTTTTCAAGATACCAAAAGTGATACTGAATCTATATATTTTAGTATAAAGATTAATGCCAACAACTAGTTAAAAAAATTAACTATTTACCATGAAAAGGGGTCAAGTAATATGAAAAGTTCGATTAAAGTTGCTGTTTTTAGCAGTAAACATTATGACAAAGAACATTTAGACATCGCGAATAAAAGATTTGGTTTTGATATCGAATATTATGAGCATAAATTAAGTCATAAAACAGTTGTTACTGCCCAAGGTTATAATGCGGTTTGTGCATTTGTTAATGATGAAGTAGATAAAAAAGTGCTACAAAAATTAGCAGGCTATGGCATTAAAATTTTAGCACTTCGCTGTGCAGGGTTTGATAATGTTGATTTAGCCGAAGCCGAAAAATTAGGCATTACTGTTGTTCGTGTCCCAGCTTATTCGCCTGAAGCTGTTGCAGAACATGCGGTGGCTTTGATGATGACCCTAAATAGAAGAACTCATAAAGCCTATCAACGCACCCGTGATGCTAACTTTTCGTTAGATGGTTTGACAGGATTTAACATGCACAATCGTACTGCTGGCGTGATTGGTACAGGAAAAATTGGTCAAGCAGTCATCCGTATTTTAAAAGGTTTTGGTATGCATATTCTTGCTTATGATCCTTATCCTAATGATATTGCGGTTGAATTAGGCGCGCAATATGTTGAGTTAGATGAACTATATGCAAAATCCGACGTGATTACGCTACATTGCCCAATGACACCTGAGAATTATCATTTACTGAATAAAGAGTCTTTCAAAAAAATGAAAGATGGTGTGATGATTATCAACACTAGCCGAGGGGCATTACTTGATGCAACAGCGGCTATTGATTCATTAAAACAATCCAAAATAGGCGCTTTGGGAATGGATGTTTACGAAAATGAACGAGATCTCTTTTTTGAAGACAAATCGAATGATGTTATTTTAGATGATGTGTTCCGTCGTTTATCTTCTTGCCATAATGTTATTTTTACTGGTCATCAAGCATTTTTAACGCAGGAAGCATTGTTGAATATTTCGGATACGACATTAAATAACATTAAACAAATATCAGAAGGTAAACCGTGTCCTAATATTGTTAAATAATAATAAATATCTTATGATGTTGTCGATTTTTTAATTACTTAAGATATGGGTTTTTTTATGCAGCGCATTGCCATTTTTATTAGCATAATTTTATTGCTTGCAGCTTGTAGTAGTGAGAGATCTTCAACATCTCCAATGAAAGAACATCGTGGACATACCAATGTTAAAGGTGGTGTTTATCTTGAAAAAGATCACAATCCATCCCAAACCACTAGTGCGCCATTAGCTATCGATAAAGAAAAGTTTATCGATAGAATGGTCAGTAAACATGGTTTTAATCGGCAACAGTTGCGCAATGTACTTGCACAAACCAATAAATTAGATTGGGTTATTAATTTAATGGATAAACAAGCACCAAAAGCCGGCTCATCGACAGTGCCGAATGGTGCTTGGATTCGATATAAAAATAAATTTATTACGCCGAGTAATCTTCCTCGAGGTGTTGATTTTTGGAACCAATACCAAAAAGAATTGCAGCGCGCTTATAATGAATACGGCGTGCCTCCCGAAATTATTGTCGGTATTATTGGTGTCGAAACAGGTTGGGGTAGGGTAATGGGTAAAACAAAAATTATTGATGCCCTATCAACACTGGCTTTTGACTATCCAAGACGTGCGCAATATTTTTCTGAAGAATTAGAAGATTTTTTAGTTATGTGTCGTGATGAAGGCGTTGATCCCTTTGATTTAAGTGGATCGTTTGCTGGTGCAATGGGATATGGTCAATTTATGCCGTCTGCATTTAGACGTTATGCTGTTGATTTTAACCATGATGGTCATATTGATTTATGGGATCCAGTTGATGCTATCGGTAGTGTAGCGAACTACTTTAAGTCGCACGGCTGGCAACGAGGCAAAAAAGTAGCGGTTATGGCAAATGGTCAAGCGCCGTCACTAGATACAGGCTTTAGCACAAAATACTCAATTGAAACACTAGCAAAAGCTGGATTAAAACCACAAAGCTCTTTAGATGGGCAGACACAGGTCAGTTTGTTGCGCCTTGATATGGGCGACAGCTACCAATTTTGGTATGGATTACCAAACTTTTATACTATTACCCGTTACAACCATAGCACGCATTATGCCATGGCTGTTTGGCAATTAGGGCTTGCGGTTAAAGATGCAAGATAGTTGTTTGTATTAATCTGTTAGTACTGCCTATTGGTTTTATGTTCTAGCCGGTTTTAGATAAGGTCGCAGTTGCGACCTTTTTTGTGTCTATTTATCATATTAAGAAATGATTAGCTTTATAGCCAGCAATAATAAAAAGATACCAAAAAACCTGATTAGCTTTTTAATTGATAATTTTTGCGCAATTTGCACTCCCACTTTAGCCATGGGGATACTCGTTAGCATAATAACTAATGCAGCAGGTAAATAAATAAAACCTAAACAATATTGTGGTAATTGTGGATTATTCCAACCTGCGATTATATAGCCAATGGCTCCACTAATTGCAACAGGCACAGTAAAAGCTGCCGATGTGCCAATGGCTTTACGCATATCAATGCCACATCTTTGCAAAAATGGCACGACTAATACACCACCACCCACACCGACAAGGGCGGCAAAAATACCAATTAACGTGCCGGCAAAGATAAAAATTTGATTGTTAAAGGGAACCGTTTGACTAACTGGATTTTTGTTTTTTTTGTCTATTTGTAAAATAAATTTAAAACTTACATAAATAAGAAAGATAATAAATACCCATTTTAACCAACTGCCTGGGATATAGGGAGTCATATAAGAACCACCTAACGTGCCAATCATACAGCCTAAAACCATTTTTTTTAGAATTGGCCACTGAATATTATGGTTTTTGTTGTGAATATAGCTAGATGACAAACTAGTGCCAATGATGGTGGCTAATGATGTTGCAATGGCAATATGGTTAACCCAAGGATCGCCAAGGTTAAAGTAATTTAAGGTAAAAATTAAAGACGGTACAATTAATGCTCCACCGCCAACACCAAACATACCGGCTAATAATCCAGCAGCTGCACCTATTGAAAGAAAAATAATACATTCAAGAATCATATGAGAAAAATCAGTTTGATTGTTATTTAAACGATTATACTGAGTAAGCGTCTGAGAAGCTATCTGTGACAACAATTATATTCACTATTTATGTCCAAAAAATTTTAGAAATATACGCATTTTAATATAAAAGCTTAAATGATAAAGAGATGACCACCCAATTAATATCGCCTATACTATTTTGAAATCAGGTAAATATGATTAGTTTTTTAGGTGTCAGGTGTCTTAATATGTTAGAAGATGTAATGCAAGGCGCATTAATTTCGGCAAGTTTAATTATTGCTATTGGTGCTCAAAATTTATTTGTTCTTAAGCAAGGACTATTAAAAAATCACATCTTTTTTGTAGCGGTAATCTGTTTTATTTGTGACTTTGCCTTGATGTCAGTAGGTATTTTGGGGGTGGGTTCGTTTATTAGTACTAATCTATTAATAACTCGCATTCTTGCCATTTTAGGGGCGTTTTTTTTGATCTGGTATGGATTTTCAGCTTTTAAAAGTGCCATTCAAGGCAATAGTTACATGCAAATTGAACCTCAAGATCCGCAAAATAACCGTTTACTCAAAGTGGTACTGGCAACCTTGGCTGTTACCTTGCTTAATCCTCATGTTTATTTAGATACCGTTGTTATTGTGGGTGGTATTGCTGGCACATTAACAAGTGAACAAAAATTGGCATTTTTGATTGGCGCGGTTTGTGTTTCGTTTATTTGGTTTTTTGGAATAGGTTATGGTGCAAGACTATTAACGCCACTGTTTAAACAGAAAAAGATGTGGGTCATATTGGACTTCTTGGTAGGTTGCGTGATGTTTTATATTGCTTATCGATTAGTTTTGTTTATTTTTTAGTTAATTAAAGAGCCAATTGATTTTAGTTGAAGATGATTCGTATATAAGACGTCATCAAGCTGTTATTGGCTAGTTGGTATTTAATTTCTCCAAACTATGAGAACAATATATCCATTTGTTATGATTTAAGATCTTTGATGTGTTGGATTATTTTATTCTTAATAACAACCACAATCATTATTACTAGCTTGTTTTTTCTTAGCTTGTTGTTTGGCTACAATAGCATTGACTTTTTTGGTTACAATAACTAAATTCTCTTTGGCGTCAGAATAGTTCTGTTCAGCTGCTTTAGTAAACCATTGTTTAGCTTTAAAGTAGTTCTGTTTTACTCCTGTGCCTTTGTAATAGATCGTTGCTAAGGTATATTGAGCAACCGCATCACCTTTTTTCGCTGCTTTAGTATCCCATTCAATTCCTTTTGAATAGCTTTGCTTTGTCCCTTGTCCATTATAGTACAATAAAGCTAAGCTATGTTGAGCAGCAACATTGCCTTGATTGGCTGCTTTTTCAAACCACTGCTTTGCTTGTGTATAATCGGGTTTAGCTTCTTGTTGTTCAAATCCATTTTCGACGGCTTTAAAATGGCGTCTTTTAGTATATGAGCCGTCAGCATACATAAGACCTAAATGATATTGTGCTTCAGCATCATTTTGTTTGGTTGCTTTTTGATATTCCTCATTAAAATCAAATAAAGGTTGTTGCTCAGCATAAGTAGCAGTGCTAAAACACAAAACTAGTAATAATTTAGCAAGAAACTTCAGCATAAAGATTCCTTTAAAAAAATAAATAACTTACTTATTTTATCGTATTTATTTTTTTAGTATAGATTATTTAAATTTGTTCAGGACAAATTTGTCGAACGCTGGCGTTCTCATCGCTTTTTTTGTTTTTAATTAGATTGATTTGATTGACTTAGGATTTATGTAGTTAAATGGTGGGTCGTGAGCGATTATTCGGCACGTCGTGTGCCTCACCCCTTCGGGGCCAACACTGCGTGTTGTTCAAATTTGTTCCAGACAAATTTGTCGAACGCTAGCGTTCTCATCGCTTTTCTTGTTTTTAATTAGATTGATTTGATTTACTTAGAATTTGTGTAATTAAATGGTGGGTCGTGAGCGATTCGAACGCTCGACCAACGGATTAAAAGTCCGCTGCTCTACCGACTGAGCTAACGACCCATCTAGAGATGGTGGGTGATACCGGGTTCGAACCAGTGACCCCCTCCTTGTAAGGGAGGTGCTCTCCCAACTGAGCTAATCACCCCAAGTGTTTTATTACTAAAACGTCACGGTAAAGATTGGTGGGTGATACCGGGTTCGAACCAGTGACCCCCTCCTTGTAAGGGAGGTGCTCTCCCAACTGAGCTAATCACCCTTACCGTGTGGGTGTGCATTATAAGGCACGGCTTATTTCAGTCAACCTTTTTTTTTAAATTTCTCTAAAATCGACTTCGTTCGGTTTAATTTTAAACATTTTTTGGGTGATAGTTCGCAAAAATCACTTTTGTTTATTTTTATTTAGTCAAGTGGCATTATGATTAAGTGATTAGGTTATCAAAATAAAAAGTTAATCAATCATGGTTTTTAATAAAAAACGCGTTATTATTTATGTTGAACCTACCATTTTACGCTATAAGGCAGTAGGCATCACTAAGCAAAACACTGCATTGACCATTAATGATGACCTAATTGCATTTAATTATCAAAATGCCGCAGATATTGAATTTTTCATTGGTGAGTTACAAAAAAAATTTACTAGGCGCACACAATACGAACTTAATTTAGATATCAACTTAATTCAAACGCAACAACTAGCCTTACCCGATGTAAAGCTAAAATTAAGTGAATTGATTTTATATGTTGAAGCTAACATTTATAAATTATTTCAATTGCCTGCTAAAAAGGTACTTTTTGACTTTGTTTATCCAACTAAACAAAACAAACATGTTACCGTGATGATCGTTGAACGCGATTATATTGAAAGTTGGATTAATCTTTTTAAAAAGCATGAACTATTATTAACATTTGCCGGTTATCGATTCGATAATTCCAAAATTAATTTTTTACCATGGCGTCAAGAAAAGCAAACAAAGCACCAGCGACAATTAACCTACGTGGTTGCTAGTTTAATTGGCATAATTAGTTGTTTGCTCTGTTATCTTTGGATTCAAGCCCGAAATGAGCTACAACATTACGACCAAAAATTGTTAGAACAGCAAGAGGTAGTGCAAAAGCTCACTGCTGAATTATCTCATTATTTACCTAACCCATCATTAAGCCACAAACAGATTCAAGATGTTTTATTGTTACTTTCGGCGCAGTTACCGTCTGTCATTTGGATAGACTCTTTTTATTATGAACAACAAAAAATCAGGATCGACGGACAAAGCTTTAGTTATGTTGAATTGACTAAGTTTAATCAAAATCTGTTAACGCTAAAAAATATCAGTAACAGCCAAATAAATAGCGTCTCATCTAATAAAACCAGCTTAGTTTTTGAAATGGAAATGCGTTTAAATGAACAGTGATTTTTTTTATCGCCCTATTTGGCAACAATATTTGGTGTCTGTTTTATGCTGTTTAGCGGTTTCTGTGATGATTTATCTATTTTTTATTCACGATATTGAGCAACAAGCAAAATTAAAAAGCAACACATATCAGCAAAAAATCACTGAAACGGAGTTACTACAAGCAAAAGTGAAGCGTTATCAGACAAGTAAAAATAGTTTATATAGTTTAATATCAGAACAAGATCTTGCACAAATGATCGAACAACATCACCTCGTGTTGAGTTCCTTTAAGCGCTATCAAACAGCCCAAACCGTTAATTGGGATATTGAGTTAAATGGTCAATTTTTTGATTTTATGAATTTGATTGCGTCATTGATGGATGATTTTTATTTTCTTGATTTTCAAAATTTAAAAATCAGCAAACAAGATCAACAGTTACAGATCATGTTTACGTTATTGTTCAAAAAGGATAACGAATGATACGTTATATATATCAATACATCGGTTTATGCTTTTTTATCTGTTTTGACCTTAAGGCTAATGTTCCTTTAGAACGAGATCCGTTTCAACCCTATTATTCGGTTTCATGCAGTGAACAAACCGAACAATTGCTTGAGCAGATCCAAATTTGGCATTTTAGGGGGATGATGAAACAGATTGATCAACCTTATCAGCAAATTTGGTTATCATCTGATAATCAGTGGCTAGCGATAACCGATGACACAGTGCCAAACATTTTGTTTCCTTGGCATATGCAATCTTTACTTAACGACAAAATTATTTGGCAAGCCGATTTACCTAATTATTGCCATCAGACTGTATCATGGACAATGCCTCTCAATGAATAACAACAATATCCAAAAACAACGGCTAAACCACTATATTAGCCGATTTACTCAAGCCAAAATCAATTTGGCAAACGCAATTATTTCTATTTTTTTTATGATTGGTATAAATGCTAGTCATGCCAATATTGATCAATCATTAAATGTAGAACAGCAAAACAATATCTCAATGACATTTTACCAAACGGATATTGCCATTATCCTACAGGCATTAGCCGACAGTCAGCAAATGAATTTAGTCATGTCAGAAGATGTAGCAATCAAGCAGACCATTAAACTTAACAATGTTAATTGGCATAAAGCGTTAAAAATTGTATTAAACTCAGCAAATTTACAAGCTGAAATTGATGATAATATTCTGTTCGTATCCAAAGCGCCCGATCCAGATATTTTAATGCAAAAACAACAATTAGCGCAAAAAGAACAAGAACTCAACCAACCGCTTAATTCGTTATCAATAGCTATTAATCATGCTGATCCAACTACCTTAATCGAAACAATTCAACAGCAAGGGCTATTATCAGAAAGGGGAAAGGTCACACACGATAAACGGACTAACTCGCTCATTGTCACCGATCTAACCAAACAATTTAACCAGATCGAAAAATTAATCAAAGCACTGGATAAACCCATGCCTCAAGTCCATATATCAGCGCATATTGTCACCATGAGTGATGAAAGTATGTCAGCGCTCGGTATTAAATGGGGGTACACCGGCAAGTCATCACAATTATTCGATAAGTTCGATGTTGGCCTTGGTGTGGCACATCCTACTACCTCGGTGGGGTTTAATTTAGCAAAACTATCGGGCAGTTTGCTTAATTTAGAACTATCAGCACTTGAATCTGAAAATCAACTTGAAATCATCGCTAGTCCTAATTTACTTACCGCTAATCAAAACATGGCTTCAATAAAACAAGGTACCGAAATTCCTTACGAGGTATCTAGTGGTAGCAATGGGGCGACATCAATTGAATTTAAGCCCGCGGTATTGGGGCTAGAAGTGACGCCCAAAATAGTGTCTGATGATCGTATGATTTTAGATTTATATATTACACAAAATACGGCAGGGCGCTCAATAAAACGTAGCGATGGTGGTGAAGCGTTAGCGATTGATACCCAAGAAATCAAAACACAAGTGCAAATAAAAAATGGCGAAACTGTCGTCTTAGGGGGGATCTTTCAACAAGTTAATACTAACAATAACCGCAAAGTTCCTGGTGCTGGTGATATGCCTGTTATTGGCAATTTGTTTAAACACAACAGCAAAAAACAACAAAAACGCGAGTTAGTTATTTTTATTACGCCACAATTGGTTGAGTAAATGTTAACGGAGTTGTATCATACTTTAACTTGTTTTAGCCTTTGCTTTGATATGTAATTATTGTTCAAAGTATATTATTTTTAGCCATTATTATTACAATTTATTATAAAAGTAGAGAATATTATGCATGTTGTTGCTTCCGATTTAGATGGGACTTTATTAACTCCTGAACATAGCTTATCACCTTATACCAAACAAGTTCTTCAAGCATTACGCAAAAAAGACATTCATTTTGTTTTTGCAACAGGAAGGCACCATATTGATGTCGCCCAAATGCGCGAAAATATGGAAATTGATGCTTTTATGATAACTTCAAATGGGGCAAGAGTGCATGATAGCCAAGGTAATTTAGTCTTTAGCCAAAGTATTATTCCATCGCTTGCTAGTGAAATTGCCCAAATGAGTATGGATGACCCATTAATTTATACACATGTATATCGTGGTGATGATTGGTTAATTAATAAAGAAGATACATTTTCATTAGAATTTTTTCGAGATACACAGTTCACTTATCAATTATTTAATCCACTTGATTTTTCAACCGATGATATTGCTAAAATTTATTTTACGACGACCGATGATGCACTTTACCCACACCTTGTTCAGTTAAAAAATCGATTAGAGGCAAAATTTGGCAATAAAATTAGTGTTGCTTTTTCAACATTAAACTGCCTTGAAGTCATGGCCGAAAACGTCTCTAAAGGTAGTGCATTAAAAAAAGTGGTTGAAAAATTGGGTTACAGTTTAAAAGACAGCATTGCTTTTGGTGACGGCATGAATGACTACGAAATGTTAAAAGCCGCCGGTAAAGGATGTATAATGGAAAACGGTAGCTCTGAATTAAAGGCATTATTGCCAGAATTAGAGGTTATCGGCTCAAATGCACAAGATGCCGTGCCTCATTACCTAAGTAAACTATTTTTATAATTATCAAATAGACTAAAATGAATATAACTATCGACAAAGAACTCAATACGCTTGGATTGCGTTGTCCTGAACCGATTATGTTAATAAGAAAAGCCATTCGAGAACTTGCCATAGGGCAAGTTCTTCATGTTATTGCTGATGACTTTGCCACAACTCGTGATGTACCTAGCTTTTGTCGCCATATGGATCACGAATTACTCTCATCGCAAATGGAATCTGAACCATACCAATACTGGATTAAAAAATCGCATTAGTGAAAAGGCTTTTTCAGACAAATTTTTAATAAAATATGGGGTTGCATCAATTTAATTCAATTTGTTTTAGATAATAACGTAATGTTCGCCAGTCATGAGGCTGAAAGTTATCAATCATTAACCAAAGTGTACCATGTTTACCATCGTGTCGAGATTTTAGATTTAAAATAACAACATAACGGAATATCAATGGTTTATGCATCAAATACCAGCGCTGTTTGTGCCAATATAGTTGATTGATATAGTGAAATAACGCAAATTCGCCTTTAATTGTTTGCAAATAGTATAGACAGCGCCACCATTCTATTATCAATAATGGAATGATAATAAAGGTATAACAATTTAAAGTCGTATCAGCAAACAAAACGCAACAAAGTATTATTAGCACTGAATAAAAAAGCGTTGCAATGCATAATTGTTGCTTTGATATGCTAAGTTGTGTGCTCCACATAATGCTTGCTCTACTAAGTTAAAATAGAATTATTTCATGATCCTGATAAAAATTGCTTAAAATAAAACAAAAGATGGGAGATAATGCCCACAATTTTGTGTGATTTAATCAATGAGAGATCAAACATTCGCATTTTTTGAAATGCCAAAATGAAGATCCTTACCTAAAGGTTGATGAATATTGGCGCAGAAAATTCTGATGCCACTATTTTGCCTTAAAATGAATATAGGAAAGATTTGTGATATTTGTTAGAGTTTTGAAATTGCTTCTAAAATTATTCATCGGTTTATTTCTTTGTGCTTTAGTTATTGGCATTGCTGGTTATGCTTATTATTCAAAGGAACTTCCCGACGTTGCAACATTAAAAGATATTCGCTTACAAACACCAATGCAAGTGCTAAGCAAAGACGGTGAATTAATTGCTATTTTTGGTGAACGACGCAGAACACCATTAAAATATAACGAAATCCCTCCAATGGTGGTTAACGCAGTTATTGCAACAGAAGATGCCCGTTTTTACGAACATTTTGGTATTGACCCGATTGGTATTGTTCGAGCGATGTATATTGGTTTGAAGCATAAAGGATTTTCTCAAGGCGGTAGTACCATTACTCAACAAGTCGCGAAAAACTTCTTCCTAACGCCTGAAAAGAGCATCGCACGTAAAGCCAAAGAAATCATCCTTGCTATCCGCATGGAAAAAGAGCTATCAAAAGAAGAAATCATGGCTTTATACCTTAACATGATCAACTTTGGCTCAAGAGCATATGGCGTTGCTGCAGCATCTTACACATTTTTTGGCAAAACCCCAGATCAATTAACCATTGACGAAGCAGCCTTATTAGCAGGTTTACCTAATGCACCATCGGCATATAATCCAATTGCTCACCCAGATCGTGCACTAACTAGACGTAATTGGGTTTTAGGACGTATGTTAGATCAATCCTATATTACCCAAGCACAATATAATGAAGCCATTAAAAAACCGCTTAGCGCAAGTTATCACTCGCCACAAATCGAATTTTCAGCGCCTTATGTTGCCGAAATGGCGCGTCAATTTATGTATGATAAATTTGGCGAAAATGCTTACACCGACGGCTACAAAGTCTACACGACTATCTCAAAAACTGACCAAATAGCGGCGACAGAAGCGGTTCAAAAAAATATTATCGATTATGACATCAGACATGGCTACCGTGGTCCTGAAAAAGTCCTATGGCAACCGAATGAAACGGCATGGGATCCTGAAAAGATCCAACAAACACTTAACAAATATATATGCTATAGCGGCATGTGCCCAGCGGTGATCATGGCCGTATCAGATAAAGAAGCCACCGCTGTATTAACCGATAAAAGTAATATTACTATTAGCTACCAAGATATGAAATGGGCACGTCCATTTATTAGTGACTCACGACAAGGCGCATTCCCGAAAAAAGTGTCGGATACTCTCAAAGTAGGGCAGCTTATTTGGGTTAAAAAATCGGACGACAACTGGGGACTCGCACAAATTCCAGCGGTTAATGCTGCACTTGTATCACTTGATTCCGACAATGGTGCAATCAAAGCCATTGTTGGGGGGTACGATTTTAACTTAAGCAAATTTAATCGCGCTACACAAGCCTTAAGGCAATTAGGCTCGAACATAAAGCCATTTATTTATACCGCCACTTTAGAGCAAGGTTTGACAATGGCGACACTACTCAATGACGCACCTATTGTCCGCTCAACGGGTAGTGAAACATGGCGCCCCAAAAATTCACCGCCAACTTATGCGGGGCCATTACGGTTAAGAATCGGCCTTGGAATGTCTAAAAATGTAATGATGGTCAGGGCATTGCGCGCTATAGGGATCGATTATGCAGCAGAGTATTTAGAGCGTTTTGGCTTCCCTAAAGAAAACATCTCGCATAACGAGTCATTAGCGTTAGGTTCGGCATCGTTTACACCACTACAAGTTGCAAGAGCTTATTCTGTTATCACTAATGGCGGTTACCTAATTACGCCATATTTGATTGAAAAGATAGAATACAACAATGGTGCAGGCACCATATATCAACATCAACCTGTGATTGCTTGTCACGACTGTCATGACGATATCGGCACAGCGGGTACTAAATCTGTGGCATTAGACAGTGTCGAAAATGAATCAAACGAATCAGATAGCGAAGAGCCAGAACAAGCTAACCTTAAAGCTGACGACAATTTAGTATTACCTGACATCAATCCAGACGAAAAAAATACAGATACCACACCAAAATATGCCCCACACACAGTCGATAGTGGCATTGCGTATATCATGAAAGATGGACTTCGATCTATCGTATTTGGAGGCTCAGATTGGCAAGGAACTGCATGGCGCGTAAAAGCACTAGGCCGAAAAGACGTTGGCGGTAAAACAGGTACCACTAACTCGTCTAAAGACGTTTGGTTTTCTGGATTTGGTGGTAATATTGTTACCACTGTTTGGATGGGGTTTGATGACCACCGACGTGATTTAGGCCGAACATTCCGAGCCGAAGCCGGTGCCGTAACGGCAAACCCAGTATGGGTCGATTATATGAAAGTTGCCCTAAAAGATGTTCCCGTAAAAGAAGATGTCAAACCTGAAAATGTTATTTCGGTCACGATTGATCAAAAAACAGGATTATTACCAAACTCAGGTTCAAAAACCATGTCAGAATATTTTATAAAGGGCACTGAGCCAACGGGTTATGCAACACAAGAAGTAGGCACCAAAGTCATCGACTCTGAAGGCAATACATCAGAACTATTCTGATAAAGGATTTAACATGAATGGTTCAATCAGAATTATTGGCGGAAAGTGGCGTGGAAGAAAATTATCGGTGCTTGACAAACAAGGACTACGTCCAACCACAGACCGCATCAAAGAAACCTTATATAACTGGTTAATGCCAGTTATCCAAGGCAGTCATTGCTTGGATTGTTTTTCTGGTAGCGGATCTCTCGGCTTTGAAGCCGCATCAAGGGGCGCTACAAGTGTCACCTTGCTGGAAAAAGACAAACAAGTTGCCCAGCTACTCAACAAAAACAAACAGTTAATTGCGAGCGATGCTATCGACATTTATCACACCGACACCCTCGCGTGGCTTAACAAACCTGCATCCAAACAGTTTGATATTGTATTTATCGATCCGCCGTTTCACCACTCCTTAGTCGCAAAAACGGTTAGCCTACTTGAACACAACAACTGGCTCAAACCATCGGCTTATATCTATATTGAAGCAGAAATCGAGCACGACCTAACAACCTATATTCCAAATAACTGGCACTTACATCGCGAAAAAACCGCCGGCCAAGTTCACAGCTACCTTTTTATACGGGAAGATAATTAATGTTCATCTTTATTGGCAAAACCTTATATTCGTTAATGTGGTTATTTTTATTATTTAACCTAATTTGCCCTTATCCAAAACCAGCCAATATTGTTGCCAATATAGGCTTAATTGCCTTTGTGGTTACCCACGGCTTACAAGCATGGTTCCTAAGCTCAACCATGACCAAGCAAGAAAAGCAACAAGACAAATTCAAAGTACTACGTCTGTTCCTATTTGGCGTTTTTGAATCACTTAGTTGGAAAGATAAAAAATAATGGCAAAAAGTGGTTGCTAGATACAAATTTTTTTGTATAATGCTCACCACTTCTTTCGAAGCACCTCAATAAGCGGGAATAGCTCAGTTGGTAGAGCACGACCTTGCCAAGGTCGGGGTCGCGAGTTCGAACCTCGTTTCCCGCTCCAAATCTTAATAACGCATTTATTCCTCATATTACAAAAACTAAATAAAGCCTAAACAAGACTTTTTCTATTTATTCGCCAAATAAAAAATAAAAACTTTAATAAAATCAATACCTTTTCTGACCGATTTTTGAGGGGGGATTAAGTCGATTTTAACCGAAAACAATCACCAAAACCATTCCCCAAAACACGCCAACAAAAGCTCAACCTTATCAACTTAACAAAACTTTACAAATATTTAACAAAAAAGCTAGCGCATTATTACTCAAGCGGTTATAATTTAAGCGCTTTAAAAGCAAGGGAAAGCTCGTCAGTCGAGCAGTCAGTTATAAAAAGTGTAAATAAAACAAAAAATTACTTGACAGGATAATCGAAATGCGTTACCATTTATGGCATCTGGCATCTGGCATCTGGCCTGCCAAACCTACGCCCAAAATCTTTTTCAATATCACCGTAGTCTAAAACAGACACAGTTCTTATTTTCATCAGCGAGGTCATTTCGCGTAGCGAAATGGACGCCGTCATCGAGGTCTTTACTGGCGATGTTCTCGGCGGGCTCTTCGGCAACTTCTTCGGCAAAATTATCGTCGATATCCAAGTGGTTATTAAGACCGCCATTAGTATTCAAGCCGCCATTATGGTTTAGAGCTTCATTGTTATTTAAATCGGCATTATTCTTTGCGCCATTGTTGTTATTGTCATATACACAGGGTTCTGTGGCATTAACGGCACATACATCAAGAGCAATTGAAGGTACTCCGCCGTATTTAACGTTCGACGGTGGTCGAACAAAGGCAATATCAACAGATAGTTTATTGTCTATTAAGTTGCAGGATGGTCAAGTCATCACGCCGTCTACTAATACATCAAGTTCAAGAAATCCAATAAGTTTGCCGTATGTTGGGAGTAATTTAAGTCATATAGATATGATAGTCCCGTCATCGGTTAGTTCAGTGAGTATAAGTGATTTAATCACTCGATATAATTATTGGCGTGATGATGATGGGGATGGACAGGGTGCTAATAGTGTTACCGCATCGGGGAGTATATCGGTATCGTTTAGGGATAAGGATGGCAATACTGTTAATCGTAACGGTGCATTGGA
Source organism: Gilliamella sp. X-46 (assembly GCF_057063525.1). Lineage (NCBI taxonomy): Bacteria > Pseudomonadati > Pseudomonadota > Gammaproteobacteria > Orbales > Orbaceae > Gilliamella > Gilliamella sp. X-46. The sequence goes on along the minus strand of NZ_JBXSQH010000002.1, from coordinate 1,441 downwards.
TATATGTAATGCTCCTTATAGGGTAACTTTAAGTAGTACAGGGGGATATTTACAAACACGGTACGGGGTTCCTAATAGGACAAGTTTCAGTGGAGCTACGGTAAATTATTATATTAATCCGTATGGTGGTCATCGTGTTTGTCACGTAAGGCCGAATTTGTTGTATGGTGGCACAACTGATTATTATGATGATCCTCTCCATGCAGGCCCAGCTAACATATGGAGTCCTACTGAGGGCTTTTTAGTTCAGTCTACAAATCCATCATCTTATGACCGAAACTTTCCGACAACGGGTGCTGCTGACTTGTATTTTGATTTGCTCGTAAGTGGAGAGGTAACATGGTCTCAACCTATTACTCGTGGTAACATAAGGGCTGTTATGATTAGTGCTGTACCTAGTGAAGGATGGATTTTTCCTGATAAGAGAGGAAAAGGTGTTATACGACTTAAGTTTATCGGTCCTAGGGCTAGTAGTTCTCAGATAAGTTCAAGTAGTCCTAGTCGAATTACCGTCCCCTCTTTGCCACAGACCTTTGAGTTAGTCGGTAGGGATAGTCATGGTAATGAGGTGAAGTATGGATTTGTATTAAAGAAGTGGTTCGTCCATCGGGGTAATAAAAGCGCTAGTCGGTCTGAGCAAATATCTTGGTGTCGAAGTTTGGGTTATCGTTTGGCACAGGCAAGTGATTTAACTAACGCGATGTGTGGTGTAGATAATAATTATTTCCCATGTCGAGATAGCATAAATGGCGCCGCGCCATCCTCAGGTTTTAATGGTTACCGGCGTCACATAGGTGCTGGTTTTTTCACGGAGTGGGGCCGCATGTACGACTACGCTGATGTGGGCTTCTTCTACGGCTCCTTCTTGACAAGCGACGTATCAGGTGGAAATGTCTTCAAAATCTTTCCCAGCGGCAGTGCCTACCTCTCCCCTGGCAGCAGCTACGAATATGGCATTTGTGTCACACCTTAGTTTTTAGCATTTAGTCCTTAATCCTTGGGCCGCGGGGGTGGTTATGGTGCCTGAGAGGACAATCTAACAAAGAATAACGCCCCCGCGTCAGTTGGGGCGTTTTCCCTTAGGGTTGCGCTGTGGCGGTTTAAGTTTGTGGTCTATTTATAGTACGGCAAGGTTTCGGACGTTTTGACCTTTGGTGAACAAAATAGCCACAGTGACCACGTCCGAGTTAGGGAATTAAAGCGATGAACTGCCCCCCAAAAGTTGGATTGTTTAAATCTACTTTTGGGAATAAAATTATGGCAAAAAAATATACATTCGATTTTAAAAAACAAGTTATTGAACATTATTTCAATAGTAATGATGGTTATGGTTTAACCGCCCGACGCTTCCAAATGCCTGCTAATACAGTTGAATGTTGGGTAAATTTATATAGAAGAAAAGGCATTGAAGGACTAAAACCCGTCACAAAACCAAGGTGTT